>CAYWDK010000088.1:3058-7158 GCA_964457025.1 uncultured Balneolaceae bacterium | reverse complement strand
GATAATCGAGCTCGCCCCACTCCACTTCCTGCATAAACTGCTTGACGGCGCTGGTCACCATGGGCCCGCGCCAGATCATGGCTTGGTCGGGATCTACCAGCAGTCCCATAGAAAGGAATTTCACTCCATGCTTTTCAAGGGGAACCAGCTTCTTTTTGGTTGTAATGTTGGGCCGCTCATTTGTGCCGAACATGGTGGGGATACTGGGACCGTAGATGTCGGTGTCGAGCAGGCCGACCTTGGCGCCGGTGCGCGCTAGTCCGCAGGCCAGGTTTACGGCTACGGTGGATTTGCCGACCCCTCCTTTGCCGGAAGCGACGGCGATCACATTGTCCACGCCGCCAAGCAGTTCGCCCGGCTCTTCATCTTGCTGCTGTTTTTTGCGATGGCCCTGTCCCGGGAATTGGCCAGATTCTCCTTCTCCGTCTTCTTTAAACTTGGAGATATTCACGGCCGTGGTAATATCCAGCACGGCTTCTTTGTCCACATATTTATGGATGGCGTCGCTGCAGAGCTCTTTCAGTTTGTTTTCCAGCTTGGGATCTTTTTCGGGCAGGTCGATGGTAAAGGTGATGAACTTATCCTGCACGACCAGGTCTTCGATCATATCGAGGGTGACCAGGTCTTTATCCATATGCGGATGCATCACATGGGTAAGGGCTGTTCGGACTTGTTGCTTGTTAATAGACATTCGGTAAAATCGGCGGTTAGTCGGTTCTTATTCAGAGCCGTTAAGATAAGGATTTAGGTGCAGATGCTAAACGAAGAATTGGGCCGGAGAATTCATTCTTCATTCTATGCAGAAATGGTTAACTTCGGGGCTGGATATTGGAGGTTGAAAGTTAGAAGCTGGAGGCTGGAATGAATGCCCCTCCGATCTCCATTCGCAATAATAATTATGACAAATTTTGAGGAATGTTGAAGCGAACTCCATTTTATGAAATTCACGAAAAGCTGGGCGCCAAACTGATCGACTTCGGCGGATGGGATATGCCCGTGCAGTATGAGAGCATCAAGAAGGAGCATAATGCCGTCCGTAATGCCGTTGGCATGTTCGACGTATCCCATATGGGCGAGTTCTATGTACACGGCCCCGAAGCGTTGGAGTTGGTGCAATATGTGACTATTAACGATGCTTCGAAACTAGAGGCCGGACAGGCACAATATTCGGCTATGTGTTATGAAGACGGCGGCATCGTGGATGACTTGCTGGTGTACTGCCTTGAAGAGGGCGGCTACATCCTGGTTGTAAATGCGGCCAATATTGAAAAGGATTTCGACTGGATCACCTCGAACAACAGCTTTGATGCGGAGGTTGCCGACAATTCCGCGGAGACCTGCCTTTTGGCGGTACAGGGACCTAAATCGGTCAAGACCCTTCAGAAACTCACTGATACCGACCTGTCCGATATAAAATTCTACAATTATAAGGTGGGTACCCTGGCCGGTTTTGATCAGGTTGTATTTTCCGCGACCGGCTATACGGGAGAAAAAGGTTTTGAGCTATATTTCGGTAAAGAGCAGGTTGATCCCGAAGCGGTTTGGAATGCTATTATGGAAGCCGGTGAGGAGTTCGGTATCGAGCCCTGCGGGCTGGGAGCCCGGGATACCCTGCGCCTGGAGATGGGCTTCGCGCTTTACGGCAATGACATTACCAAAGATACCAATCCGCTGGAAGGAAGGCTGGGGTGGCTTACAAAACTGGACAAGGAGAATTTTATCGGCAAGGATGCCATCCAAAAAGCCAAAGAAGAGGGCATCAGCCGAAAACTGACCGGTTTTGTGATTGATGATCCCCGTTCTATCCCGCGATCCGGCTATAAAATATTTGACAATGATGGTGATGAGATCGGTTTTGTGACCAGCGGCTCACGGTCGATAACGCTCGACAAGAATATCGGCATGGGTTACGTTAAGAAATCCTATGCTGAAGAGGGAACAAAGGTTCAGGTAGAGATTAGAAACAGAAGAGCGGAAGCCGAAATTACAAGCCCTCCATTCATCAAGAAGAAATAAAAATAATAAAGGTCTAAAAGAAGGCAGAGGCTTCGACTTTTAGCAGCCGTACTCTGCCGAAGCAATAAAGGAGAGCAACACATCCATGAATCAAACTCTTGAAGTATATTCAGCAGCAACCTCTTTTCAGGAAGAGGAGCTTAGGGACAAGACTGCGGTAATGATCGACGTACTGCGGGCCAGTTCCACCATAGTCACGGCCCTGCACAACGGGGCCAAGGGTGTGATACCCGTAGAGGATATGGGCGAAGCAAGTAAAATCGCCCAGAATATGGACTCTCCCAACTTCCTGCTTTGCGGGGAAAAGGACGGCGAGAAGATCCAGGGCTTTGACCTCGGTAATTCCCCCCTCGAGTACGACAGCAGTGTAGTCAAGGGCAAAACAATTATCCTCAATACGACCAACGGGACTAAAGCGCTAAGCCGGTCATCGATGGCGGAAAAAGTTATGGTGGGAAGCTTCCTTAACCTGAAGACCGTGGTAGCTGAACTAAGAAAACACAAGGATGTGGTACTGGTTTGCGCCGGCTGGAGAGGGCGCCTGTCGCTGGAAGATTTACTTTGTGCTGGTAACATAATTTACGAACTTACAAAAGGTGAATTACCCGAAAGTGCACTGGACGGCGCAAAAGTGGCCTTTGGCCTTTACGAAAAATTTGGTAATGATATAGAAGGAACCGTACAGGCTTCGAACCACGCTGTCCGCCTTAAGGGCATCGTGGGCGGAGATGATCTTGCTTTTTGCAGTACGGTGGGCAAGATGAACGTACTGCCCGTTCTAAACGAAGGAATTATCACAGATTTCCATGGCAAAAAATAGTAGTTCGGGAACACTCATAAGCGGCTTGTCAGAATCCCGCAAACTGGAGATTCTGGGGATACTGATTATGGCTATAGGCGCTTTGATTGCCCTCAGTATCGTTACCTACCACTCGGCCGATTATGCCCTGATACAATCTCTTTCTGGCGATAGCCTGCTTTCGGTAGACGAAGGGCCGGCCCTTCGTATTCAAAACGGACTAGGTGTGGTCGGGGCTTATCTCTCTTATCTTTTTGTCTACCAGCTGTTCGGCTATACCAGCATTATTATTCCCATCATTATCGTGGGATATGGCTGGACGGTATTTCGTGGCAAAGACGTAAAGCAGATGCTCTGGCCTACGGCCTATGGCATCTGGACGATGGTGCTGCTTTCTACCATTCTCGGCTGGTTTTATAATGAGTATGCGTGGTACTCTTCTACGTGGAATGGCTCGTCGGGCATCTATATGTCCCGCATATTGCAGAATATTACGGGTATCGGCTCCATTGTAATTTTGGGTGTGCTCTTTGTTGTCACCGTGCTGATGCTATTGGACCGTGACCTGCAGCGGACAGTTGACTTTTTTAAAGTCAAGATTGCCGAGTGGAAGGAAAAGCTGGAAGAACGCCGTGAAGAACGTGAGCGTAAAAGGGCAGAAAAAGCCCGCAAAAAGGAGGAGCAAAAAGAGATCGAAGCCAAACGCCGGGCCGAGCGCCAGGCCACGTCGCAGCAGGCTACCGCTTCTTCTGCATTTTCCAAACCTCAAAATGACGAGCCGAAACAGGAAGCCGGAGTGGAAGAGTCTATAGAGGAAAAGATCGAGCGTTCGCAGGAAGAAGACAGGGAACGCATGCGTCGCCAGCAGGAAGAGGTAAAGACCCTTGACCAGCGCCAGCGGGCCATCATCGACAAAAAAGAAGCCGACAAAGTAGTAGATGATGAGGAAGATGATGTAGAGGTTTCCGTCTATGTGGGCAAGGGTGAGGAAGAGGCTGATGCCCATGAGCTCGAAGAGCAGAATAAAGACAAGGCGAAGGAAGTCCCCGAAATTAAGTACAAATTCCCGACCATCGACATCCTGGATACCCCGCCACATGAAGGGAATGAAGTGGATCTGGAGGAGATCAAGGAGAACAAGCGTATCATCCTCGACAAGCTGAAGCGTCACAAGATCGAGATCCTGAGTATCAACGCCATTGTGGGACCGACGGTAACGCTTTATGAGCTGGAACCGGCGCCCGACGTCAAGATCAGCAAGATTGAAAGCTATGCCAACGACCTG
>CAYWDK010000088.1:0-3048 GCA_964457025.1 uncultured Balneolaceae bacterium | reverse complement strand
ATGGCGACGGCTGCTCACGGACTTCGTATCATAGCTCCCATTCCCGGCCGTTCGGCGGTAGGTATCGAAGTGCCGAACAGTTCCAGGGAGACGGTTTACATCAAGTCGGTGATCAATACCAAGAAGTTTGTTGAGACCGATATGGAGCTGCCGGTCGCTTTTGGGAAAACGATCGAGAACGAAGTGTTTATGGTGGATCTGACGCGGATGCCTCACCTGCTTATAGCCGGTGCCACCGGTTCGGGTAAGACGGTAGGTATCAATACCATCATCACCTGCCTGCTTTACAAATGTCATCCCGACAATCTTAAGTTTGTACTGATCGACCCGAAAAAGATCGAGCTCTCACTTTTCCGTAACATCCAGAACCACTTTCTTGCGGTTCTTCCGGATGCGGACGAGCCTATCGTGACCGACACCAGCCGGGCGCAGGACACGCTTGAAAGCCTGACTAAAGAGATGGACGAGCGATATGACCTGCTCAAGATGGCGATGGTCCGCGATATCAAAGATTACAACAAGAAATTTGAAGCCGGCGAGCTGGACGAGGAGCTGGGCCACCGCCACCTCCCTTATGTAGTCGTCATTATCGACGAGCTGGCCGACCTGATGATGACGGCGGGCAAGCAGATTGAAGAGCCTATCGCCCGCCTGGCGCAGCTCGCGCGTGCCGTGGGTATTCACCTGGTAGTAGCTACCCAGCGTCCTTCGGTAAATGTTATTACCGGTACCATCAAGGCCAACTTCCCGGCACGAATTGCGTACCAGGTTGCCTCCAAAGTGGATTCGCGCACTATTCTGGATACCGGCGGTGCCGACCAGCTGGTGGGCCGCGGCGACATGCTGTTTACCAACGGCGGGGGCATGACGCGTATTCAGAATGCTTTCGTGTCAACCGAAGAGGTGGAAAACATTACTGCTTTCATCGGAAATCAGCGTGGATACAAGCATCCGTACCATCTGCCCGTTATACAGGATGAGGATGCCGTCAGTGACATCCCGGATCCGCTGGAGGATATCGACGAATACTTTGAAGCGGCTGCGAAAATCGTAGTGCTTCACCAGCAGGGCTCGGTATCGCTGCTGCAGCGCAAGCTGAAGATAGGATACAACCGTGCAGGACGTATCATTGACCAGCTGTACAATGCCGGTGTTGTGGGCCCTTACCAGGGGAGCACTGCCCGCGAAGTCCTTGTTGATGACGAAGAAGAATTAGAAACCCTTTTGGATGAACTTGACGAATTTGAGCGATAGCATGCCACGTATTCTGACAGCCGTATTATTATTTTTCTCAGTATTGATTGCCATTCCTTCTTTTGCCCAGCAAACAGCTTTTGACCGGCTGAAGAACCGTTTCGAGCAGGGGGAAATTTTCATGGCAGAGTTTGTGCACAGTTACGAAGACTCCTATACCGGAGACTCTACCTCAAGCAAGGGAACTATCTGGGTGGGGCGAGACAAGTACAAAGTGAGGACCCAGAACCAGTCGGTAGTGGTCGACGGAGAAACATCAATGGTATTTGACGACAACCGGAACCGGGTCATCATCAGCACCTATGAGCCGGCGGAAGACGACTTTGCACCATCCCGCATTCTCAATGGCGCAGATTCGACCTATGTCATTGAAAGTCAGGAGCGAAGGGACGGGAAGGTTTTTATTACGCTTAGCTCGGAAGACCCCTTTGCCGTTTTCAAAAGGGTAGAGATCTCGCTGAGCCGGGAGCTGATTCCGCTGAACATCTTTGCAGTGGACCAGGCGGACAACCGGATTACGACCACATTTGAGAACGGGAGCTTCGTACCCCTCGAGGAAGGGATGTTCCACCTCGATTATCCCGAGGGAGCAGAGATTGTGGACATGCGAAATTAGTAATGGTAAAACGAGCCCTTAAAATAGGTCTGGCACTACTCATCGGCGGGGTATTCTTATGGCTCGCCTTCCGCAATGTTCGTCTCCGGGAGGTGTGGGAATACTCGCAGAATATCAGCTTTGGCTGGCTGTTGCCGCTGGCACTTACCTCCCTTTGCAGCCATATATTGCGGGCTGAGCGGTGGCGTTTGCTGGTAGAGCATGACAAGAAAGGGCTGGACCGGATCACCATGATTTCCGGTGTTATGATGGGTTACCTGTTGAACATTGTGGGCCCCAGACTCGGAGAAGTGACCAGGCCGGTATATGTAGCCAAAAGGGAGAGTCTCAGCTCCTCCAAACTGATGGGAACAATCGTACTGGAGCGGATTATTGACCTGGCGACCATGGGTTTTTTGATGATAGTTGTGTCGGTCTATCTCATCTCAGACCTCTCATTACTCACCCAGATTTTCGGTGAAGAAACGGTCAGTTTTTTTACGGATGGCTTTAGCCTGATTTCCGCTCTTTGGGTGGCAGGAGGCATCGCTCTACTGGGGGGGCTGGCATACGGGGCCGTCAAACTATTTCGCTGGCTGGGCCGCCACTTTGAAGTAGTCGGTGTTTGGGTGGAACGCATTGAAGACGCACTGAAGATGTTCCGTGACGGATTGCTCTCCGCCCGCAAGGTAAAAAATTGGTGGCTTTTCGTGACCTACACCCTCTTGATCTGGCTCGGCTATACCCTGATGACCTATATCCCCTTCTGGATGTTCGATATGCAGCAGGTGTACGACCTAAATATGTTGGATGCTCTTGTGATTACCGTCATATCGGCTATCGGCATTGCTATTCCTTCTCCGGGCGGTATCGGTACCTATCACTACTTTGTGAAGCAGTCGCTGCTGGTCCTCTTTGCCGTCCCAGCCGTCACGGGCCTTGCCTATGCCACCATTACCCATGCTTCCATGATCCTGATTGTCTCCCTCTTTACCCCGGTATTTCTTGCCATCGACAAGTTCCGTTCGGCCAGGGCAGGCAAGCCGGTTTTTTAGCTTCGGCACAATGTGTGAAAAAATACCACGTTTGTGGGGAAACAGTATAGGTCGGTTGATGTATAAAACCTTGAAAAAGCCCCATTAATCGTTGCTATTTTTTTAGTACATTAAAACGGTTCTCCCGTCAAACCATGGACATCC
>CAYWDK010000087.1:1491-7341 GCA_964457025.1 uncultured Balneolaceae bacterium | reverse complement strand
AAAACGGAGGATGCCATGAACCAGGGACATGTAGAATCGGGAGAACTCATCAATCTGGAAACACTTAAGGGTGATATGAAGGTGGACGCCTCCTACGCCCTGGTCAAGACCGAAGACATGGAGGTGATTCGCATGTCCCTTCCCGAGGGCAAGAAAATAACCGAACACAGTGTGGAAGGCGAGATGTCGGTGCAGTGCCTGCGGGGCAATACCCTATTTACGGTCGGCGGGAAAGAGAGTGACATGAAAGAAGGCGACTGGCTCTACCTGAAAAAGAAGGAACCTTTCTCCTACAACGTCAAGGAGAATACCATCCTGCTGGTCACCATCCTCTTTACCGAGGGATAGAAGTCCGTTGCAAATGAAGGGGAATTTGACGTAATTCGGTCTGCCGAACTCCGGCCGAAACCAATATCATCAACACCATCCCATGAAAGAGAATCTAGTTGCCGCCTGCCTTACCCTCGCCGTGATTTTCCTCTTTGTCAGCTGTGAGCCCGTAAGCGACTCCGGCGGAGGCGAGCCTAAAGAAACCATCGACCTCAACCGCGGGCTGGTAGCCTGGTACCCGCTTAACGGCAACGCCTCCGACATGAGCTCCTTCGGCAACAACGGCATTATCGTGGGACAAACGGCCCCCGCCCCCGACCGAAGCGGCACGGCTAACCGCGCCATGTCGTTCAACGGGCAGAGCGACTATATACAGATCGGCGACGTCGCTCCCCTGAAAGTACAGTCGGCGGTCTCCGTCTCAGCCTGGATCTACCCTCAAAGCACCGGGAGCTGGGACGCCATCGCGGGCAAATGGACGCCATCCGGAAACAGCGGAAAAGGCTACCTGCTGCTCATCCGGCCCGATACGCGCCGTATCCAGTGGCAGATCGACGGCATGGCGGTGCAGACCGATGCCCCTCTTGTCGCGGGACGCTGGACCAACGTCACTGCCGTTTACAACGGGGACAGCCTGAGCGTCTACCTGGACGGTGAAATTGCCGAACTGACCGAAGAAGACAACGAATATACCGGTGGCATCGGCGACCACTCCACCCCCTTCCGCATGGGCAACGTCGGCTTCGACAGCGACCTCTACTACTTCAACGGACGCCTGGACGAAGTCCTGATCTACAACCGGGCCCTCAACGGCAGGGAAGCCGAAGCACTGGCGAATTAAGGGCTCTTATACAGGCCAGAGCCATCCGAAAACGCCGGCGGTGAGCAGGGCGTACACCAGTCCGTCGAACATATACTTGATGGTGGTGCTCCAAGCCCGGCCGTACCAGATGGAATCGTGAAACAGTGCAAGTGTATAGCCTACAAAAGCCACAGTCCCGGTAAAACGGAATACATCCAGGTATTCGGCGCCCGGCTCGAGGGCCCGGCCCGCAATGTAGGCGGCAAAGGCAGACACAATGAGTCCGTAAGCAAACCACTGGACGAACAGCTTGCCCATCGGCGATTTGCCGTGTGATATGGTAATCAGGGCACGCACGCCCTCCGGCTCCTCTCCCTCACCGGTATAGCGCGGCACCTGGTAGTCGCCGGCGGGCGGATTCATCGAGGAAAGCGTTTCCAGCAGGCGACCTTCGTTATCCATCTTCTTGAAATCGCTTCTATGGTAGGGCAACATCATGTGAATAATGGAACTGGCAATGAACATCACGACGGCTGACAGCACAATGGGCAGCCACAAAGATAACAGAGAAACCATACAAACCTCCCGAGTTTTATTGTTGGTAACAATTAAGATCTCATCCCTAAAGGGTATGATTTACAAACACCTGCGCTCAAAATCAACCGGATACTTGCGGATCCGGAGTCTGGGTGCGATGTTGCAAGTGCCCGGATGACATCAAAAACATCGATATGGACCCTACAATCACACATAATCACAGGCTGGAGCAACTGCACAGGTGGCTGAACTTCGAGCTGCCGGGTGCCATCCTCTTTGCGCTCAGCTTCTTCTATACGGCCACCTTCTACCTCTTCCTGGTCGCTGCGGTAGTCTTTACGCCCTTTATGCTGAAAGTGCTGTTTGAAGAGCGGCGTTTTGGGTGGATTGTCACCTTCTTCCTCTTTGTAGTACTTCCGGGCGTCCTGCTCTATGAAATGCCTCCGCCCATGGGCGCCATGTTGCGAAATCCCAACGTGCTCTGGAGTACCCTGCCCATCGGACTCTATGTCTGCTACTGCTTCCTGCTTAAGCTCAGTATTCCGGGAATGATGGACGAATAATACTAGTCGCTGCTTTTCAGCCACTTCAGCACGTCTGTGCCGTCCGGCTTCCAGTAGATGGGCGGGCTCTGTGCGTCGGAAAGGAACTCAATCCGTTCTTCATAGCCCGGAATGTCAATATCGGGATGGGTGATGTAGATAGTCTGCAACTGCTCCCCGAACTCTTCGGCCAGTTCGGTTACTTTGGACTCGTCGCCCTGGACCCAGTAGCAGATGAAATCCTGATCGAGCTCCAATCCCCCTTCCTGCAGCAGAAAATCGTCAAGCCACGCCTGGGGACGTTCGACGGCCTTATTATAGGCAAAGCGCTGCTGCAGCCTGGGCTCCGGCTTGTCGTGCTGGGGATTGTCCATCCAGAAAGCCTCGATGTAATCGGTAAACTCGCATTTGATCTCATCCAGCGGCCAGGGAGCGACTACCACGGCTACCGAACGGCAGCCTTTGCCGCCGTAGCGGAAGATGGCTTCAGCCAGATCCTTCATAGGCTTCTCATCCCTGTTATCCAGATAAGCCATGGAGAAATGGGCGGTGCGGATGAGCAAGCGGCTGTCCGCTTTGGTGAGGTTGTAGCGCTCCAGCGCCTCCTTCACGCCCGGGACCGACTCTTCCGAGCCGGCAAAAAGGACGGCGTCGTTCTGCATCCCTTCGAAATCGTCCAGCCGGTGGGTCCACTGCACATCGGTGCTGTCCCATACGGCCGTCTTCTTCACTTCATTGAGAAAGGTAGGCAGCAAATAGGGATCTTTCCGGGAGATCTTGCCCGTATAGGTGGCCCCGCTCAACAAAACGGCCAGTGCATCCTGAAAACCGACCAGCGGCAGGTTGCCGGCATGGAGGCAGAGTACGTTCTGCCCTTCGGCCTCATGGTCGTCCGAAAGGCCGCTCCGCTCCACCCACTCCTCCAACGCCTGCCGGCCCAGGTTATCCTTCAGCGCCAGCACCGCATGCTTCACATCCGGAAAGCTGAAGTAGCCCTCGTTAACGGTCTTGTCGATGGCTTCCTTCAGGTAGTAGTTGTCGGGGGTGAGCCAGTTGTTTGTTGCTTCTAAAAGGGCATCAATACGATTTTGAAGATCACTCATAAGCAGATTTCATTAAAGCACGAAATTCGAAACATTCGGAGCGTTGTTCTATGTAAGGAGCCGTTTCGGACATTCGAACATTCGGATTTCGGATTTATTACCTTCAGTCTTCCTCAATAAGAAAGTTGCAGCCCCTCAAATCTTTGGGATTCCATCTTCCCAGTACCTGAAACCGTCCGTCGCGGTCTGCCATTCCGCGGTCTCCGGTCAGAAGGAACGAGCAGGAATAGAAGTTGGCAAGGTCAATGACTCCGATCAGTCCTTCCCTGAAAGGCGGCTGGATCTTCCGCGGGTCATCGGGATCACGAACCGTCACCTGCATCCACGGCGGGGTGCGGAACCAGGGACTGCCGGTGGCGTAGGCCTGGCTGAGAAGTTCCGCCATGCCGTACTCCGAGTGTACACGCTCCACGGGTAAATCAAACTCTTTTGCCAGTTTGCGATGCAGCTCCTCCCGTCCCATTTCCCGCCGGTGCGTCTTCATGCCGCCGGTTTCTATCACAATGCTGTTTGCCGGCAAGCTTACCGAAGAGTTCTCTGCAAGGTCCACCAAACCGAAAGCGGCCCCGAACAGGATCAGCTGCCGGCCGGATTCTGAAATAGCATCAACCTCCGGCTGCTTCAGCGGCTCATCCAGCGACAGGAAACGGCTCTGTCCGCTCGCATCCTGCCCTATAAGCTCCTTGAGCATCCAGATAAGGGACGACTGCGGGTTTTCGGCATAGCCGGGCGTGTAGGCCAAAATTACGGCATCGTCCGGCTCATAAAAGTGGTGGAAGCCGTTCAGCAGCGACTGCCGGTAAAACTCCTGGCGATAGACCTTATGTACGCTACGCTCCATGCCCGAAGTTCCGCTGCTTTGGAAGACGAGCTCGTGCTCCTCCCCCGGCTGCGTCGTCACTTCCGCATCCTTGAAAGCGCGGATGGGGAGAAGGGGAATCTTACTCAAATCTACCTTATTGTAATCCTGAACTTGTTTCAGGATCTCCTGCCTCTTAACGGCTTCCTGCTGAGATTCCGAAACAAGTTCGGAATGACAAAATAGTGCCTCACAATAGCGGCGGTAGACGGGGTTGTGCTCCAGCTGGTATTCAAAGACATGGAGCACCTTCTCTTCAAAGGGCTGATCAGAGAATATGAGCTCCAATGGCTTCTCCATAAAAAAACTTACTCCAGCCCTACCCTTTTGAAAATACGGTCCACATTCCGGGTGTGATGGTCAAGGTTGAAGGCCTCTTCGATATCCTCATCATTCAAATTGGCCTGCACAGTTTCGTCGGCCTCTACCAGCTCTCGAAACATGGTTTTCTCCTCCCAGGCCTTCATGGCGAGAGGCTGGACGGTGTCATAGGCTTTTTCGCGCGACATTCCCTTGTCGATGAGCATGTGCAGCACCCGCTGGGAAAAGGTAAGTCCGTAGGTCTTGTAAATATTCTCCTCCATATTGTCCTTGAAGACGGTGAGCTTCTCCACCACTCCCGCAAAGCGGTTCAACATATAGTCGAGCAGGATAGTGGCGTCGGGCAGGATGATGCGCTCTACCGAAGAGTGCGAAATATCGCGTTCGTGCCAGAGCGGGATGTTTTCATAGGCCGACACCATATAGCCGCGCAGTACCCGCGAGCAGCCGGAAATGTTTTCCGAACTCACCGGATTGCGTTTGTGCGGCATGGAGGATGAGCCTTTCTGTCCCTTGCCGAAAAACTCTTCGGCCTCGCGGACCTCGCTGCGTTGCAGGTGGCGGATCTCCACGGACATCTTCTCCATGGTAGAACCGATCAGGGCCAGCGTGCTCATATAGTGGGCGTGACGGTCACGCTGCAACGTCTGGGTAGAGATGGGCGCGGGCTGCAATCCCAGCTCCTCGCATACATACTCCTCAACTTCGGGCGGGATGTTGGCAAAAGTCCCCACCGAGCCGCTCATCTTGCCGAATTCCACGTCGGAAGCCGCTTTTTCGAAGCGCTCGCGGTTCCGCTTCATCTCGGCATACCAGAGCGCACATTTCAGTCCGAAAGTGGTCGGCTCGGCATGCACGCCGTGGGTGCGGCCCATCATAACGGTGTACTTATGCTCATTGGCTTTCTTGGCCAGTACATCGATGATGTGATCCAGGTCATCACGCAGGATGTCGTTGGCCTGCTTCAGCCGGTAACCGTTGGCGGTATCGACCACGTCGGTGGAGGTCAGCCCGTAGTGCACCCACTTCTTCTCCTCTCCCAGCGACTCCGACACCGAACGGGTAAAGGCCACCACGTCGTGCTTGGTCTCTTTCTCAATCTCCTTGATACGGGCCACATCGAACGAGGCGTTTTCATAGAGCTTCTCGACGTCCTCTTCGGGTATCTTGCCCAGCTTGCTCCAGGCGCGGCAGGCAGCCAGCTCAACTTCCAGCCAGGCCTGGAACTGGTTTTCCAGCGACCAGATGCCGGCCATCTCTTTGCGCGAATAACGGTCAATCATGAGAGTACAATCCAATAAGTTTCGGCTTTGTCAGTGAAGCCCAAAGATATTGGATTTATTGATAAAAATAAGG
>CAYWDK010000087.1:0-1391 GCA_964457025.1 uncultured Balneolaceae bacterium | reverse complement strand
CTATCTCGTCCTGCCGCTCTGCGGCTGGACGAATCACGGACGCTCCGCGTCCATTGTAATGGCAATTTATCGAATCAAGCCTCGGAATGTCCGCAGAGCGGCCCGACCAGATACGAGTATTTTTTCACTGCTGAGGCAGCTTCAGCCAGGTCCCCTCCTCGATGGTCTCTCCCAGTTCCACCTGGTTCAGGATAGCAAGGTCCTGTGCGGTCACCTGGATGGGCAGCCCGCCCAGGTTTTCGGGCACAAAGGATTCAAACGATCCCGACCTGTTCGCCCTAACCGTTTGTAGCCTAACAGGTTGAATATTCAAAAAATTTCGGTCGGTCAGCTGGCCAAAGCCTCCCGTTATATCCATAAACTGCGGCTCGTAGGTGGCGTATTGGTCGGCCGTGGTATAGTTGAGAAAGCGGTAGATGGTGCCGTTGTATTGCACTGCATACACATAGAACCTGATCTCGGTACCGTCTTCAGTCTGCCCGGAAGCGACGGCGGCATAAGCCGGTAGCCCCTGGTTGGATGCGCCTATGCGTTCAACGGTCGTGATTCCCTCCTGCTCCAGGAACTCGTTGACCGAAGCGCGCGGGTCGGCGGACTTCCCGTCGAGTTTCATCACCGAAACGGCGTCCCGGTCCGGATTGATGACAGCGACCAGCGAGCGCTGGTTGATCACCTGCCAGTTCTCGGGATAAGGAAACTGAAACTTCATATCCGGATGGTAAAACATACCGTCCCGTGTAAAGCCTTCCCGCGGGTTGTTACCGTAAATGATATTATCAATCATCCCCATATACTCGTCGGTATCTTCTATAGTTTGTTCGTAACCTCTCTGCCTCCACTGCTCGGCCATACGGGGTATGGTCTCGGCTCGCTCTTCCGGATCGGGGTGGGTAGACTGCCAGTTGGGGATTGTCTGCCCGGACTGTTGGGATATACGCTCCAGCGAGACAAAAAACTTGGCGCCTTCGGCCGCTTCATAGTGCTGCATAGCGGCATATTCAACACCCAACTCATCCGATTCGCGCTCATCGTCCCTGCTGTAGCTCAAAAAGAGAAACTGCGCGGCCTGGCTGCCGAGATTCAAAATACTTCCACCGGGAATACCCAGTAGTTCTTCGCCGGCAACCGCGCCGCCGATCAGGGCGATCTGCCCTATCTGCTGCTCAAATGCACGCTGCGAAGCGTGGCGGGCGGCTACGTGGCCGATCTCGTGCCCCAGCACCACGGCCAGCTGGGCCTCGTTGTCAAGGTGCGAGAGCAGTCCTCGCGTCACATACACATATCCGCCGGGCAGCGCGAAGGCGTTGACGACCGGGCTGTCGAGCACCCGGAAGTGGAATTCCGTCTCTTTATACTGCTGCGGCGTGTCCTCCCGGCGCATGTGGCTTACC
>CAYWDK010000086.1:0-7368 GCA_964457025.1 uncultured Balneolaceae bacterium | reverse complement strand
TTACGGCGGGTACCCTTACCACCATCATCGTATTTCTGCCCAACATCATCAGCGAGCTTTCCATGATCGCCGTGCAGATGTACCATGTCGCTATCAGCATTATTATCGCCCTCTCCGCTTCACTGCTTATTTCGCTTACGGTCATACCCCTGCTTACGTCCAGGATCAAGCCGCCACAGGAGCAGGTACATAAAAAACGTTTTATAGACAAGATGGAAGGCTGGTATGAAGGCCTGCTTTCCTGGCTGATGAAGCGCCGGTATACCTCCGTTTTTCTGATCCTCGGCACCCTTATCAGCGCGGCCGTGCCTATGGGTTTCATGAATGTGGATATGTTCCCGAATGAGGCCTCCCGTGAGCTCTATCTCTTCTACAATCTAAATGACAACTACACGCTTGAGCGGGTTGAAAAGTCGGTCGATGTGGTTGAAGAGTATCTCTACGAAAACAAAGACAAGTTTGAGATTGAATCGGTCTATACCTACTACACCGGCAATTTTGCCCAGTCTACCATCATCCTGACCGATGAAGACAGCGCGGAAAAAGATGTTACGCTGATCAAAAAAGAGATCGAGGAAGAGATACCGGTGCTGACCATAGGGTCACCATCCTTCGAGTTTGCCAGCCGAAACAACAACGAGCAGGTGCGTGTATTCGTCATCGGCGAATCTTCCGAGGTATTGGTAGGCCTGGCCGATGAAGTCATAAGGCGGCTGGAAACCCAGCCCGGCTTTACCGACGTACGTTCGGAAGCCGAAGCCGGTACCGAAGAGGTGCAGCTGGTGGTTGACCGTCAGCGGGCGCGCAACTTCGGCCTTTCCAGCCAGCAGATTGCCGGAATGGTCTCCAACTCCATGCGGGGCACCAACCTGAGACGCGTACGCGGACGAAGCGGTGAAATCGACGTGGTGCTTGCCATGCAGGACTCCGACCGCCAGACCATTGACAACCTTAAAGAACTCCCTATCAACGTAGGCGGCGACCAGACCGTGAAGCTGGCATCCCTGGCCGATTTCCGCATCAACAGGGGTCCGCGTACCATACAGCGGCAGGACCGCCAGACCTCCCTTGGTATTACCATCAACCTGGATGATATCAATATGGATGAAGCCCGGGAGCAAATTGCGGGGGTCATGGACCAGATCAACTACCCGGCCGGTTACGGCTGGAGTTACGGCCGCAGTTTCAACAACGACCAGCAGGCTATGGATGAGATGATGATCAACATGCTGCTTGCGATGTTCCTGATCTACCTGGTGATGGCTTCGCTTTTCGAGTCGGTACTCTTTCCCTCCAGCATTATCACCTCCATCTTCTTCGGAATTATCGGCGTGCTATGGTTCTTCTTCATGACCGGTACCACCTTCTCCTTTATGGCCATGATCGGCATACTCATACTAATGGGGATCGTAGTTAACAACGGCATTGTGCTTATCGACCACGTAACCCAGTTGCGAGCCGAAGGCTATTCCCGTGATGAAGCGATCCTCAAAGGAGGCAGAGACCGTATGCGGCCCATTTTGATGACCGCAGGTACCACGATTCTGGGTCTCCTCCCGCTCTGCTTCGGCACGACGCAGATCGGCGGCGACGGCCCGCCCTACTTCCCGATGGCACGTGCTATCGTGGGCGGACTCGCTTTTTCAACAGTCATTACCCTGGTAATTCTGCCCAGTATCTATATCATCCTTGATGATATTAAACTCTGGGCCAACAGGGTCTGGCAGGCAGGTTAATTTTCAGCTATAAAATTGGGAGCTCAAGCTCCCAATTTTTCCCATCTTTCGAGCACTCCCGGTAATCAGATCCCATTTTAACGGTTGAAAGGAATCCGTTACCTTACGGTTTGTTTTTAACCAACTATCGGAATGGCAGAAGAAAAGTACAAATATCGACAAAGCTATAAGATACGCTCTTCGGAGGTGCGTCCCGACGGCAAAGCCAGGCTCCAATCCATATGCGACCTGCTGCAGGAGACGGCCGGCGACCACGCCCTGGCGTTGAATTTCGACATATCCCAGCTGATGGAGCAGAACATGACCTGGGTACTGCACAGGCTGCATGTGCAGATGGACCGTTTCCCCGAATGGCGAGAAATTATCACCATCGAGACCTGGCCCTCCAGCGGAGACAGCCTGCGGGCTTATCGCGATTTCAGGATACTGGATGAAGATGAAAATGAAATCGGCAGGAGCCTCAGTTACTGGCTGATGCTCAACCTGGATACGCGCCGTCCGGTGCGCATGCCTGAAGAGATACTCTCCATGGCCCCTTCCGAAACAACGCATGTGCTGGAAATTCAAAAAGACCGGTTAACTGCACCCTCCGCGACAGGCGCCTCCAAAACGTTCAGCGTGAGGCGAGGCGACCTAGATCTCAACCGCCACGTCAACAATGTGAAATATATAGAATGGGCGCTTGAGGCGATTCCCGGGGAAGAACGTATCCGTGAAATCGATATAGAGTTCCATGCCGAATGTACCTATGGCGATACGATAGAATCTGAACTGGCTGAGTCAGAGGACGGCAGCTGGCAACTGCATGCCATACGAAGGCAAGGTGACGCGAAAATTGCAGCCCTGGCAAAAACGCTTCCAAAAACAGAGGCCTGACCCTACCTATTCCTCAACTTTTAGTTTGTCGTCGCTTTTTGTATAGCGGGAAGGATCTTCAGACATCTCTTTAAACTCCGAAATGGTATAAAATATTCCTGTCAGAAAAAGTACCAGAACAAACAATCCGAAAAAAAGCAGGTAAAACCCCATGGCTTATCTCCTGATACTTTTGATTTTGAGGTAATTGCCAAAACCCAGGATACTGGGTACCCAGAGGCCTACAAACAGAGCGCTGTCATGGTTACCGTTGACCCACAAGAAAACCGATAACACCAGTGATACGATCGCTGCGGATAGTATGAAAAAATCCGATTTCTGAAACATAGTTCCTGTCCTTGATTGCTTGGAATTCAGCTATCAAAAAACAGGAGAAAGGGGATTCGTTCCAATCAGCCGAAAAGGCCTTCTATTCCCATTCCGGCGCAAAGCTGGGATTTACCAGGCGGGTGTTATTGCGCAACTCATCAATACGCTCAAACTCTTCATCAGAGAGCTGAAAGTCGAAAATATCAAAGTTGGCCTCCAGGTGTTCTTTTGATGAAGCCTTCGGGATGGCTGCAACATTTTCCTGTTCGATCAGCCAGCGCAAGGCGACCTGTGCCGGACTCTTCCCATAATTTTTCCCGATCTCGATAAGCGTCTCGTCCTCCATCACTCTGCCCTGTGCCAGCGGACTGTAGGCGGTAAGCAGCATGTCGTTCTCAATGGCGTAGTCAAGCAGATCCAGCTGGTCCAGATAGGGATGAAACTCAACCTGGTTACAGAAGATAGGCGCGCGAATCTCTTCATTGACTTTCTGCAAAAGCGATAACGGGAAATTGCTGACACCGATATTCATCGCTTTACCCTGGTCACGCAACACCAACATCGACTCTATCGTCTTTCTGAGGTCATATTGCTCGTTGGGCCAGTGGATAAGCAGCAAGTCGACGTAAGGAGTACCCAAATTTCTGAGGCTCTGCTCTGTTGTCTGGAGTACATCGTCTGCTTCCAGGTTGGTGTGCCATATTTTTGTGGTTAGAAAAATATCTTCGCGCGACACATTCGATACGCTTAATGCTTCCCCGATCTCCCTTTCGTTCTTGTACATCTGTGCTGTGTCGATATGCCTGTAGCCAATGTCCAGGGCCGTCCTGACTACCTTCGAGCACTCACGGTCGTGCAGTTTATAGGTTCCTAGTCCTAATTCGGGGACGTCCATCCCTTGAATGTTCTTATATTGCATGTGAAGTTCTTGAGGTATTCCTTTCTCGGTTTTGTTTAAAATCAGTTATATAAACAGCGTATAGATGGGGAAGGTTTCATAAAAAGCGGAGACAGGCAAATGAAATTCGGATATTATTTTATGAGAGTCATCTTGCGGATGAAAACATTGCCTTCTACCTCGAGCTGGGCGATATAGATACCGCTGGGCATATCTGTGGCATTCCACGTTTCGGTATGCTCGCCGGCTTCTACAATGCCGTCAACCAGGGTAGCTACTTTCTGCCCGACGATATTCCATACGGTTAGCTTGACGCGCGTATCCCTGTTCAGCTCATAGCTTATATTGGTAGTCGGGTTAAAAGGATTGGGATAATTCGGATTGAGTTTGACCGATTCGGGCTTATCGGTGCTTCCGTTTCCTGCCGCAGATGCCGGCGTAACGGCCAATACGAAACGGGCACTCTCGCTGCCGGATTTGGTTTTCTTGAGAACGGGTTCTTCCCGGTCAATCGCTTTGTTTCTTTCATTGATGCTGCGCAACCTGAAACGGTAATCCGACTCTTTTGTGAGATCCATCTCGGCATTCCGCTCCCTGTCAATCAGGGTTACGCTCCAGCCTTGTGGCAACCCCTCAAGGCCTTCCCAACTGAAGGTAAGCTCGTCGTGATCGGGAGCATCAAAGCCCAACGGTATTTCTATGCGGGAATCCAGCTCCGACGGAAGCACGTTACGCATAATACGGTTGGTTCCCGACAGGCTGTAAAGGTTGATGGAGTTGGGGTTCATCGAAAAAAGTTTGTAGGCATCATAGCGGTCCATCTCCGTAGTACCCCGATCGCTGAAAACAACCCGGTAAGTATCAAAAAAGTTATCGCCCGAAAGCTTCAGTCCGAAATCAAATTCGGATTCGCTGATTTCCTTGAAAAAACGGCTGCCGGTATTTGCGGCCAGCTCGGCACGGTTAAGAGTTACGTTGCCGTTTACACCGTCCTCGGTATACCTGATCCAGAAAGCCTGGAAAGGTGCCAGCCGGTCGCCGTCCGACAAGGTGACATACGCTCCCGCTCCACCTCCGCCCGACGGATCCCATACATAAACATTGGCATTTACATTGGGATTTACAGCCTCCAGCGCATCTATAAGCTCCGCTACCGAAATATCGGTTCCGAAAGGATTGCCCAGCAAGTTCCAGCCTTCGTTGGCATCGATATCTGACGACCCGTTTGCATCGCTGGCAGAAACAGAGACAGAGACCGGACTGCTATTCTCGCTCTCGTCCGTCCGTATAATTTTCGGGAAACCGCCCTGAATGCCGGGAGTACTGAAGGCGTCATCTTCAAATACGTAAATAATATAGCCTTTGCCCGGACTCATATTATCCGTCATGCTGGAAACGGCAGTATATGCGCCTCCGCCTGATTCAGTCCATGTATAAATAGTTGCTGCACCTGACGGGGCGTCGGAAGCCGTTGCCCCCTGCATCCACAGGCCGCCCAGCAAGTTGTCAAAAGTAGTATTCTGCGTGGGAGTAGCAATCATCCGCCAGCCCTCGCCGCCCCGCAAGCCGACGGCATAGCGGGCCCCGAAAGCCGTGCCGTCAACTCTGGTACCCGGCGAAAAGAGGCTTCCTCCCGACCCGGTGATATCGGAGTGGTTTTTATAATCTTCGCCCGTCAGGTCCGGATCCAAA
Organism: uncultured Balneolaceae bacterium; assembly: GCA_964457025.1. Taxonomy (GTDB): domain Bacteria; phylum Bacteroidota; class Rhodothermia; order Balneolales; family Balneolaceae; genus CAYWDK01. The sequence continues at coordinate 1,857 of CAYWDK010000086.1, read as the reverse complement.
TTCAACGATTGATTATTACCGGCATCCGGATAAAACAAGTTGACGATGGTATTGCCCTGGCTGTCGGCAATGATAAGGCTCTCACCGTCGTTATTCAGCCCGAGGCTGCCCGCAGCAAAAAGAGAAGCACCGCCGAAGTTGCCGGCCGAAGCCGTATCGGCAAATATGACTGCCGCACTGCCTGCCGACAAAACCGTGCCTTCCGGGAATGTATATCGTGTCGAGGTCTCATCAGAGATAGTCCAGCCGCTGATATCCACCTCAAAGGACTCGTTATTCACCAATTCTATAAATTCGTCCCCGCTCGTGCTGACGGTCCCGTCCCCGTTGGCATCGCCGTTCGGATCGGCATGAATCTCATTAATCACAATGTCGGGCGTATCATCATCCAGAATGGTAAGTGTAAGCAAGTCGGGAGCCAGAATAGTGCCTCCGCTATTGTTCTGAAGACGAAAAACGGCCTTTTCCCCTCCCTCATATTCACTGTCGTCGGTCAGGCTTACCGTAACGGATTTGGTAGCGCCGTCGGTATCGCTTCCTGCAAAGCTGACCGTCTGTGTAGCATAATTTCCGATATCGGCACCTTCGGCCGAACTTGAACTGCCCACAAATGCAACATCGACATGCACCGCTGATCCGTCAGATTCCACCAGTTCAACAGTGAGAGTAGCCGTGCCGTTATTTTCGGCTACGGACGATGAGGTGGCCTGAAAAGCGACTGTCGGCGGATTGAGCAGGCTAAAAGAAGCCCCGAAAGCCGAATAGGCATTATCATTATCGCTATTCCAATTTGCCTTGTCTGCTACAAGCGCCAGCAGAGCGGATGGGGTGCCTTCCAGACCTTTTGCAGGATCATACTGAAGGTTTTGGGCAGTGCCGAGGCTCAGAACGGTATGTGTTCCCTCGCTAAGTCCGGGAGGGATATCCGAGCGGTTCGTATCGCCGTTATAACTCCAGACGGTCGCTCCCCTGGCCCATCCTACGCCATAAAGATAGGTCGTATCGGAGGCGGCCTGGTAAGCGATCAGGTTATCACCGGAAGAAGAGGCGTTGAAATTTCCTTTGTATTCATCAAAACCGTTACTGTCCGTGCCGTCATAAGAGACTACGGTACCGGCGCTTACGGCCACAGGGGCGGTATAGCGGATGACACCCTCGTTGCCGTTTAATGAATCGTTAGCCGCAACGTAGGCATTGTCGGTGAAATAGATCACCGTTCCGGCTTCAAGGTCAATGAGAGGAACAAAATCAAAGCTGTCGGGGCTGTCGGAATTGACCGTAACCACCATTAAATCACCGGGAGAAAGGGTGGATTGAGCCGGAGATACGGATGACGTTGACGCTATAACAAGCGAGGCAAGAAGGAAACAAGATATGTAAGTAAATAACCTTCTCCGTACCGGTTTTGCCATCTACTACATCTTTTAGGGTTAGATGGATAGTTTTTAACGGCTTTAAACTAATTTAATTACGTGATTTATGCGCTTAATTCAAAGAAATCGGGCTTAAGAATTTGTAAAAACAGTATCCTATTTGTTACAGCCGGCGCAGCCGTTCGCGGCTTTGAATTTTAAGCTCTTCCAGGTGAGTGCCGGGCATGGCTGCCACCACCCGGTATGCCTGCCGCGCTTCGGGCAAACGGTCGCATTTTTCAAGAAGATCGGCATAATTGTATTGAAAGATGATATTTTCTCCGTAACGTCGCCTAAGCTCTTCAATATGGGTTAATGCCTTCTGATACCGGTTTTCCCTTTTATAAAGGTACACCAGGATCATCCGGGCATCGTTACTTACATAACTGTCAGACCGGGCCGCTTGTTCCAATAAATCGAATCCTTCCTGCATATCCCCCTTCAT
>CAYWDK010000085.1:0-7462 GCA_964457025.1 uncultured Balneolaceae bacterium | reverse complement strand
TTAACCTTGCTTTCGCGGCGGGGGTCGAGATCATAGAGTGACGAAACGGTAGCCTGAACGGTCTTATACCATTCGTTGCCGTACTTATCGTTGATCTCATAGTAGTCGGAAAAATCAGGCTTTCTGATTTTCATTTTCCACTCCTGGTTTTTCGCCTTATAAACCGGTTCGATGTGGAGCAGCTGGTGGAACAGGACCATCTCTTTGGTCTTCTCATCGAGCATATCCCACATTTCTCCCGAGATCTCAATCAAATAGTCATTGCCTGAGTAGTACTTCACTTCCCGCGATGCCTTCACGCACTTAGCAGCTTTATACTTGGAAAGGTTGGGGTAAACGAGGAAATAACCGACTTCTGCAGGACCGAATTCTAGGCTTTCCCTTTCGATGATACGTTCGGCGATCTTCTCTATTTCCGGAGATTCCATCAACTGCTTGTTTGAGTGGCTAACCGTATCTCCGGGTTTCAAAAAATCATTGTCTTTCATAAATCTGTAGCACCTTCAAATTGGGGTTGGATTTCAAGGCACTAAAGGTATCAGAAAGACACCATTATTTCAGCTTTAATTTTCCGATAAAATCCTGCGCAGGTAGTTCACCTGGCCCAGATGATAGTTAAGGTGACCATAAAGGTGATACAGAAACTGGCGAGAGGTGAAATCATAAGAAAGGTCCATGGGATAGTCCTTTTCCAGCTGTTCTTCAGTAAGCTTTGGAAACACATTTTTTATCATTGTGACCGTCTCCTGAATCTGTGATTCGAGCTCCGACTTTGAGATACCCGTATCGGTAAATTCTTTTTCACGGTCACGGATATAGCCGGTATTGCCCAGTCCCGCTCCCACAAAGTGCTGAAGGTTCCCTGCCAGATGCTGAATCAACACCCCGCAACTGTTGGTGACTCCGGGAAGGTTCTTCCACAGGTGATCCTCATCGATATACTCCAGCTCTTTGGACAAACTGTCCAGTTCCCGTAAAAACAGATCTCTAAGTTCAGAAATTGATTTTTCCATATATGAATTGTTAACGTTCGATTTTATTGCAGACGGCTCCCCCCCGTCTTTACTTACCTAAACTACCTGTCAAGGTTGGGATTATTTCGGCACAGTTCAAACATCTGTCGACTACCACTATTCGGAATCAAGGCCCTGGCAAGAGGGACAAAAATAGATTTTTCGTCCGCCGGTCGTCTCTTCTTTAATCACGCTCCCGCACTTATGACAGAAATCGCCGGTGCGCTTGTATACAAAATGGCGGTAATCGGCACGTGATGCCCCTTCCCTTTTAAGTGCTTCTACTATACGCTCACTATTCGTAATACCTCCCGTCTCATAGGAACGTCGGCACAAGTTTATGGCCGCTTCGGCCAGTTTTTGCTTCTCCTCCGAGCTGCAGTCACGCAGCTTCACTTTAGGAGACACGCCCGCCCAAAACAGTATCTCGCTGCGCAGGTAATTGCCTATGCCGCTCAGAAAGCCCTGATCGAGCAATAAGGTAGTCAGCTTCCGGTTTTGAAAGGTATCATCCTGAAACCTGGCCAGAACATCGTTAAAAGAAGTATCGGGATGAAGCACATCGGGACCCAGTTTTTGGATATAAGGGTGCTGATCTTCCTCGCCTTTTTCAAGCATCTCAATATCGGTAGCGGAATAGAGATAGGCTGAATGGTCAGAGTTGTGGATGGCAACCCGCAAAGTGCGGTTTGTTTCCGGCACGGTCCCCTTGGCACGCACATACCACTTGCCGTACAACTGGTTGTGTGAATACATTACCTTTCCGTTCGAAAATGCTGTGAGTATCGCCTTGCCTCGCGGCTCTACCGTATTCACCTTCTCTCCTTTGAGTATCGAGCCATAAGAAGAGAGCTCATCCATTTCAAAGCGGATTGCTGTTACCTCTTTTCCTTCCAGGGCGTCTTTAAGTTTATCGGCTGCTCGCCAAATCTCAGGTCCTTCGGGCATCTTTATTTTTTTTATTACCTTAAAATTTCACTTTTAGTACAATTAATCGTATTAAGTCGTTCGGCATCGGCCGACGATATTCAGAACAAAGGCTCAACCACAAACTCCCGATCATCCTGATGAAATCTATACAATACATCCTTCTTTTGACAATTACGTTAGGCCTGTTGTCAGGCTGTTCCCAGTCGACCAATACCGAGAGCGAAAGTCCGGCGGGAAGTCAAAGCGAACTTCCGTATTTATTTGCCGACGACAGCGGTGCATTGATAATGAGCTGGGTGGAGCCAGTCGATACTGCCGGCACCTATCGCCTGCTGTATTCCAAGCTGGAAGGCGAAAGTTGGAGTGAACCGTCTGAAATTGCCGCAAGTAATGAATGGTTCGTCAACTGGGCCGACTACCCCTCCATTGTCAGCCGGCAGGGCCAACCCATGGCCGCCCACTGGCTGAAAAAAGTACCCGGCAACACCTACTCCTATTATGTAAATATGTCGATGCACAGCGAAGATGACGGCTGGACGGAACCTCTTACACCCCATTTCGACAGCACGGCTACCGAACACGGATTTGTCTCCATGATGCCCTGGAATGAAGACCAGGTACTCGCGGTATGGCTTGACGGCCGGCAAACACACCAGCGAGAAGAAGATGAATATTTCGACCTGGACAAGGCCATGACCCTGCGTTCGGCACTGATAAGCCGCTCTGGAGAAGTAACCGAAAAAAAATTGATAGATGACAGCGTCTGCGACTGCTGCAATACGTCTCTTGCCATAACTTCTGACGGAGCCATAGCCGCCTACAGAAACAGAACCGGCGAAGAAATCAGGGATATTTACGTGAGCCGCTACCGTAACGGAAGCTGGTCGGAAGGAGTCCCTGTAGCTTCCGACAACTGGAATATCGGAGCCTGCCCGGTAAACGGTCCCCGTATCGCCGCTTCCGGCTCAAAAGTTGCCGTGGCGTGGTACACAGCTGCCGGTGACTCACCTGCCGTAAAAGCAGCCTTTTCTGAAGACGGTGGAGCAAGCTTCAGCGATGCAATAACGTTGAGCAGCGCCAAGGCCCTGGGGCGTGTCGATATTGCCATTCATGAAAGCGGCACCTCGTATATAAGCTGGATGGACCGGGAAGGCGACAAGGCCTTTTTGAAGGTAAAGAAGTTTAACGAAGACGGCACTTCGGGAAATGACTATACGGTAACAGAAATGAGCAGCTCGCGAAGGAGCGGTTTCCCACAAATGGAATTGCATGGCGACCGGCTGGTTTTTGCCTGGACCGACATAGCTGAAAATCCGAAGATTAAAGCATTGCAACTGCCGGTCAGCACTATTCCTTAACCAGGTTGTCAATTTTCGAAGAGGGCTGTTGCCTCCATTCCGAAAGCTGATCTAAAATCAGTTGACGGACCTCTCCGGTAAGTGCATCAATATCGCTTTCGGTCAGTTCGTCGGTACTTACCGGCTGCATAACTTTCAATTTAATATCCGGAGAACGCCCGAATACCCAGCTTTTTTTAGGAAGGCAATTCTGAGTACCGTCAATGGCAAGAGGCAATACCGGGGTGTTGTTTTGGATTGCCAGCTCAAAAGCTCCCGTAGTAAACCGGTTCAGCTTTCCGTTCCTGGAACGCGTCCCTTCCGGAAAAAACATTACCGAGCAGTTTTTCTCCAAATAACTGGCGGCCTGAGTCAGGGTAGATCGTTTTCGCATCAGGGCTTTGCGGTCAACCGAGATATCGCCCGCCAGTTTCATCATCCATCCGACGACCGGCACCTCAAAAAGCTCTTTCTTGGCAACCCACTTCATCTCCCAGGGAAGGTTGGATATTAGCGGGATATCGGCTTGCGACAGGTGGTTGCAGACCACCACATAGGGACGGCGGTCGTCGATGCCGCGATCGCCGTAAATCGTTATCTGCCAGTTGGGATTGATGCGGGATATGGCTTTACCCAGTTTCCGAAAGAGCCGGCCCGTTCCGTAATGAGCGGGATCCCGGTCAGCAAGCCGTCTGACAGCAAGAAGCGGCAACCAGATAAGAATCAGGGCGGTAATTCCCGTCCAGATCAAAGCTGATTTAACGGCATCCATACCTACGACTGTCTTATTTTGGGTATAAAGCTTTTAATGATACCCCAAATGCCTTTGGCAGGTTTCCTGGATCGGCGATTTCTGGCCACGGCTTTTTCAATAATCTCGGGCTTGAAATCGTGATCCGATTCACTGTACCGATATTTGGATGTGCGGATGACCCTTGGCTTTCTCCGTTCGTCCTGCTTGGGAGTCGACCGTTCCGATTCTTCACTCTCCTGTTTCTTTTGAGAGTCTTGAGAGTCCTGCTCTTCCCGGCTTTCGGCCTGCTGTTTCTTTTCGGAAGATTTAGGACCGGATTTCTTCTTTCCTGAGCCGGCAGATTTGTCTGGAGCCTGTTCCTTTTGTTTTGAATCCTGCTTCGATTCAGTTTGGGTTTCGGTATCGGGATCAGGCTTCGTTTTCTTTTCCTTCTGTATATTATCCGACCGGGAGGGACGCTCTTTTTTAGCTGTCCGTTCTTCCTTCTGCTTTTCTTGTTCCCTGCCGGACTGCTTCTCTTTTTGTTCCTGCTTTTGCTTCTTGCCCTTCGACTTGGAAGGAATATCCTTTACGGTAATCTCGTCTCCCACCTCTTTTTCAATGGCATCGTAAAAACGGCGGCCGCTTTTGGTAACAAAAGTAATGGCGGTCCCTTTTTTGTCATAGCGGCCGGTACGCCCGATCCGGTGAATATAATCATCGGGACTGTTGGGCACGTCGTAGTTGATGATCAGGGAGACATTGTCGATGTCAATACCACGGGCCAGTACGTCGGTGGCGACCATTACGGGATAGGTCTTATTCTTAAAAGCCCGCAGCGCCTCATTACGCTCATCCTGACTGCGGTCACCGTGCATGCTTACCGCTTTGACATTCCTCTTTTTCAGAAGGCGTTCGAGCTGGTCGGTACCCTTTTTAGTGGCTGTAAAGATGATAGCCGTACTCCAGTCCAGTTCATCAAACAGATCCTCAAGCAGTTGCAGTCGCTTGTTGCCATCCACAAAATAGACCTGCTGGTCGACATTCTCGGCCGGAGTAGAAGCTTCAATATCAACCCTGACGGGATCCTTCATAATTTTATTCACAACCTTCTGGATCTCCGGAGGCATCGTGGCCGAAAACAGTAAAGTCTGCCTTTCTTCGGGTATGCCCTCCACGATTTTCGTGACGTCCGGAAGGAAACCCATATCAAGCATACGGTCGGCTTCGTCAAGTACAAAGTAATTCAGGTGACTGAAGTCGAGGTTCAACACGTTCATCTGGTCGAGCAGCCGTCCCGGGGTAGCCACAATGATATCCACACCCGCCCTTATCGCTTTGACCTGTTCTCCGAAATCGCTTCCTCCGATTACCGTAGCCGAGGTGATGCCGGTATGATAGCCCAGTGCGAAGATTTGTTCGTCTATCTGGCTGGCCAGTTCACGTGTGGGGGAAAGGATCAAGGCTTGCGTGTGACTCCTGTCGCCGGCCAGAATTTTCTCTATGAGTGGTATTACAAATGCACCGGTCTTTCCTGTCCCCGTCTGTGCCGCACCGATAACGTCTTTTCCTTCCAATACCAGAGGTATGCTCTTCTCCTGAATGGGGGTCGGCTCTTCGTATCTCATGTCCTGCAAGCCGAGCATGATTTGCTGGCTTAAATCAAACTGCTTAAAACTCAACTGCTATCCTGGAATTTTAGAATTGGGATTGACGTCAAATATAGGATAGTTTAAACTAAGAAACGATTATTTATCTATTCAAGAATAACAGAGGCTTTAATTATTTTTTATAGCCTCAAAAATTAAATACCTTCACTGACCTCAAACGAAAATAAGTTAAACAGTCAAAATACGATGATGAATAAGAAGATTATTACGTTTTTGAGCTTCATTGCCGCAGTTTCCATACTCTCACTTTACGGATGCCAGTCCGGCCCCGGTTCCGGTAATGCCGAGCTCGCTTCACAGATCGACAGCGTGAGCTACAGCCTCGGCTATCAGAATGGTAAATTCCTTCTGTCAAGAGGTATGGATAAAGTGAAGCCCGAGATGATGATGCAGGGTTTCGTGGATGCCATAGAAGAGTCGGATGCCATACTCAGCGAGACCGAAATGCGAAATGTGGTACAGACCTATAACGAGCAGATTGCCCAGGGACGTGCACAGAACCGCCAGCAAAACCAGTCACGCGAAAACAGAAGGAAAGGCGAAGAGTTCTTGGCTGAAAACAAAACCAAAGAAGGTGTTAAGGTCAGGGAAAGCGGCCTTCAGTACAAAGTAGTTGAAGAAGGAAGCGGCGCCTCACCTACCGTAAACGATACGGTCACCGTGAACTACGAAGGCTCTTTAATTGACGGTACCGTATTCGAAACTACATTTGAAAGCGACGATACTGCCACCTTTCCGGTAGCAAGAGTTATCAGAGGCTGGACCGAAGGGCTTCAGCTGATGAAAGAGGGAGCAACCTATATTTTCTACATCCCCTCTGATCTTGCCTATGGCGAAAACCCGCGACCAGGCGGCCCCATCGGGCCAAACGAAACACTGATCTTCAGGGTAGAGCTTCTTGAAGTGAAGTGATCCGATTCACCACACATGCTTTTAAATTTGAAAAGGCTCCGATTTCGGAGCCTTTTCTATTTGAGGCCCATCTGAATCATTGAAAAGAATTCTTTCTTCTCCGTGTTGAACCGCTCCCTGTAGTCTTCCTGACTTCTGCGGATAACCTCCCTCGCCTCTTCCCTTCCGTATATGTCGGTGATTTCACACTTACGGTCGTCAGCGGTTCCCGGCATCTCCTTGTAGGTTAAAAAGTAGTGGGAAAGCCTTTCGAGGATGTGGTCCGGCACACCGTCGATATTCTCAAGACCGTGATAAAGCGCATCTCCTTTCATGACAGCAATAATTTTATCATCCGCTTCATTGCCGTCAATCATGCGAAGCCCTCCTACCGGCACGGCATCCAGAATGATATTTCCATGAGGTATATTACGTTCACTGATAATACAGATATCCAGCGGGTCACCATCACCTTCAATATTTTCGCGGCCGGTTTTGGTACTGCAGTATTCGCCCACCCTTTCGGCACACAGGGTTTGGGGTACAAAACCGTAAGGCACCGGACAGATGCTTGAGAAACGCTGGGGCCGGTCGATCTTCAGGAAGCCGCTCTCCTTATCAAGCTCATACTTCATGGTATCGCCCGGCACAATCTCGATAAAAACCCTAACTTCGTCGGGCGCTGCCGCCCCGATAGAAAGCCCGTGCCAGGGATGCGGTTTGGAGAAGAGCTTGCTCAATTCAATAAAGCGGTGAATCAGATTGATATCCATAGTCCCGGTATTTGAATAGAGAATTGATTATTAGATACTAAAATTTAAATATAGGTAAAAATAAAAAGGGCCGGCTATCAACCGGCCCTTCTTGATACGTTGGCTTTTTCGGGGT
>CAYWDK010000084.1:0-7585 GCA_964457025.1 uncultured Balneolaceae bacterium | reverse complement strand
AAGAATAATCAACAATTATAAACAGGAAGTGAAGCAAATCATGAATTTTCTTCAACGAATATTATTGATCGGATTAAGCGTGGTAGTCATGGCAGGCTGTTCCGAATCGACCCCCGATGAACTGGTTGTCTATTCCGGCCGCAGCCAGGCACTGGTTGACCAGCTTGTACAGGATTTCAAGGCACAGACCGGAGCAAATATAAAGGTTCGCTACGGCAACGATGCCGAATTGTTGGCCGTGCTGTCCGAGGAAGGTGACAAGAGTCCCGCCGACCTGATATGGGCCAACACGACCGGGGCATTGGCCAATGCCTCCGAACAGGATATGCTGGCCGAGCTGCCCGATTCGCTGTTGAACAAGCCCGACTCCTACACCTCTTCTTCCGGCAACTGGGTGCCGGTTACGGTGCGTTTTCGTGTGCTGGCCTATAATCCCGAAACGGTCGACCCTTCCCAACTGCCGGCTTCGGTGATGGATCTTCCGCAGATGGAACAGTTTGAGGGTAGAATTGGGTGGACGCCTACCTATTCCAGTTTTTATGATTTTATGACTACCCTCCGCCTGCAGCAGGGTGAGGATGTCGCACGGCGCTGGCTTTTGGGAATGCAGCAGCTGAATCCCAAAGCCTATAACTCGAATACTCCCCTGGTACAGGCCATAGCCGCAGGCGAAATCGACATCGCCCTGACCAACCACTACTACATCAAACGAATGAAATACGGCGGGGGTGAAGGAGAATATGAGGATCACGAGCATTACGGTGAGAAAGCGCCCGATGCCAGCGCCAGCATCGAGACCTACCATTTTGAAAACGGCGACATCGGCAACCTGGCGCTGGTCACCGGCGCGGCCCAGCTAAAGACGGCCGACAATGCGGAACTGGCCCAAAAGTTTCTAAGCTTCCTGCTTTCGAGGCAGGCGCAGGAGTATGCCGCCGAGTCGGTACATGAATATCCGGTAATCCGCGGTATTACACTGCCTGACTATATGCTGGATGAGAGCCGGGCTTTTGAGATCAGCCCCGACTACGATTACGAGCAACTCCAGCAGCTGGAGGGTACGCTCAACCTGCTTCGCGAGGCGGGCCTCATCTGACAGACGAACCAATTTTTAACTGAAGAACCAACCCCAAAAAATACGATTCAGAGATCTATGAGAACCTTAAAACTATTTCTGGCCGTACTGGCCTTGGCATTTATCCACAGCGCAACCTTTGCCCAGCAAAACGAGGGTGCTGTCATCGGCGGGTATGGCGAACTGCATTACAACGACGTGACCTACAACGCCAACGGTGAAAATACTCCCGGCGAACTCGACTTTCACCGTTTCATCCTCTACGCCGGCTACAACTTCAACGACTGGATCTCCTTCCGTTCCGAGCTGGAGCTGGAGCACACCCTGGTGCAGCCCGGTAAAGGCTACATGGCCCTGGAGCAGGCGTACATCGACCTGCGCTTCCAGCGCGAACTGGGAATGCGCGCGGGTATCCTGCTGGTGCCGGTAGGCATCGTTAACCCCATTCACGAGCCCCCGACCTTCCACGGCGTGGAGCGCCCCAACGTAGAGAAATACATCATCCCCTCTACCTGGAGCGAATCGGGAATCGGTATCTATGGCAACACCGAGTCCGGGCTCAGTTACGAACTGTACGCCATGGCCGGACTCAACCCTGACGGCATCACCGGCAGCGGCGGCATCAGAAGCGGGCGTCAGAAGGCTTTTGAATCGACTACCGGAAACTTTGCGCTTACCGGCCGGCTCGATTATCGCGTCAATCTCAATCTGAAAATCGGTGCCTCCTATTTCTTCTCTACGCTCGATCACCTGAAAAACGGTACAACAGGCAATTGGGAGAAAGTGAGCACTCTGGAAGGCTCCAACATCAACCTGGCTGAGCTTCACCTGCAGTATCAAACCACCCGATTTGAAGCGCGTGCCTTGGGTGTGTATAGCATTCTTTCCGATTCGGAAGACCTGAATGCACTCACCGGCAATGCGGCGGGAGAGAGCCAGGTAGGCGCCTATGGCGAGCTGGCATATGATATCCTTCCATTCTTTGATTCGGCTTCCGAGCAACAGCTCTTTGTCTTCGGCCGCTATGAAACCTACGATACCCAGTTCACTACCGTAGGTGTGCAGGACCAGCCGTTCAACCATCGCGACGAGTACACCTTCGGCATGACCTGGAAGCCGGCTCCCCGAGTAGCCTTTAAGGCCGATTACCAGATCCTGAATCGTGCCGACCTGGAAGACACGCACCAGCTGAATATCGGCGTCGGTTATAATTTCTAGATTCTGAAAACGAAAATGGGAGAGGCAGCCGCTTCTCCCATTTTTTATTGGTACAAAGCTTTGCAGCAATGAATAAGTCATTTTACCTTTTAGCAATCGTTGCCGTGCTGGCGGTTTCGCCGGTAAAGGCGCAGGTACCTCCCGATGCCATTGATGCGTCCTTGCTGAAGGAGTCGCAGAAAGCCGTACTCGGAAGTGAATCCGAAATTGACTGGAAACGCATTCCTGTCAACCCATCTCAGAAAGAAAAGCTGAAGGGAAAACTGAAAATGAAATCGCAGGTGCCCGATACCCTTCATATCGGTTCTGTGGAGTCGGAAGGGAAACTCTATTGGATTATCCCGGATATCGCACCCAGCAAATCGGAGAAGTTCTCATACCTGCTGTTCCTGAATGCCGACAAGGAGATAGAAGATGTTGACGTGCTGGAGTACAGGGAGAACTACGGATACGAAATCGACTACTCTTTTTTCCGGAAGCAGTTCCGAGGCAAGGATAAGGCAGAAGAAATCCGTTTCGGCCGAACGATACAGAATATCAGCGGCGCGACAATATCGGCGCGTTCGCTGACCTATTCGGTAAGCGACCTGATGAATATCGTACAAGTGATGGAGCTGAAGTGATGGATTTGAACCGATCGTTACATAACTGGCCCGCTGCCCTTAAAAAACTGATTTTTATATTTGTATTAATCTCCTTCATCGGGGTGGTCATAGGCGGAATCTTTATTGAGGTGACCACGCATATGACCCCGCAAGGAGTGGTAGAGCAGTATAAAGGGCTCAGCGAAAATCGCATCGAGCAGGCCGACGAGCTTAAATTTCCCAAGCCCATGAAGGAGATGCTGACTACAACCCACAACCATATCCTGGGTCTCTCCTCGCTTTTTTTGATTGTGGGCTTTCTCTATCTGATGTGCGGTCCCCACAGCGGGCTGCGCATAGCCATCGCCGTCGAGCCGCTGATTTCGCTTTTCCTGACTTTCGGCGGGCTCTGGGTGGTACGTTACCTTTGGGAGCCTTTTGTCTATATCGTTATTCTCAGCGGCACTCTCATGATCGCAACCTATGGCTGGATGAGTGTGGTCATTATGCGTACCTGTGTCACGAACAAAACTTCAGAAACAGAAGAGGTATAGTACGATGAGCCTGAGTCGAAAAGATTTTCTAAAAGTGGCCGTAGCCGGTGGATTTGGGGCCGTATTCGGCGGGCCGGGGCTGATACCGTCTGCCTTCGCCGACCGGGGCACCCGGCTGGTTACGGTCAGCCGCAAAAGCCTGGTAATGGGTTCTGTGGTCTCGTTCGAGGTGGTTGCCGAATCCGAGCAGGCCGGCTATGAAGGCATTCGCAGGGCACTGGACTGTTTCCGTGAGGTGGATGCCATTTTTTCCATGTACGAGCCCGGGAGCGAGATGGGACAGCTTTCCACACAGGCCGGGATAAAGCCAATTACCCTTTCAAAGGAGGCGCGTACGGTTTTGGAATTTGCCCGAGAAGTGAGCAGGGCTACCGGCGGACTGTTTGACGTCACCGTTGAACCGGCTATGAAAAGATGGGGCTTCCGCACCGGCCCGGAATCGGATATAGCCGTACCGGCAGATAGTGAGCTGCGTGAGTTGGAACGAATCGTCGGTTATGAAAAGCTGCAGCTTGACAGCGGCCGGGCGATGCTCGCCGAGCCGGGCATGGCCATCGATACAGGCGGTATTGCCGGCGGATATGCCCTGGACCGTGCAATTGAGGCCCTGAAGCGTTCCGACGTTGCCGCGGCTTTCATCAACTTTAGCGGAGACATCCACTGCTTCGGGAAGCCCCTTTCAGGAACGAAGTGGAAAGTACATATCCTGGATCCGGTCAGCAGGACTCCCCTGGCAAAGCCCGTTCTTCTGGAGGGCGAAGCTCTCAGCACAAGCGGTGCCTATCAAAACAGGAGAAATTCAGGCGGTAATTCCTGGGGACATCTCTTAAATGCAATTACGGCGAGGCCGGTAGAGCCGGTAGGTTCGGTTACGGCTATTCATTCCTCCGCGATAGCAGCCGATGCCTGGTCTACGGCAGCCTATGTGGGTGCTGAAACGCCCGGGGATGTCCGGACCATTATCATCTAATAGGTCAGCTCTTTTCTTCGATTTTAGTTTTTCTGCTTCGGGGAGAGAATACTTCCATAAGCTGGTGTAGCAGTCCGCTGCCGATGCGCAGGAAACGCTCCTGACGTCCCATCGAAAGGAAACGCAGCAGGTTTCGCAACTCTACCAGCAGGTAGGGCGGATCTGTGACCAGCGTATCGTTGCTGATGATATATTCCCAGTCGAGCGGCCGGTCGAATTTTATCCCGTGATCTTCCATCGTCTCGTAATAGGTATGGGCAATCAGCCCGTAGCCGATAGTCGTGGGATGAATGCCGTCCAGGCTGAAGATGCCTCCCTTGTACACCTTCCCGGTCTCCTCATTGATGCGCAGGTAGTCGGTGCTTAGCATCGGACGCCCGTTGTCATCAATCAGGTGGTTGGTGGCAGGATTATCTTTCATGGCCTTCTTAAAACCATCCGGATAGGGGATGCGGATATTGCCCGCAAGCCGCCGCCTTGCGATGGCGCTGACGTATTTATTCAGCGGCACGGTAATCCATCCGTACTCCCGGCTCACTTCCCGGATCACCCGGTTGTACTCGTCCACGGCCTGATCCAGCTTGATGGCCTGCTCTTTGGTGAGATGGGGATGGCGGTCGGGGTCGAAGTCGCTGTCCCATATCCAGAAACGCGTATAATAGTCGAAGTAGCCACCGGTGTGACGCGATTTGTCTTCATTGACGCCCCTCGATACAGGGGGAATGGTGACGTAGGGGATGGTTTGGGTGATCACTCTCTGTGCACCGACTTGGGCGACTTTTTCCGCCAGTTCCCGGTATTCTTTCTCAAAGTGTTCGGGGCGGTAGACGGTATACCCTCTTTCTGAAGGAAATTTGCCGAGATCTTCTTCCTCGGAGTATTCGAAACGCAGGTCGGTAACGGCGCCGATAATATTGTTGTGCCCCATTGTAACAATCAGGTTTTCAATGCCGCCGTCTTGTTGCAGGTGGCGTACGTTGTCAAGCAGGGTATGTGATGAGAATTTCTTTTCGAAGCTGGGGTTCAGCACTATGGATGCGGTAACATACATGGCGTGGTCGGGAAGTACGTCGAAGATGGAGTAGGTTTCCCGGTGGGTGCGGATAAATTCATGGCTTTTTTCCTGGTTCACGATCCACGCATCGTTCATGGCAAAACCCCACACCGACTGGTTGTGATAGGGGAAGTCGCGGTCGCGGGCCAGCGGCTTCATCTTACCTTCCCAATAGCTTTTGACACGCCGCAGGGTAGTGTATAGATGCTTGAGGGCCGGCAGGTATTCGTTCCACTCCAGGGAGTCGCCGTATTCGTCAGACAGCCCACGCACCAGCACTTCCAGATTCAGCGGGATACCGCCCTGGGCAGTGAAAAGCGGCTGTTCGAATTTCGGTTCCGGCTCAAAGCAGTGGCTCAGAAGATAGGGAAAGCTGAGGTCGGTCCGGTAGACGCCACCGTTTTGAAAGCCCTGCCCGATGCTGTCTCCGAGGACCACCAGCTTGTGTTTCGGTGTTGAGTTGTTCCAGATCGCCATCAGCAGTCGGTTAGGGTATACGGTTCAAAATCGCTTACAACTTATCTAAAAAAAATGAAATGATGAACACCGATTACGGTTATCCTGACGGTTAAGATTCAGCAGAATTTGTACTATCTTAGCGTGCCGATCAATTAAAAACATACCATTATGCCGGAACAGAACAGACTGGAAAAATTTCGCGCAAAGCGCAAAGAGATGAATGAAAAGATCCTGGATATGGATCATCTGGGTATCAAGCGATTCTTTAACCTCGATACCAACACCTACAAAGACGGCACCTTGCCGGCCGATACCAAAGAACTGCTGGGACTGGTGGCTTCGGCTGTGCTGCGCTGCAACGACTGTATCGACTATCACCTGGAACAATGTGCCGATTCCGGTTTTACAAAGGAAGAGATCATCGACGCTATGAATGTGGCACTAGTGGTGGGAGGCAGCATCGTCATTCCGCACATGCGGCACGCCGTGGAAAGCCTGGAGATCCTTGAGGAAGAGGGCAGGCTGAAGTCGGCATAAACTGTTTTTAAACGGGACAAGGACCATTCTTTTGATTCGAACACTATCTCTTTTGGTATTGATGCTGTTGTGCTCTCATACCCTCCATGCACAGAGGGTAAGCGAAGAGATACCGGCCGATTCCATATCCAACGCTTTTTTCCCGGTCTTTAGCTACAGTTCGGATTCGGGTTTTATGGGTGGCGGAATCTACAACCGGTATGACTATACCGGAGGAGTGCTGCCCTTCAGGAGCTATCTGCAGTCGACGGTCGTGGTCTCTACCAAAGGCTTTGTCAATTTCGAGGCGGCTTATGAGAAGGTCAATGCCTTCGGTTCGGATATTCGGTCTACTGCCGAGCTGTTTTTCAGCCGCATCACCTACAACAACTACTTCGGTATCGGCAACAATACAACTTTTGACGAGCAGCTTTGGGAGGATGAATACTACTTTTTTGAAACCTTAAGCGGCGGAGTGGCCTTTAGGGGCAGGAAGCCGCTCTATCGCGAGGGCGCTTCCAGTTTTGACTTGTTTGCGGGAATCGGCTTGGAGTATCACATATCCTATGAACGGATGTCTAATTCAACCTATGTCGATTTCACGCCCAACGGAAGTGAAGGCGGCTGGACCACCCCTCTTGCAACCGGCTTCGTCTGGGAAAACCGGAACAGCGAATTCAATCCTACTTCGGGCAACCGTATTGAAATGGAAGTGCGCCATGCTCCATTTTTTCTGAGCCGCTATGAATTTACTACAGTCGAGCTGGATGTGCGGAAGTATGTGAATCTTTTTGACCGTTTTACGCTTGCTTTAAGAGCGGAAGGCCGGCATGCGGGAGGGGATGTCCCCTTTTGGGAGCTTTCGACGCTGGGAGACGAGGGACGCCTGAGGGGATACCCGTTGAACCGCTTCCAGGGAAATTCGGCGATCTCGGCCAATGCTGAACTCCGCACCTGGTTTCTGCATTTTCCGGAATACACGGCCAAGGTCGGGATCCAGCTTTTTACCGATGCAGGCCGGGTTTTTACGGCTGGCGACGATGCGGGCGAGCTTCTGCGCGGTTATAAGCAGACTTTTGGTATAGGCGGCGCACTCTCCGTATTCAACCCCGATTTTATACTGCGCGGCGACCTCGGCTTTTCGGAAGATGTCGC
>CAYWDK010000083.1:0-7719 GCA_964457025.1 uncultured Balneolaceae bacterium | reverse complement strand
TGCAGGAAGCTCCATCGCGAGCCGTCTTCGTGCATCTTTGTGAGCGCACAGGTAACGGTGATGGCCTCCATAAGATTGATCTCCCGTAAAAAGGTGGTCTCCTCTCGGAAGAGGATGGGGCCGAAGCCCAGCTGGCCGATCTCGTCGATGGGCAGGCCGTAGTCGGAGAACATCGCCACCCGCGTCTGAGCGGCGTAGTCGTTATAGACCGAATGCCGCATATGTCGGTTCGGGTCGATGTCGGCCCATTTTACTTCAAAAGTTTTTCGGTAGGGGTTCATGATGAGTAATGAGTGAAGAGTAACAAGTGAGAGTTAACAGCTGAAAAATAACCTATAACCATTAACAAATAACAACTCACTGTTTACTGATTACTGCTAACTGTACTAAGGATGTTTTGCCCGCTTCTCAAGCAACGAAAACGCCTTCTCCAGTCGCCGATTTCGGGTCTCTTTTTTCTTGGCGCCGGTGATCCATTGTGCATATTCCTTGCGGTTGGTGTAGGAGAGTCCCTCAAAAAACTCTTTCTCCTCCGGCCTTTTATCGAGCCACTCTTGCAGTTCCTGAGGGAGTTCCACCGTTCTAGGTTCGGTATCCTGTTGCAAAACAACGGATACCGTATCGCCCGGCTCTTTGCCAATGTTTTTTCGGACTTGTTGGGTGAGTCCCAGAAGGTGACAGTCGCCACCCATGGGAGCCAGGGAACCCCGGTAGGGGTGTCCGTCGAAGGTAGCCTGTATTTTGACTCTTCCAGCAGTACCGAACTCCCTTTTCACATCATAGGGAAATTCGATATAGGCGGCATTCATATCAGGATGCTTCCTGATCTCGGCTTCGAATTCGAATTTTTCCATTGTGCTTGTTTGCTACCGTTTTAGGTGAAGTACTATTGACTACAATTGCCGGCCGAAAATAAGAATAATGAGTAACGAGTAATGAGCGAAGGATATCGAATAACCAGTATCTAGTATCCAGTAAGAATCCACAGCATGCGGATAGTAACTCAGTACGAAAGAATCATTCTTTCCGCATAATCTTCTCCATCGCTTTGCCACGTGCCAGCTCGTCGATCAGCTTGTCCAGGTAGCGGATTTCCTGCATGAGTGGTTCTTTGATCTCCTCCACGCGGACACCGCAGACCACGCCTTTGATCGATTTTCGCAAAGGGTTAAGCTGGGCGGCTTCCGCAAAAAAGGTCTCGAAGTCGGTCTTGTCTTCCAGTATTGCTTTCAGCTCTTCCTGGCTGTAGCCGGTCAGCCAGCGTATGATCTCATCCACTTCCGCTTTGGTACGTCCTTTTTTCTCCGCCTTGGCCACATAGTGGGGATAGACGCTGGCAAAGCTGGTGGTATAGATGCGGTGTTTGGTCATCACGGGTTCATTTAGGATAAGTTTCCGGACGAAGCGGTACACTGTGCAAGTAACTTGAATATCGCCCCACAGTGAATAAAAAAACAAATCTTTTATTGCATGGAGACTGAATATGACCGATGTGTGCCAATTTCGCTTGGAACTGTTACCGATCGGCTTCTTCAGCTTATTGTATCAAATGGAATATACGCTTAGTCCTGTCTTGCGATAAAGTGTAACAAGTGGTTTATGAATTCAGGATGATTAACCATATTCATATGTCCGGCTCCGGGGATCTTAACTACGGTCAATTTGTTCATCATCTTTGCCATTTCATCAACTGTGTCTTTCATGGGATCGTATTCCCCGACCAAGGCAAGCGTGGGTACGCGATTTATCTTTAGTTCTCCGGATGAGGTATAATATCCCGGTCCCGCCCGAAAGGCTGCCGATAGTGCATTCTGATCGTGATTTTGTATTAAAAGCCGGTTCATTGCTTTTAATTGTTCTAAAGGCAGCCTTTGGCTTTCCGGTAATACAGCCCGGATTAATGGACCGGCATTGCCCGAGGCCAATGAATCCGCGACCTGATCACGGGGTAGCCGCTCAATATGATTCAAATTCTGCCCTGCTCTCCCATAACCGCCTAAAGTCACCGTTATACATCTTTCCGGATAAAATGCCCGAATGGCATTCGCAATAGAACCGCCCCTGGAATATCCGACAATATGCGCACGCTGTACAGATAAATGGTCAAGCAGGCGAATTCCGTCCCTGATGTCAGGGAAACCGTATTGTTCAGGGTCATGAGGCGTGCTGCTTTTCCCATGGCCCCGAGTGTCGTATGCTATAACCCGGTAGCCACGATTCAACAGGCTGTCCGCAATACCCGGTTGAATCCAGTTTTGGCCTAGACTACTGGCAAATCCATGAATCAGAAGTACCGGTTCACCCTCTCCTTCATCTATGTAATGGATATCTACATCCTTTGACTGAAAGTACTTTTCTTCAAAAGATTGGGCCGGCAGCAGATGAGTAGCCCCAATACAGAAGGATAAAACAGCGAAAAGAAAATGAAATCGAACTTGATTTATCATTGTTATCATAAAATTGAATTTCCCCGGTTAGTTGGCAGAATGCTCTCCCTGTTTGGAGGGGATCTCTAAAGAGGCCTGTAAGGTGCGGCTGCTGATCCATCCTGCAACGGCCCCCACGGTTCCTCCGAAGATACCGAGTTCAAGGCCGAGAGCCAGTCTCGGTATATTGTTTTCGAGGTACCGGATGGCGTCTCCAAACAGCCAGCCGACGCCCATGAGAACGGCAACAGCCACTACGATTCCAAGCACAAGCCCGCCTATCCAAAGCCCCAGCCATTTTGCCGATGGGTAATTTATTTTACGTAGATAGAGCCATTGAAAAAGGCCGGCCAGTGCAGGGGCCGCAAGGGCAATCAGAATGGGTTCTACAGGACCGGGAACCGGACCTATGATGATATGACGCTTGATCAGCTCACCGACGATGATGGTCACATATCCAAGTGCAGAAACACCGATCCATTTCCATACGCCTGGTATGTATTTGTGTAAAGCGAAAGCCTGTGCTGAACCGAAAATCGCACCGAAGAGGGGGTACATCACCAGATGCTGAATCAGGCCGTACCGATATGCGGTTTCGTAATGCGGACCTGTCGCCTCCCGAAGCTCCTCAACAGTCTGGAAAAAATTTAAGCCATCGTCGCCCAAAACCTGAATCAGCGCTTCAGGTTTGAACAGCCCCGCAATGGCTGTAACCAATCCGAATGAAAGAAAACCCAATACAAATCCCGCTGAATTGAAGAGCGTCCAACGGCTGCGAAATGTTTTAAGCATATAGATACCTCCCTGTTTTGAATGCCGTTAACCAGATGAATTAATGTCCGTTGATAAAAGTATTGGCTTTTTCTATATCGGATCGTCCCGATTCGGAAGCATGAACCAATAACCGCTCATAATATTCTCGAGCAATCTGCTCTCTGCCTGCTTTTTCGGCGGCCCGAGCAGCACCCAATAAGGTGTTATACCGGTTTGGCCAGACGGAGTCGGATGCTTCAAAGGCTTTTAGGGCCTCCTCGGCACGGTCGAGTTTCATAAGCAAATTACCCAGGGCTTCGCCCGGCGGCATCAGCGCTCCGGGAGTAACAGGGTGTTTTTCGATCTTATTTTCCAGATCAACGGCTGAATGCAGCAGGGTAATAGCATTGTCGTTATTATTCTTGGCATGTTCGATATAAGCCGACAAAATCAGGCGGTCGATCTCGATATAGGAGGCCATATTCCCAGCCCCGTCGGCTTTTGCTTTATCCCTGAGATTTTCGAGTGCCCGTACAGCTTTATTTGCCTTTTCCAAATCACCGGTATAGAAGGCTCCAAGTCCGCGTGCAAACCAACTAAGCCCTTCTGCCCATGGCGATGCATCCCAGGGCAGATATTCGGGTGTTCGTGGTTTGAGCTCTGCTGCTATTTCCCAATTCCGTCGCTCTACCGCCATGCGTGCAGGTATAGCCGCTATATGGAATGAAGCGGGAAACGAGGCCTGGTGTGGCCCTTTGTTAAAGGCTTCAACAGCAATAGATGCCGCTTTCTCATCTTCTCCGCGCTGTAGAAACGCATAAACAAGGTAATCGATAGCGTGTACATAGTGGTGCGAAACGGCACCGTTGACCGGGTGGTTTAGAGCTGCTTCAGCCGATTTGCGGTTCCAGTCAATCACTTCCGGCCAATTACCCATCCGCACATATATATGGGTCGGCATGTGTAAAGCATGGGGAACGTCAGGGGCAATGTTTCCGTACGCTTCAACCATATCAAGGGCATTTCCGGCTCGCCCATCTACGTCTGTCGCATGAATGGTATAATGTATCGCTCCCGGATGGCTCGGATTTTTTTCATAGACTTCTCGCAGCATAGCCTCTGCCTCATCATGAAGCGGGCCGCGATTTTCGGCACGCTGAGCTATACTGAGAAGCGAAAGCGCGTACAATGCGGTAATATCTTCGTCGCCTGTATAGGCCTCGTAAGCCCGCTTAAGGGCATCATTCCAACGCTCGATACGCGACCAAATATCAGTTTCTTCCGGCTTTTGGTAAAATGCCAGCGTGGACTGGGCCAACAGCTTTTCCCGATCATTATGTACAAGTTCAAGAGCTTTTCTGCTATTTTCCCAGCCTGTTTTCCGTTCTTCCATGCTGGGACGGGTGCCCCATAGTGGCTGAAACAGCGTTGTTGCGATACCCCAATAGGCCAATGCGCAATTCGGATCGGCCTCTGTGATCGTCTGGAAATCGCGGCGGGCAGTCACATACATCATGTTGTGTAACATAGCCAGGGCACGGTCAAAATCTGCCCTTACGTTTTCAGTGCAGGAAACATTAAAATCAACTTCGCCGTATTTTTGAGACTGGGCATGCAGCTCCCAGGGAAAGTGTATTAGAAAAAATCCTATGCAGCAGATACTGAATATGTGTCTCTTTGCCATAACTATATCCCGTTTTGTTTACATTCTGTTTCGACCTCCATCGTCTTTTTGGATCTATACATATATAGCCGTGCTGCTTTTACTATTAGTCAATATATTTTAATACAATTTAATACAATAAACAGATGTATTTATCTAAACTGTATGGATAAAATTAGTGTTGTCGCTATTTGTTATCACTCCACTTTCCCCATTTTGGGAGTCCGTTTTCCCACTTGTCGTTTGTTAACCGAATGGGTGAACCGCTTCCATCAGATGCAATAATCCAAAGGTCTCCATTTGGACGCGTATTACCCTGAAGTGGCCATTCATCAAGGTTCCCACCTCGGTCTGACACAAAAACAATCCAATTACCATCCGGAGAATAGCGCGGGTGCATATCGGTACCGGCTTTTCCAACACGCTCTGGTTCTAAAAATCTCCCTTTCCCGGAAAGCAGGTTCTGGATCCATATTGTAATTCCCTGGCCATCTCTATCGGTGGAAAAAGCAATCCATTTTCCATTGGGTGAAAATGCCGGAGCCGTATCTATTCCCGGTTCATGAGTCAGTCTCTTTAGATTTTTACCATCCCGATCCATTATAT
Organism: uncultured Balneolaceae bacterium; assembly: GCA_964457025.1. Classification (GTDB taxonomy): domain Bacteria; phylum Bacteroidota; class Rhodothermia; order Balneolales; family Balneolaceae; genus CAYWDK01. The sequence goes on along the minus strand of CAYWDK010000083.1, from coordinate 2,271 downwards.
AGATTTCTTTATTGCCGTCCCTGCCACTTCGAAAAGCAATCGTCTTGCAGTCGGGCGACCAAGCCGGGAAGGCATCGTTGGATGTTGTGTCACTGGTGATATTTTTTAAATGACTTCCGTCACTTCGCATTGTCCATATATCGACAGAGCCACCGGGCGGAGCGAAGGTGGGGCCGGCATTAAAGGCAATCAAATCATTCTCACTGCATGAATCAATGCTCCAGGCCGGGAGCTTATCTTGGGCCAGTACCACTTCTCTATCTGAACCATCTATGTGAGAGGTGACTATAGGCGGGTAGCCATAGTTGCGAATATCCATACGATCATTGGCCCACTCACCGTAGATTAGCCTTTTATCCGAAAAAATATCCGGAAAGTAGCCTCTTATTCCTGCTACGCGTACTTTAATATCTGAATGCGTAAATACCTTATCTGCTCCCGGCCGATACATAGTACGGCCGTTCGCCATACGAGGAAGCTCATCTGATTTTCCGGGACCGTGGCATGCTATCAGGCCGTTGGAGGAAAAAGCAGGAGCAAGGCAAGGGTGCACAAGGGCCGTATCCACTTCCATTGTGACATTTTCTCCCCCTTTATCCATAGAATAAACGGTTCCTTGTTCAAGGAAGGGATCTCCACCCGGCGGCGGGGGACCTTTATAAAATAAAATTCGTCCATCAGGAGTAATGGATGGATGAGTAACAAACACATCAGAGATAACTTTTTGAATTTTTGAGCTGTCGGCCCGGATACGTCCTATATATCCTTTCCTGTCATATTGCATTGCATAAAAGTAAATGTGTTCTCCATCAGGAGACCAGTCGGGAGCACCACTTATCTGTTGTAATTCCCTGTAATCCGTCACTCTTTTGACGTTACTGCCGTCACTGTCCATTAGAAAAATGTCTGTATGGCGATCGGTGATGTCCTCTTGCTGACGAGAAAAAGCGATTTGGGAACCATCGGGAGAAAAGGACGGATTGAAATCACCTAACGGATATTTTGTAAGTCTCTCCGGAGCTTCTATAGAATTTGCTTGATCAGGGGCGAACTTCATTTTATAGATATCCGGAAAACCATCGCGGTTACTCACAAAAATCAGCCACTTACCATCGGGCGAAATATCAGCCGCATCATCCATCGCCTTACTTTTCGTAAGTTGAATTACCTTTTTATTTCCCTCCAGCTTCAAAGCAAAAAGATCAGCATTGCCATTGCGTTCGGAAGTAAAAACAATCCATTCTCCATCCGGAGAAAATGTGGCATTATAATCTAATGCGGTATGATCTGTAATCTGCCGGTGTTTACCGGAACGCTTATCAAGAAGATGAATATCATGATTGCCAGGCCGTTGAGTGGTGTAGACAATTAATTCCGTTGGACTTTCTTGTGCCCGACAAATAAAAGCCGAAAAAAACAATAGCAAAAGTGTGTTGATAGCTGTAAACCGGTAGAATGGAAACATGTCTGAATGTTATTGATTGGAAATCATAAAGTGGCCTAACGCCCCCGCGCATAAGAGGCGCACGGATGAATGTTAATTTGTTAAATAATGAACGAAGAGCTAAAAAGCTAGTATTGGCGCCTGCCCTTCGGAGCTTTACCGCAGGAGGGAGGTGCGTCCCCTTAGGTGCACATGATCTTATTTATAATAGTTGCTAATCTTATTCCCAACGTATTCGGCTCCCTCTTTAGTTAAATGTCCAACGCCGTCTATGTAGTGGGAACAGGATTCTACTTGAGGGTAATACCCCTCAACCACAACTTCCTGTTTCTGATGAGCTACAACTCGCTCTATGGCCTGTCCGATATATTTTTGCTGCCAGGAAGCTAGTATGTTTTCAAATGTGCCAGAAACCTGGGGCCAGTCAAAGTCGCAGTTACGCACACAGGGACACGTTTTTCCACCCGGGCCTCCAACCACAGGCTGTAAAATAATCTTATCGGCGGTAGGCAATTTTTGCTGTATGGTATCAACGGCCTTTTTAATAGCTGTTTCCCACTTGTTCACGTCCTTGCCAAAAAGCGCGCTAACCGATAAAAGCACGCGATCTGGGGCATCGGAATTATTTGTACAAGGCGAGACAATAGTTTGGTCCCAACCCTCATAATCAGGATTTGCCCATCGATGGACAGCGGCGCCCCCATCCCAAAGCAGCTGCCAGCGATCATCGACTACAATAGATTCGAATATCCCTCCCGCCATATACCAGCCGAAACCGAGACCCGGCTGATCCTTTGATCCGGTTTGTCCAACCTGGCTGAATCCGA
>CAYWDK010000082.1:0-7832 GCA_964457025.1 uncultured Balneolaceae bacterium | reverse complement strand
AGGATACCGAACACCGGGTCTCACAGATGCGCAAAACCATCGCGCGCCGGCTGGCTGAGAGCAAGTTTACCAGCCCTCATTACTATGAGACTATTGATATTGATATGCAGCATGTCTGGAATGCCCGCAAGAAACTCAATGAGTCATCGGATGTAAAAATCAGCTTCAATGATATTGTAGTTAAGGCGTGTGCCAAGGCACTTCGTATGCATCCGTCTATCAACAGTTCCTGGAAAGAGGATACCATTCTGGAACACGGCGATGTGAACGTGGCTTTTGCCGTCGCTATCGATGAGGGACTGGTAACTCCCGTGATCAGGAACACCGATCAAAAGGGGCTCGCTCAGATTTCCAGCGAAAGCAAGGAGCTTGCCGAAAAGGCTCGCGACCGGAAGCTGCAGCCCGAGCAGATGGAAGGCAGCACCTTTACGGTCAGTAACCTGGGCATGTTCGGTATTGAGCAGTTTACAGCTATAATCAATCCGCCTAATGCGTGTATCCTTGCCGTAGGTTCTATTCGCGACGTACCCGTCGTTGAAGATGGGGAGGTAGTGCCCGGCAAACGCATGAAGGTTACCTTGTCGAGCGACCACCGAATTGTGGATGGCGCTTCGGCCGCCCAGTTCCTTTCAACATTGAGGGATCTGCTTGAAAATCCACTGAGTATGCTTCTTTAGCAGGTTTAAAAGCAGCCTTTTTTCAAGCCCTGTACTTCTCGGTACAGGGCTTTTTTATTTAAATGCGCCCTTCGTAAATCTCCCGTATAGCATTCTAATATTTGTAAAAGCCGCGTTTACAGGCAACAGCATTGATTTTTTAACATTAGAAAAATCCAATGTTTATTAGGATTTTTTAATATTAAGAAATTTTAATACTTTGCTTGCAGCTTAAAAAAACAGTAGCAATCAAAGCATCAAGAAGTGACTAAAAGACTAATTACCCTTATAACTTTATTTCTCCTTTCAGCAGCAGGCTCATATGCCCAAAGTGCGCAGGCTGTGATGGATGTGAAGCTTACGGTGCTTAAGGCAGCGGGAGTGGAAGCAAATCTGGTGAGTAACCTTAGCGGGATTCAAGTAGGAGAGGTGGATATGGGGATTATCAAGCTGCCTGCTGCCGGAGATAATTATCAGCTCAGCCTTCCTGATGTCGTTACGCTTAAGAATCCTGAAGGACAGGCTTTTAAGTTATCACTTCGCAGCAGAGAAATAGCAGGTGATTCTGATAAAGTGATCATTCTGAATGGAAAAATAGACAAAGAGCAGCTTCGGAAAAGCGGTGCCTATCATGCCGAAGTATACGCTACGATCGAATATATGTAGACAGGAAAGGGAAGAGGTGAGGCGGCCTATTCGTAGTTTTGGATGAGTACGATTACCGGCTTTCCGATATTCGAAACCTTCAACAGCTTGTCTTTTAGTGCCACTGCCTCGTTCCAGGAATTGATATCCCTGAAAATAACCACATCTTTTTCGGGACGTGAGTAGTCGGCATCAGTCGATATGGAATTGAGGAAAGCTTCTTCGGCTTGTATGGTGACGCCTTCAATTTCAACCTGGTATTGAAAGGTCAGGCTTTCGGATGGAATGCCACTCATTTCTGCCGATCGTTTTCGTGCAAGAAAGGCATCATGGAAAAACTGTTTTTCAAGTACTTTGGCTAGTGTTTCTCTCATTTGATCTTCAGGAGCATCTTCTGTTTTGAGCAGGTGCACTTTATAAAGATCCATTATGTTATCATAATGGATTACCGTCTCTTTATCGAGCTTAATCTGAGACAGGGCAGCAAACTTTTCAGCACCGTACTTTTTGGCAAATGCCCCGATCTGTACCGCCTTGTAGATATCGTGCCTGCCGGAGGAGCCCCCCGTACCCGGAGTGATGACAACCAGGGCGGGAGTGTCAAATTCACTGTTTTGGTAGTAGAAGAGTTTCGCCAGCGCCTCCTCTCTGTTATCATAAACGGGACCGCGTATGCCATACAGGCGGGCTACCGGGTTGTAAAACAGGCTGAAGCCGTTGTCAAAAAGATTGTTTGCCCGTTGCCTGGCTTCTTCTGCAGTTTGCTGCCTGCGATAACTTGCCAGCTGTACCTGGTAGCGTAAGTCAGGCCGGTCTATCTCGCCTGTTTCCTGTGTACCGGTACCGGTCGTCTGAACGGTAATGGTTGAGTCTTCTTTTCCTATTGTTGTCTCAGTGCGAACCGCCAGATTGAGTTCTTCAACAAAATCACCTTCTGCCAGTGCCTCTACGTTAAAGGTAAGGGTATCGGGTATGGATACGGCATTGAGGAAGTCGAGCTGGTTCTGGTCAATGGTAAGGCGGTATGAACCTGGCGGAATCTCATAACTATAGAAGGAACCGTCTGAAAAAGTTCTCAATTCTTTGAAGAAATCGGATTCTTCGGATGTACTTTCTACATAAAGGCGCATTCCCGAAAGGCCGCGGGTTATACTGGCTTGTTGCAGCTCTACATTTCCTGATATTACCCCGGAAGTATAGAAGGGGATGTCAATAGGTTTGTACTGATTGGGGTCGGTTACCAAAGAAAAAGACTCGAGCTCCGGAACCAGCAGAGGGTTTTTGATAGCAGATTGGTTGATCTGCATGTTGATCCGGTAATAGGGCTGAAGCTGTGAAATATAGGTAACTCCGTTTGAAGCCTGGTTAATCCTGCCGGTCCTGTCCAACCGAACTGCATTGTCGGGGATCAATTGATCTTCATCTTCATCATATTTTCCGTTGTTATTGTTGTCTACAAACAGGCGTACGGCCGTAGCCGCCTTTCCGACTTGCTGTCGGTTCGACAAAAGTACATTCCCGGTATTTCCGTCAAAGCCAACCGACCCCCTGATACTTTGGGATATGGAATTGTTGTCAGGAGTAGCTCTTGCCGTGGTAATTGAACGGGTCTTGCTCAGGTCAAATGAAATACTCAGTGAAAACAGGCTAAACTCATTGAACAGGTTGCGGGTAGCCGAGAGTTGTATCTGCCCGGTGTGGGAAAAGTTCTTGGACAGTTGAAGCTGGACTTCTTCCAGCTTATTGAATCCGACATTATAGTCTGCCTGTCCCCGGATAAAAATGTTTTGGAAGAAGCGGGGAATACTCTCAAAGCGCGAAAAATAGTAACTCAGCGCTGTCCGAAGCCGGGCATTCGAGGTTGGGTCCAGCCTGAGCGTGCCCCCTACCTGGTCTTCATAAGAGACCTGAGCATTCAGGCGATTGATCCTGGAATTGATACTGGCCTGGTAGCGGTTGATAATGAAATCGTTGCGGATGGACGTGAAATCCAGCAGACGGAGGCTGAAAGGGACGCCTCCGATTTTGAAGGGAACAAAAATATTCCCCGAAATCTCATGGTCGAAGTTAAGGCGGTTGTAGACAGGCGAATCTTCAAAATAGGTATAATCAATACCCCAGCTGAGGGACGAGCTGTACACAACGTTGGTGGAAAGCCGATAAAAGGCTTCGGGGGCTATCTCAAAGTTTAGAAGGTGATTGTTAAGTACCCTCGCAGAGGTACGGCTGTAGAATTGGGGCAGGGTAGTATCAAAGGCCGAAAGATATTCTACGCCGACCGAAGTAGTAAGCCAGTTGCTGATACCGTATGCCACATCGCCCTGAGCCATATAACTCAGTTCGCTGCTGCCCAGAAGCGTATTGTCCAGCCGGCCGGCATTGAGGTTGTAGTAAAATTTGCCTGTAGGAAGAAAGCTGTAAGGGATTTGGACCCTGCGGTTTATTTCAGAGACCCCTCCCGAGGGGTCATAGACTTTAAGTTGCAGTCGTGAGCTGCCATAAACAATAGGGGTCAGAAAACGGTAGTATCCGCTTTCATTGGTCTTCTGAACGTCGTACAGATCCCCGTTGAAGTAGAGCTCGACATCCGATCCCGGAATGGTTGTCCCATCAACCTGAAACTGGTCGAAGATATAGCGTGGTTCGAAAGGTTCATTCTTGATACTGATGCCTGTGAACGCCCTGCTTTCGAGACGGTCGATATTGATTTGACCGATCGATATCTGTTTGAAAATGGGATTATTCCGGTCAACGTAGCGCCATCGCAGTCCGTTGGTGATAAAATTCGAGTTCAATTCCGAGTAGGTTCCAAGGGCTTGCCCCTGCACGTCTCCGCCCAATACTTCGGTACCGAGGCTAAGGTTATAGGTGTAGAGGTTAACCTCGTCGGTGTTGAAATTTGACGACAGGTTGTAATCCAGAAATCCGCCTCCAAACCACTTTTTCTGCCGGGGGAATTGCAGGGGATGGTAGGTACGCTCGAAGGAAGCCCGCTTTTCGTTTTCCCGTCTTCGTTGCCGCTGGTATTCTGCCTCTACAGGCAAAAGGGCCTCCGATTCCAGCTTAAGCAGCAGGTTGTTCAAGTCAATGGAGAGCTCAAATCCAAATAGCTCTTCCAGAATGGATGCTCTGAGATAGAAGTCCAGCTCTTTGACCAGATAGTCGTCGGCTGTAAAGCTGACCGTTCTCCGGTTGATTTTGGCCGTCTGGGAGGCAAAGCTAATCGAGAAGGGAGTATCGCGATTCAGGTAGTATCCCGATATACGCAATTGCCCGACTTCGACCAGGTGCTGAACCTTAAGCAGGGAAAGCAGCTCGGAAACCGGCAGGTAATATTCGCCCTCCTCATAGTAGCTTATGAGGACGGTGTTGACCAGGTTTTCATAATTAAAAGAGAGAAAGATTTCCTGAGGCTCATCAGATTGGTTTTGTTGAGCCTGAACCGGAGAAGACAATAATAGGGGAAACAAAAGAGCCCAGAGACATACAGCGATCTCTAAGGTTAGCTTTTTTCGCCCGTCCGCCATCTTATGTGGTTTTTATCTAACTGTAAAGCGGTAAGTACCTGTTACGTCAGAGGTCTGGATCAGGTTTTCGCTTGATATATCGTTTCTTTGTGTTGAAAACCGAAACTCAGCTGTGTAGGAACCTGCAGGCAGTTCCGATTTGGTGAATTTGAATTGTCTTCCAAGATCAAAATAGATAGAGATAGTCCCGGTTCTGTTGAGCACCTCATCGCCGTTGCTGTCGGTAACGGTCAGGTCCAGGGTACCGATAAAAGGCGAATTCCCGGTCCGTGACACCTCAACATTAAGCAAGGTTGTGTCTGCCCTTTGCTCATGACTTGTACCTGTGATTTCCAATCCCGTATCAACATTGCCCGTTTTGTAGAAGAGGGTAGTAATCTGTTGGAATTTGTAGGTGATCTGAGCGGTAACGCCCTGTTCCGCTTCCCCTATGGGAGGTTGCTGCGGAGTGGATGTGGTTCTGATACGAGTCCAGTAGGTGCCCGCATCACGGTTTTGAGGGCGCAGGGTAAGCCGAACGACCTGGCGTTCTCCCGGTGGCAATGTAAAGTTTTCAGGAAAGACACGGACCGATTCTTCTATAGAATACTTCTCTGCCATTTCACCGTTGTCGTAGACCATCTGGTTTTGTCCCGGACTGACCATTGCCGGATATCCGAATGGAAAATCGATAGTAATTTCCTGGGTTTGGTTTGAGCCGTTTAAAACCAGCATGGTCCCGAAGCGATTTTGATCATCAAGGAAAACAGCTACAGGCGCTATTGTTACCTGGGCAATTGAGACACTAAAAAAGCCCATAACAAGGCAGGCTGTAAGAAGTAAAGTCCGGGAAAATTTCATTGCCTTTTTATGAAGTTGGTATTTTCAGATATCAATGTAACAGAAATTTGAAAATATAAAAAAAGCCAAGGCGAAGGGGCCTTGGCTTTTTTTGAAAATCTTATACTGTCTATTGATAAACAGCTGACACTGTAACGGATCCCGTATAGGTACCTGCTACCTGGCTGGCACCAACATTCAGGGTGCTGTCGAGGAACAGGGTTACCGTGTTATCAGAGTCGGAACCGGGGATGGTAATAGCCTCGGCAGACAGGCTGGCGAAGGTACCGTCAACACCATCGGCTGCGAAGTCATAAGTTACGTCTCCGGCTACAATATCAACCGTCATGGTTTCGGTACCGCTGGAGCGGGTCAGCGTATAGGTAGCCGCACCGCCGTTGACGGTAACGTCAATGGTAGCTCCGGAAGTAGCAATAATGTCAATGGATCCTTGCGAGCCGTTTACGGATGCGTCAACGGTTTGAGCAGAACCGGTTGCCAGGGTAGTACCGAAATCGATAGCGGTTGCATTAGCGTAAGCAATAGTCTGGGTAATAACCGCATTAGCGTTTACCGTCTGGGCGTTAACAGCAGCCACAGAAAAGGTAAATACGAGAGCAAGAGCGAATATTGATTTGAGAGTTTTCATGACTATTTATATTTGATTTATTTAAAATCTTTGACCTTTAAAAAAACTTTTTGTGTTGTTTCTGTCATAAATATAAAGGGACCCCTCTTTACACCCTAATTAGAAGCCTTTAATTAAAGGCTTCTAATTAATGACGACTTGCAGCAAGATTGCTCCTGTATAAACGCCAGAGGCAACATTTCCCACTTCGGCCGAACCATATACATACACTCTTGCAACCTCCCAGTTGTGGGTACTTGACACATTGCTTCCGATCTCAAAATTAGCTGTATTGCCGTTGAAATTAATGGCAGATCCGAAGCCGACATTGTCGGATGGGGTATAGCGTGCATGAAGCTGTAGAGGAATGACGTTCTCGTTGCCAGGATTATTAGAAGTTTCTAACTGCTCTGGATAATCGATGGTTACCTCTACGAATTGGTTGTTCATGGCGGTAATTTCAAAAATACCCATACGCGGACTGCCCGGTTCTATGCTGATCCTTCCGCTATTGGAAAGAACGGTCCCAAAGTCGAGAGGCTGGGCTACATACGCTCGTATTTCAGGTTCAACCTGCAGGTTGAATTGAAGAAACTGGCTATGGGCGTACTGGGAGGGCAAAAATATAAAAAGGAAGGGGAGCAGTATATATGCCATATTTCGCATCGAGGATTGCCTTTTAATTGCTTTCGTACGATATGGTGATATTGATGGTGCCGCTGTAGACTCCGGCGGGTACGCTTCCCACATTAATATCTCCATATATATAGAGGTAAGCTGTTGCAGTAGGTGTAGTGTACCCTTTGTGTTGCGGAGTAGGGGGAGTTCCCGGAGGCTTGGTCTGCCTTTTTAGCACTGGAAAACGGGCCGCGTTGCCGGATATCAGGTTGGCTTCCGCAATGTTATCGTTACCGTTGTTGGCATAAGCCGCTTTCATGGTAAAGGGAATGGAGTTGCTCATGTCCAGGTCCAGGGTGGTAGGGGCAGAGATCGTAACAAAAAGGTCTTTGTCAAACTCAGCTTCGATACTGAATACGGCTACGTTGGGATCGCTCAATGCGATGCTGACCAGGCCTTCACCGGCCAGTACCTGTCCGAAATCCATTGCTGTACCCGGGTTAAGTAAAGTTACTTCTATATTCTGCTGAGCATACTGACCGAAATTTATTTCCTGGGCAAAACTACTGCTATGAACTGCAGAGATGCAGAGCAGGATGAAAAAAAAATTATATTTCGATTTTGCCAAATACATAAATAAAATCAACGTTCCTACATATACTCAATTTCGATAGTAAATTCACCTATGTAATTGCCGGGCTGTGCATTGCTGACGTCCACTCTCCCGCCGATCCATAGGTAATAATTCCCGTCCTCATTCAACCGGAGTGACCTATTTTCTGTTTCCAGCAGCTCGGCTGTCGATTGGTTGTCCTGCTCGTTACCGGCAACGGAATACTGGAATGTAAGCGGGCTTCCCCCATCCAAATTGATGAGTTCCCATTCTCCGAGAAAGCTGATACGTATGGGAGCATTGGGATTCCCGATGGCTACCATCTT
>CAYWDK010000081.1:0-8066 GCA_964457025.1 uncultured Balneolaceae bacterium | reverse complement strand
TTTGGAACCGCTTTTGCGCTCCGCCATAAGCTCATAGACGATGCGGTCGGTCCGGTAATATCGTTTCTGGTAATAAATCGGTTTATCTGCCAAGGTAAGTGAAAGCCGGTCAATTAGCAGTAGGGCTTTTCCTGATTTTATATCCAGATGCTCCGCCAGGTAGTCATCGGCGTTTTCGGCTTCAATCCGGTAAAAGCCTTTTTCTACAGGTATGTCATATTCCCGCTCCAGGATGCCATAGATCGTTTCGTTTTCCAGGTCATAGTTTTCGATGAGCTGCCCGTAAAAAACCGGCAGCCAGGTGATATCGAAAGCGATAGGTTTGCCGTCGCCCAGGCGAAGCCGGTCCAGCCGGATCAGCGTAGCGCCGGCCTCTATTTTCAGAAGGGAGGCCTCATGCTCGCCTGCAGGCACCGGTTTTAGGGACAGTACTTCGGAAGAGGCTTCCATCCCGGCGCGCTTCATATCCTCCACAAAATCGGTGAGCCGCACAAAGGTCTGGTGCGACCGGTTGTCCTTAACGAAGCTGCCCAAGCCCTGCCTGCGATATATGAGCTGCTCGTTCTCCAGTGTTTGCAGCGCTCGCCTGACGGTCACCCGGCTTACGTCGAACCGCTCGGCCAGCTCATTTTCCGAAGGGATCTTCTCATCGATTCCGTATTCACCCGATTCAATCTGCTCGCGCAGGCGATTGGTGATTTGCTCGTGACGGGGGATGCCTTCTTGTAGCATAAAAATGATTGATTAACTCTTTTGGTTGGTTCAATATAAGCCGCAAGGCTATGCTTATCAATACTTGTAGATACATGTATGATATAGATATCTATTATAGCTGGAATCTATGGACATCATAGCAAATAAAGATCAAGCTTGTTACTACAAGTATTTACAAGATGGATAATCTTCGTTATATTAGGATCAAATGAAAACAAAAGGAGACGATCATGAATTACGCATTTACCACTAAAAGCGACCGTACATTTGACGATACCATCACTTATGTGACTGAAAGATTGAAAGAGCAGGGTTTCGGAGTACTCACCGAGATCGACGTGAAGGAGACGCTCAAGAAAAAACTTGACGTGGACTTCAAGAAATATCGCATTCTCGGGGCGTGCAATCCTGAATTTGCCCACCAGGCCCTGCAGGCCGAAGATAAGATCGGTGTGATGCTTCCGTGCAATGTAATAGTGGAGGAAAACGAAGACGGCTCTGTCGAGGTTTCGGCTGTCGATCCCATCGCCTCAATGCAGGCCGTGGAGAATGAAAAGCTGGCCGACATAGCCGGGGAAGTCCGCTACCGTCTGAAACAAGTCATTGACGAACTGTAGTTTTTCTCCCGCATCCGATACGACCTAAACTCAACACATAGAAGATTATGATAGATTTGCTATACGAACCGTGGCCATGGTATGTCGCGGGACCGCTAATCGGACTGATCGTGCCCATCCTTTTGCTGATGGGGGGTAAGTCTTTTGGCGTCTCGGCGAACCTCCGCCACACCTGTGCGGCATGCATGCCCGGCAGGATCGACTTTTTTAAATACGACTGGAAGAGCGAAGGAAGCTGGAACCTGGTTTTTATTGCCGGTGCTGTAATAGGAGGCTTTCTTGGAGGATGGCTCCTGAACAACCCAGAGCCGATCAATCTTTCCGCCGAGACCGTTTCCGATCTGCAGGCTCTAGGCATATCGGATTTCGGCGGGATGATGCCGTCCGACCTCTTCAGCTGGGAAATGCTGGCTACACCGCAAGGGATAATCATTTTGATTGTAGGCGGTTTCCTGGTCGGTTTCGGGGCCCGATATGCCGGGGGATGTACTTCCGGCCACGCCATCAGTGGACTGGCCAACCTGCAGATGGCCTCCTTGCTGGCTGTCATCGGCTTCTTTATCGGCGGGCTCATCATTACCTGGCTCGTATATCCTCTGATTTTATAACTGGAATTTAAAACGGGAGTGTGAACTCCTGCCGCAAACTGTTTTGACTATGAAGAACTATCTAAAATACCTTCTTGCCGGACTTTTCTTCGGTTTTGTACTGGTGAAATCGGAAGTCATTTCCTGGTTCCGTATTCAGGAGATGTTCCGTTTTGATGCTTTTCACATGTACGGCATCATCGGCCTTGGAATATTGGTAGCCATGATTTCCAAGCAGCTGATCAAACGGTACAATGTGAAGGATATCGAAGGCAAGCCGATTACCATACCCCCCAAAGACCCTACGCAGGTCAAGCGCTACCTGGCCGGAGGCACTCTTTTCGGTTTTGGATGGGCACTTACAGGTGCTTGTCCCGGCCCCCTGTTTACATTGGCCGGAGCCGGCTATGGCATTATCTTGGTTCCACTTGCCAGTGCGGTAGCGGGAACCTGGGTCTATGGATTGCTGCGTGACAAACTGCCCCATTAACGAATTCAATCAAACCAACTGGAGAAGAAGCATGTATTTCAAACAACTATTTGACGAAAAACTGGCACAGTATGCATACCTGATCGGTTGCCAGGCCACTGGAGAAGCCGTGGTTATAGACCCGCTGCGCGATATCGATCAATATTACGAATTAGCGGAGAAGGAAGGGTTGTCAATCATTGCTGCCGCCGACACACACATTCATGCCGACTATGTTTCCGGCTTGCGGGAATTTGCAGAGCGGGGAGCTACTGTTTACGCTTCCGACGAAGGAGGTGCCGACTGGAAGTACGAATGGCTGACAGCTAGTGATTATGACTACCGCCTGGTTACCGGGGGAGACACCTTCAGCCTCGGAAATATTAAATTTGACGTAGTCCATACCCCCGGCCACACACCGGAGTCGATCAGCTTTCTGGTGACCGACGGTGCCGCCGCCGACGAACCCATGGGCATGTTGACCGGAGACTTCGTATTTGTAGGCGATGTGGGCCGTCCCGACCTGCTCGAAACGGCAGCCGGACAGAAAGGAGCTATGCAGCCCGCAGCCAAGACGTTGTATCAATCGGTAAAGGAATTCAAGAAAATGCCCGAATACCTTCAGCTATGGCCGGCACATGGTTCGGGCAGCGCCTGTGGCAAAGCCCTGGGTGCGGTTCCCGAGTCAACTGTGGGGTATGAACTGAAATTCAGCCCGGCTTTCAAGGCGTCTGGAAGCGAAGAGGAGTTTGTGGATTTCATATTGGACGGCCAGCCCGAGCCGCCGCTCTATTTCGGCCGCATGAAAAAAGTGAACCGGGAAGGACCGGCAGTTCTGGGTGAGTTGCCCGAACCGCTTCGGATGAAGGCCGAAGAGATTGCAGGCCGCGAAGGAACTGTTATCGATACGCGTGACAAAGACGACTTTATGAAGGCACACCTTCCGGGCTCGCTCTTTACGGGCTGGGATAAAAGCTTCAACACTACGGCCGGCTCCTATGCGGATGCCGAATCCGATATCTACCTGGTTATCGAGGAGGAGAAGCTGGAAGAAGCTGTGCGCGATTTGGTCCGTGTTGGATTAGATCGTGTCAAAGGCTATGTTACACCAAATGATTTGCAGCAGTGGTCTGGCTCATTTACCGCTATTGAGCAAATCGATTTTGGCGAGCTGGAGATGATCCGAGATAAGGAAGCTGTCCTGGTTCTGGATGTGCGCAAAGCAACCGAATATGCCGAAGCCCACATTCCGGAATCCATAAATATCGCCCATACCCGGCTGGCAGCTCATCTGGATGAGCTTCCGCGAGACAAACGGATAGCCGTTCATTGCGCCAGTGGTCAGCGGGCTTCCTATGCCGTATCCTTGTTGGCAGAAAATGGATTTGAGGTCATGTGGGTAGATGACGAATTTGAGAGGTGGGAACAGAAATACGAAAACAGGTCTGAAGAGAAAGTTTCTCTTTAAGCTAATAACAGGAACAGGAAGTTTATGATATTGTCCTGGATTGGGGCTCTGCTCGTAGGATTGTCGCTTGGCCTGATGGGTTCGGGTGGATCCATTCTGACCGTACCGGTACTGATCTACCTGGTAGGTGAACAGGAAAAAGTAGCTATTGCCGAATCACTGGGTATTGTAGGGGCCATCGCTTTTGCCGGTTTTATTCCCTATGCCTGGAAGAAACAGGTACACTGGCGAAGTGTCATCCTCTTCGGTTTACCGGGCATGGCCGGGACCTACGGCGGTGCCATCATTGCAGGCTATGTATCGGGCACATTCCAGCTCATCCTCTTTGCCATCGTTATGCTTGTAGCGGCTGTTATGATGTTCCGGGATGGGACTAAGGTCAAGGAGAAAAGGAATTCAGACATCCACCACGACTGGTGGAAGATTGCTCTCGAAGGCCTTGCGGTCGGAATTCTGACCGGACTGGTGGGGGTAGGCGGCGGATTTTTGATCGTGCCGGCGCTGGTTCTGCTGGGCGGACTTCCCATGCATCTGGCCATAGGTACCAGCCTGGCGATTATCGCCCTCAAAAGTTTCAGCGGTTTTTATAAGTATATCGAGGTACTCAAAGATCTGGATCTTGCAATGAACTGGGAACTTATCATTGTGTTCAGCCTGATAGGGGCAGTGGGGAGTTTTGTCGGCAAGACGATCGGTTCCAAAATATCAAACAAAAGGCTGAAAAAAGGTTTTGCCGTTTTCCTGATATTCATGGGTGCGTATATCATAATCATGAACGCCTAGCGGTATGGAAGCTTTAATCGATTTGTTTCAAAAGACACAGGTTGCCGTAGCTTTTTCGGGACTGGTTATACTGTTGACCGTCGAGCATGTTCATCCTTTCTTCGATTTTTTTGAGGGTTCCATTCGCAAAAAGGGGAGGCATCTGCTGGCCAATATGTCGCTGGGTGTTGTCAATGCCCTGGTGACTTCAGTCATTTTTGCCGCTTCCTGGCTGTGGGCCTCCGAATGGGCTTCGAATAACAGCTTCGGTATCCTGAACTGGCCGGACCTGCAGGTTTGGGCACATGCCGCAGGGGGCATCGTGTTGATGGATGCCTGGATGTATGCATGGCATTGGATGAATCATAAGATCCCATTTTTCTGGCGATTTCACCGCGTGCACCATGCCGACCCGAATATGGATGTGACTACGGCCAGCCGTTTTCATACCGGTGAAATCATCTTTTCTTCAATTCTTCGTATTCCGGTTATTATCCTTCTTGGAATGCATCTGTGGGAACTGCTGCTTTACGAGACTTTGTTGGTAGCAGTGGTCCAGTTTCATCACGCCGATATTGCACTTCCGGAAAAGCTTGACAAGGCCCTTCGTGCCATCATTGTGACGCCTGCCATGCATAAGGTGCACCACTCGCGCTGGCAGCCGGAGACCGATTCCAATTACAGTTCCGTTTTCTCTTTCTGGGATCGTATCTGGAGTACCTTCCGCCTGCACAACCCCCTAAAAACGCTCCGGATCGGGCTGGATGAGTTTGACCGGGATGAGGACCAGCAGGTGAAAGGACTGTTTACGATGCCTTTCCGCAAAGGAAAAGAGAAAGAGCAAGGCTAATCGGCCGGACTGCTCTTTTCTTGCAGGGTATAGATAAAATCACCGAATGCCGAGGCGTCTCCGTTTCCCGCATTGGCTGCGATATTGAAGATAACAGGGCCGGCGGCCGTTTCGGGTGCCGTCCACCGAACTTCCCAGCCTGACGAAGTTCTTGCAGTCGTTTTTGAGCCTTTGGCAGAGTGCTGGATATACTGTGTGCTTTTATCGGTTTCGGTAAACTGAAGCAGGTCGGAATTGGCACTGAAAGAGCCGGCCTGACTTCCGTCCTCAAAACGGCTGCTCATCTGAAAGCCGGCTTGTCCCAGTCCATCCCTTTTCAAGTGGATAGAGATAGTGTAAGATTTTCCCGCCCGGTATGATTCCGGTATCCCTTCGACATGCAGCGACCCATCCTGCGGATTGAGGGGGTAGTCGAAGTGACAGCTGTGGCAACTGTCTTCTCCAAAGCCGCCAGTGAAGGTGCCGGGCAGCAGCTCGGGATAAAAGTGAGAGCTGCCGCTATCCTTATACTCCGGTTCCGCAGGCCGTACCCAGACGGCCAGCAGACCGGAGAAAAGAAGGATCGAAAAGAGACGGATCATAAATCAGTCGAGTACAGCCTGTCCCAGATAGTTGGTATCGGTTCCAAACCAGACGGAGTTGGTCGGCTCATGGAATACCATATGGCGCACCGTGCCACCCCCGCTGGGCACTGGAGTAGAACTGAAGAACTCTTCGGTCTCCGGATTGAAGCCGACAAAAAGGTTCGGGTCCACGCCTGTCTCTACCATCCAAAGGTTATCGTTATTATCGCTGGTCATGGCATAGGGCCGTGCTTCAGCGCCTTCGGGCAGTGCCCATTCGGTAAAGTTCTCGGAGTCTGGTTCGTACTTGCCGAGGTAGCCCTGCGCATAGTCGACGTACCAGATGGAGCCGTCGGAAGTGAGGGCAATGCGGCGGGGTCGCGCATCTTCACGTTCCAGGGGGATCTCGGTGAGTTCCATGGTTTCAGGATTCACCGTAGCCAGCTTGTGCGTGCCGAAGAGGGCGATCCACGGACGGTTGTTCTGGTCGATGAGGATGCCGTAGGGACGGGCGCGTTGAGTAGGAACATCAATCAAGTCAACTTCTCCGGTCGAAACCGTCAGCTTGCCTACAAAGTTACCGCCCTGTACCGTAAACCAGATATCCCCATTCTGGTCGAAAACAAGGGTATGGGGATCGCGGGCCCGTTCGTTCGGCATGGGATACTGGGTGATGGAACCGTCTTCGGGATTAACGCGGCCGATATGGGCGGCGCGGTTGCCGGCATACCAGATATACCCCTCCTCATCCACGATACAATTGTGGGGACCGGTGCCTTCGGGCAGATCCAGTCGGCGGAATTCGTCCGTTTCGGGATTGAATTCGGAAATATAGTCGCCGCGCTGTCCCACAAACCAGATATCACCGTCCGGTGCTACATAGGGATCGCGGGGACGGGTATTTTCCCACGGAACCTGCCATTCTTCAATTTGAACCGTGTCCGTTTTGGTTTCGGTGGGATTCCAGCTTAACGCGAGAAGGAAGAGCGCGAGAGCGGAAAGCAAGAGGGTCTTAAAATAAGCCATAATCTTTGAATTTTGATGACGGATAAGATTCGGTAACTCCATACTATACAGTTATATAGCGCACAGTGAATCGGCTATCAAGTGCAATATTGTAAATATTGGCAAAAAGGAAAAAGTTCCTTAGCCGGCTTGAGTGATATGCTGTGCTACAAGTCCCCTGGCAAATCGTTTTATCTCATCCCGAACCCGGCGGAATTCATCCATGGTTTCCTCTTCGGTCCCTTCCGCTTTTGCAGGGTCTGAAAAATTCCGGTGGATGCGTTCGGCATTGGCAGGAAAGTAAGGGCAATTTTCCTTGGCATGGTCACAAACCGTGACTATCACATCAAAGTCGACATCTCGGTATTCGTCCATGTGATTGGAGGTGTGGCGGGAGATGTCGACCCCGGCCTCTTTCATCACCTCGACAGCTTTGGGATTGACCCCGTGGGTTTCGATACCGGCGCTGTAGACCTTCAGTAAATCCCCGGTGTCAAAGTGTTTTATCCAGCCCTGGGCCATCTGGCTGCGGCAGGAGTTTCCGGTGCAAAGTATGAGTACGTTTTTAGCCATTATTCCGGCTTTTCCCCGTAAACCGTCACGCTATAGATGCCGGTGCCGGAATTGCGGAACTGCTCTATTTCGTCACCAGACATATAGTTGCTTAGAATCTCTTCAGGGAGGTCGATCTCTTTCTCTTTCTGGATGGCGATGTTTTCAAAGCCTGCATCGCTGATGACGGAGAGGTACTCTTCCACATCGATGGCTCCGGCTACGCAACCGGCATACATTTCGGCATCTTCCTGCAGCGAGGCAGGAAGCTCTCCGCGAATGACCACATCGGAAATGCTGAAGTGACCGCCCGGCTTGGTGATACGGAACGTCTCGGAAAAAGCTTTCTGCTTGTCCGGGACCAGGTTAAGCACGCAGTTGCTGACCACTACGTCGGCGATGTTGTCGCCGAGCGGCATCTCTTCAATGTCCCCGAGCACGAACTCTACATTCTTAAGGCCGATCTTCTCGGCATTCTT
>CAYWDK010000080.1:6123-8161 GCA_964457025.1 uncultured Balneolaceae bacterium | reverse complement strand
CCGATATAGCGCGTGTCGCCGGAATCCTCCTTCCATGGCTCGTCCATTTCGTTGGAGGGGATCGGATAGCCCGGACCGGTTTTCACCACATAACCGCTTTGGATTTCCTCTTTCTCCTTTACAGTAGCCGGCAGCACCAGCCCGCTTTGGGTACGGGTCTCCATATCACGCGGTTTGATCAATACGCGGTCACCGACCACAATGAATTTTTCTACCGAGTTCAAATAGTCCTGAATCATTCTGAATACCGTTTCGTTAAACGATTAGTGTAATGTAAAAGTAAATGCCTTATGCAACAATCGGCATGAGCGATTCATTTCAAAACTTTCGCCTATGGATATGAAGCACAAGCTCGTGGTAATTACCGGCGCCAACTCCGGAATCGGCAAAGCCACTGCACTCGATCTGGCCGGAAGAGGCGCATTCATCGTAATGGTCTGCCGCAATGAGGAAAGAGCGGTGAAAGCCCAAAGAGAGATTATCGAGAAAAGCGGCAATAGCGGCGTTGAAATCGTGCTGGCTGATATGGGCCTGCAATTTGACGTGCGCAAGGCCGCTGAAAGTATTACAGAGCGCTTCGACAAGGTGGATGTGCTGATCAACAATGCGGGGCTGTTCCCTTCCGGCCGACAGGAAACCCCCGAAGGTATCGAGCGCACCTTTGCGGTTAACCATCTCGGTTATTTCCTGCTGACTCACCTGTTAATGGATAAGCTGGAAGCTGCCGGTGAAGCCCGGGTCATCAACGTTGCTTCGGACGCCCACAAGGCCGGTGCTCCCTATTTCGATCCGGACAACCTCATGCTCGAAGAGGGCTATAATCCTATGAAAGCCTACGGCCTTTCCAAGCTGTGCAACATCATGTTTACACGAGAACTGGCAAAAAGGATCGAAGGCAGCTCCCTTAGCACCTACGCCCTCCACCCCGGGATGGTCAACACCCGACTGGCCTCGGAAGCGAGCCGGATCCTAAAATTCCTGTACTTCATAGGCGGACCTTTTATGAAATCGCCTGCCAAAGGCGCAGAAACCGTAATCTGGCTGGCAAGTGCTGAATTGGATGAGATAGGGGCAAAAAGCGGCACCTACTTCAAAAACAAAAAGCCGGCAAAGCCGGCTTCCGTTGCAAGAGATGATGAGTTAAATAAACGGTTGTGGGAAATCAGCGAAGAACTTTGCAGTATCTCTGCTCCTATCAGATAAAGAAGAACCGCTTCAGGCGGATCAGCTTTGACCTCCATGCCAGATCTTTGAGCTCTTCCTTGTCGAGGCCGTAATCCGAAGGCGAATGCCCGATCTCCTCAAAGAGCTCGTCCGGCGTTTCAACTCCCAGATACTTCAGGAACCGCTTCAGCTGTTTGCGGTCATAATCGCGCCGGTTCTCCTCTACCGTCGAGATGATGGTCTCCCACTTCTGGGGCTCTACCGAAAGCTCGATGCCGAGGCCGATGGCGTCTTCCGGAGCATCACTTGTCAGGCATCGGTGCAGGCGCTCCTGCAGGTTACCTGGTACCGGTTCGGTACGGAGGATCTTCGGACCTTTTTTCTCTTCGGTAGCCCTCGGAAAATAGCTCTTCCACATTTCGTTGGTGGAAGGATGGTGATAATAAACAATCCATTTTTCCGAATCCTTGCGAAGCTGGGTCATTTCGCGGATAAGGGAGAGCTGTCTGTCATAGTCAAGAACATACATGGGTAATATCCTTCACTTTCACATTCGATTATTAATGTCTGTTACTATAGATGTTTACTACAAAGAGTACTGAAATGTTCCTTTGTTACCAATTTTTTAGATCAACATTAAAGAAATTTATAGCCGTTGAGACTACTTCTGGCCCATAATCAGCCCAATTGCCAATACCACGCCCGATAATATTACGGGAGTGGGATCGCCCTGACTGACCACAAAATTATCACCAAGAAAGCTGAAGCTTTCGGTACTGTTGATGTAATTGATTCCTGAATAGGCGAGTGCGACGAGTCCACCGGCCGTTAAAAGAGCACTTATTCTCTTTCTCATAAGCGGATGATTTTGTTA
>CAYWDK010000080.1:0-6023 GCA_964457025.1 uncultured Balneolaceae bacterium | reverse complement strand
TTCAATCCAGGCTAGTACCCGTTTAGGATTCTTAAAACCTTTCAATTTTTTCTCCAATCTCACTGCCTCTGCCCGACTTGGAAAGGATTTTTTAAAGATTAACTTCCATGGCATCCCGCTTTTAGTATATCGGCTCCTCCCGGTGTTATGCCTCTTTAACCGATCATCTAAATCACTTGTGTGACCAATATAAAGCTTACCACTAGTTGCAGAATGGATTACATAGGTATAGAACATTTTCCAATATAAAAAAGGCACCCGTAATTTCTTACGAGTGCCTTCTCAAAGTCGGGACGACAGGATTTGAACCTGCGACCCCACGCCCCCCAGGCGTGTGCGCTACCGGACTGCGCTACGTCCCGATTAAAGAATGCTTAAGATAAGCACCTTATAGACGGTCTTCAATCTAAATTTCAATTTTTAAAGCGGTGCGATAGTAATTACTATCATAGTACTACCAAAATGCCATCACTTGTTAAACAACACGGACTGTACATAGCTGATATAAAAAAAGCAGTTCCGTTATTAACGGAACTGCTCTGGGATTTAACGTTATAAACGCATGTATGCATTTATAGCAATCTTGATTATTGTGGTTCAACTACTGTATTAGCATCAAAGATGGCGGCTGTCTGGGCTAATATCCGGCCATTGAGGGTAGCACCGGTATTCAGGGTGATACCGGTCATCGAAAGGATGATCCCCTCAAAATGTGAGGTAGTACCGATTGTTACTTCACCGGCTACCTGCCAGAAAATATTTTTGGCCTGCGCACCGCCGCTAAGGGTGATGTTTACGGCCGAGCTCATCGTCACATTTTCGCCGATCTGGAAGATCCAGACGTCATCGGCTCCACCTGAAATCGTTACATCGGAAGCTATCAGAACGGTATTGCTCCATTTGTATAGGCCTGGAGTAAGGGTCTTGCCGCCGATTTCACCGGTATATAATTCTACGAAATCCGGGATAGTCCGTCCCGCAGCATCGTTGTATGCCGTAGTCATATCATTTACGGCCGTTGTAAGATTGGAGGGTGTCGGGGCTGCCATGTCAGCGGCAAACATTTGACCGGTTACCTGGTCGGATGTTGAGTACCCCGTTTCAGCTGTCTGAGAGAATCCTGTGTAAAAAGTTTCGGCCGCAGGACTTAATCCCAAATCGCCTGTAAAGGCTGATGTCGGGTTGTTATTGACCGCAGATTTGGCCAAAACTACATAATTGCCGGCAGTCCCCAGGTCAACTACTGCCAAAGGCTCTGCATTTCCCCCGGTTGTAAAACTCCAAACCTTATTCGCTGCAAGAGCAACACCGGCTGAGCTTTCTGCGCCTGTAGTTAACGTTACGGTATAATTGGTAAGCGCATTAAGTACATTTTCAAATGTAAATGTAGCGGTAGTACCGGAATATGCTACTGATCCGCCAATATTGGCCGATCCCTGGCTTACAGTAAAGGTTGAGCTATTGATGGTTGCCGCATTCATCTGCTCATTAAAGGTTATTTCTATAACCTTGTTTCGTTCAACCTCTGTGTCATTGTCTGCGGGACTGGTAGAGACAATCGTTGGTGCCTCTGAATCAGGATCGTCATTAACAGCGGTACTCTGGTCTTTGCAACTTACTATCATCATCGACAGTAAAGCCGCCACGGTAGCAAATTGTTTAATATGTATAAATATGTTCATGTTGTTTAAAGTATTCCCCTTCATAGGGGATTGGTGTGAAATTATTATCACAACTACAAGTTACACCGTCTCAGGCAGCTTGTGTTACATACCGGCAGAAATACCTTACATATATCACTGAATTACATATACCGTTAAATCGAAATTTACATGTCGGGAATCGTGTATTTCTGCCTATGCCTGTTTGCAAGGTCTTTTATTTTATCAGCAGTATAAGTAAATACCGATCCCAAATAGTACTTAGGAGGTACGGTTGGAGGGAGGCAGGGTCGACTATTTAATCTGTATAATCTATGCTGGTAAGCTATGGGGAAGGGAAAATATAAAAGCCGGCCCTACATCTTCAATACAGCGCCTGATGACAGTCGACCGGGGACCGATTGACTCTCTGTTGTTTAGCCCAAACTTACCGGTCCGAGGAGGATGATTTATGCATTTTGTAGAATGTTCATGCGTTCGTTCCTTAATTTCTTAAAGTAGTCGGGTGATAGGCCGGTATACTTTTTGAATTGGGCAATTAAGTAGTGTTCGTTTTTATATCGAAGTTTTTCAGCTATTCCCGCCAGGGACAGGTCATCATACAACAGAAGTTCCTTGACACGCTCAACTTTTTGAAGTACGATAAACTGCATGATCGATATCCCCTTTACATCCGAAAATATTTTTAATATCGACTCATTTTTCGAATTCAGGTTTTTACCAATGATATCCTCAAAACGCAGCTTGGGTAACTGATCGGAATAATGAACCACTTCAATGACCGTGTTAATAATGCGATCGATAAGCATACTGTTATTTTCGTCCAGCAGTTCCAAGCCCGATTTTAGCAAGTTCTTATTCAGCTCTTCAAGTTGAGACTGTGTGATATCTCCAAGAAACTCTACGGCACCATGTGGAGAAATCGAGTATTTGAAGTTCGCTTTCTCAAGCTCCTCCTTTAGTATCATTTTGCACCGAAGGCTTACCATGTATTTTACATACCTTTTTGTTGATACCATAGTCAACGATTGATCACCACTGCTTTTTAAATTTATTTGCACGTCTAGTTTAAGCAGATTTGCAGTTTTCAAATCAGCATCATGCAATCTGCTTTTCTATATTTCAAGCTAATATTGAGCAGTGAATTCGCTTCAAATAACTGTTCTTGTTAGCATAAACCATTTATGGAAATATAGCAATAAAGTCGTCATAATTCGTCCCATGGTTTTGGTCATTTTCAGATTCAATTTGTCTTGGTCTCTGCAGGTGTGTTCAGGATGTATTGTTCTGAATCACACCTATCAGCTTACATCCTCATATCCGCTTTTGATTGTTGTAGATATCATCTTAAAACGATTGTTCGCCTTGAATGAATTGGCAGCGTGGGCCGGAATAATGATCGACTGTCCGGTTTCCAGGAGTTTTGATATTCCATCAATAATAATCTCTGCTTTTCCGTCAATGATCTGTATAAACTTATCGAAAGGAGAAGTTTTCTCCTCCAGTTTCTCTCCGGTGTCAAGAGAGACGGCACTAATGTTCCCGGTCGACTTTTTTATAATCGTTTTGATCACCACCGAATCCGGGACGTATTCAATGATTTCGACAATTATCATTGCCTTTGATTTTTCAAATTCTAATGAGTCCATTTGATTACGATTATTTTTAATGATTGCCGGGTTGTTGAAAAGTTCGGATCATTTATTGATAGCAGATCCCGATACCCTTTTCTTTTCGGTTGGTATTACATAGCAAAGGTAGTAAAGTTTTTGAGAAGGTATGTTACATACTTGTAGAAGAAATCTTACATAAATTACCGATTTACAGATTTCACTTACTCCTGAATAGATCACTATTGCAAAGTGAAGGGACCACGGGAAAACCGATACACTATAATTCATTTTAGGCAGAATCCGGTTTCGCCTCTACGGCTTAAAGGTACTAATGTGTAAGATATGCAACATAACCCAAAACTTATGTAATACCCTCCTGACAAAGTTTTGGCATCTTTAATGCGATAATCGCATTAAAGGATCGACAAGATGACTGCCGTCGAAAAAGTAACGTTTAATAATAGTACTAGCCGGAAATTCAGTAAAACTGTAAGACAGCGGGTCGATCACTATTTTGAAGAGCATAACCTTTCAAAGCATGCCAACCTGCAGATGGTGGTTAAAACTGTATTGTTGCTGATCCTTTATTTTGGCTCTTATGCGTTGATTATTTCGGGACAGTTATCCCTTGTGGCGATGTGGTTTTTAACATTTGTGATGGGTATCGGAATGGCTGGTATCGGTTTTTCGGTATCGCACGATGCCCTGCATGGAGCTTACTCTTCCAATAAACATATTAACCGCGCCTTGGGATTTACCTTCGATCTGCTGGGGGCAAACGGCTATATCTGGAAGATTACCCACAATATTATCCACCACACCTACACCAATATTCACGGGCACGACGAAGATCTGGAAATAGCCGGGTTTATCCGGTTATCCCCGCATTCGGAGTACAAAAAGATCTATCGCGTGCAACATATCCTGGCCTTTTTTGCCTACAGCCTGGCCACGTTTTTCTGGGTATTTGTGAAGGATTACAAGCAATTCCTGAAAGCAAATATTGGTCCTTATGAAAATAAAAGTCATCCGGTTAGCGAATGGGTTATCCTGTTTGTGACCAAGGGCATTTATTACACTTATATGCTGGTGCTACCGATGCTTCTGCTCGATATCACCTGGGTGCACCTGTTGATTGGATTTTCAACTCTTCACCTTACGGCTGGACTGATACTTGGCATCATCTTTCAGCTTGCCCACGTCGTGGAGGGGACCGACCACCCGGAGCCTGACGAAGAGAATATGATTGACGAACACTGGATGATTCACGAGATGATGACCACCAATAATTTTGCGCGTGACAATAAACCGTTGTGCTGGTTTGTCGGCGGACTGAACTTTCAGATTGAGCATCACCTGTTCCCGAGAATATGCAGCGTACACTATCCGGCTATCAGCCATATTGTAGAGCAGACGGCCAAGGAGTTTAATATCCCCTACAATCATCACGACACTTTTTTTGAAGCCGTTGCTTCTCACTATCGCACACTCAAAAAATTCGGTGACCCCGAGTTTACCTATTCCTATACTAAATATAATTTTGAGTAAAGTTAGTTAATTGCTGCGGCAGAGGTGTGCAATTCAATTACATAAGGCCGCAGCCGGGAATTTGCTCGAACCGGCTCTCCTTTGGAGTCATGATAAAGTTAACCAGCATCAGCACGGATATAATAGATTACCGAATATTCAATGGCAGCTGACGGTCCCGTAAAAGTACTTTGGATCATTTCATGGGTAGAGCGGCAGCCTGTAAAGAGGGCAGTTAGAATAATGGGGTATAGAACAAGGTTTCTAATCACAAGAAAAGTTCAGAGAAATAAATAGACATAATAATCTCCATCAGCAGGATGGAGATTATTATGAATCGGATAGTCTTCGAACTCTTACAGAAGTATCAGAATGAGAACAATTAAAAGCGCTGCTGTCAGGCCAATAGTGATCGTCCGGTCAGCTTGCTCAAAATACTGTTGAGAGTAATCGGAGAAGTCGTTGAGGTTTTTATCCAGTACTCTGTCAAAACCATCGGTTCCATTTAACTCACTCTTTTTGTCTTGTATTTCGCCCTTAAAAGATACAAGCTGGGCACTTTCCTCTTCAGAAAGTTTCGCTTTTGATTCAATGCGCTCGATCGCCATAGTCATTTTGCTAAATGATTCGTTAAGCAGCTTTCGTTTTTGCGTCGCATTTTCGGTTTTGTGAACCTCTTGAACAGTTTTGTTAAAACTCTTCTTAAATGTTTCTGTGAGGTTAATTGATTGAGCAACAGCCACGGATTGAATGGCAAATACCAGGAAAACGGAAATGGTAGTAAGGTGGATTTTTTTCATCATGAAATGGATTTTGTTATAAGGTTACCGATGTTTTCTTGTCGTTATAATCGTGTGATATACTGTTATCTAATGACTCTTAATTATCACTATCATGAATAAGATGTGACTATTACAGCTGGCAACCGTTACATTTATATGGACTAGATGTTATATAATTCACAGGTCTTCGAGGTTTTTTTCCCTTTTCTCTTTCAGCTCTTTGAAGTAGGTAGGCGTCAATCCGGTTATCTTCTTAAACTGGTTCGACAGATGGGCAACGCTGCTGTAGTTTAGCTTATAGGCTATTTCGGTAAGGGTTAGTTCATTATACAACAGCAGTTCTTTTACTCGTTCAATTTTGTGCATAATAATGTACTGCTGTATAGTGGTTCCCTTTACTTCTGAGAAGGTATTGGACAGGTAGGTGTAATCGTACCCAA
>CAYWDK010000079.1:0-8300 GCA_964457025.1 uncultured Balneolaceae bacterium | reverse complement strand
CGGCCGGTATGCCGAGCATCATCAGGGTGGAGGGGAGTATGGCCGTACCGCCTGGCACATAGAGCCCCACGCTTTCAACGGGCCGTGGCACTCGCATGCAGCGCACGCCGGGCATTGTCTCCACTTCCAGCGGCATCGGCAGCTGGGCCTTGTGGAAGCGGTAGATATTGTTGAAGGCGATTTCTATGGCTTTTCGGCTCTCCTCATCAACTTGAGGGGTGAAATTCGCCGGATCAACGACAAGCGGATCCGGATCCACACCGTCAAACTGTCTGGTAAACTGCTTTATGGCGGTGTCACCTTCCTGCCGTACCGCCTCGACAATCGGCCGCACTTCTGCGGAAAGCTGTTCAAAGTCCATTTTGGGCCGCAGGCAGAGAGCCTCAATCTGTGCTTCCGTTAAGTTATTGAATATGTGCTTTTTCATAGGGATCAATTTGAATATGCATATCGCCCGGAGGTGTGCGGGGATGACTGAGCGGGCTATATTGTATTTAAGAATCTCATATCTAAAGTATCATGCTTTCGATGGGGAGCATTACGATGCCGGTAGCACCCGCATTGCGGAGTTGCTCCATTACTTCCCAGAACTTCTCGATCGGAATGACGGTATGGATGGCTACCATCTCTTCATTGGCCAGCGGCATCACGGTGGGACTATTCAGGGAAGGGATAATTTCCTTGATATCTTCAACAGCCGTTTTGGGAGCATTCATCATGATGTAGCGGCTGCGTTCGGCCTGTTGATAGCCGTCTATGCGGACCAGGAATTTTTCGATAAGCCGCTTCTTGCCGGGCGAGAGCTCCTTGTTGGTGCGTATGAGTTGGGTTTCGGATTCGAAGACGGTTTCAATCTCAGCCAGGCCGTTGGCCTTGAGCGTGTTGCCCGTGGAGACCAGGTCACAGACGGCATCGGCTACCTTGAGCCGGGGGGCGATCTCTACAGCACCCGATATGGTGACGATCTTCGCCTCGACCCCCCGCTCTTCCAGAAAGGAACGGGTCAGCCTGGGGTAGCTGGTGGCTATGGTCTTGCCTTCGAAGTCCCGTACCGCCTTGATGTCACCGTTCTTGCGGGCGGCCAGCGACAGTCGGCACACGCCGTAGTCAAGTCCGTGCAGTACGGTCACGTCCGCGCCCGTCTCGGCAGTGACGTTGCCCCCGACAAAGCCGAGGTCGCAGACCCCGTCCTGTACATATTCGGGGATGTCGTCGTCGCGTATGAGCAGCAGTTCGACATCAAAATTGCGGCACTTCAGCATCAGGCTGCGCTTGTAGTTGTCAAAGCGGAGGCCGATGCCTTCCAATAGTTTTATGGTTTTGTCGGTAAGGCGGCCGTCTTTTTGGATGGCAATTCGTAAAGAAGTACCGTTATCAGCAGTTCGTTGCATGGTAAAATGATGGTAATAAGGGTTAAGGGTAAATCAGAAAAAGCTGGAAAAGGCGAAGGGGTAGCCGGGGCTACTTGCTATGGTGATGCCAATGGTGACGATGATGGACGCCACCGTGATGGGGATGGGAATGGATATGTATAAGAGTGTTTTGCATCGGTCCAAATATACGGTTTATGGGAAAAGTATCCAGACATATTGCGGCTGTTTATAAATATTTAACAGCCTGATGGGATTGAACCGCCTGCAAAGGCAAATAATTCCGAATAAGAAAAGGCTCCTGATGAATCATCAGGAGCCTTTTTGGGGTACGTAAACTTCCAGGCCTAGTTGGAAGCATCTTCAAGTTGGATGGTACCTAAGTCGGTTTCTTCGTCTTCTATTACCTCAACGCCGGTGATAGTTGAGTCGGCATACTGATCATCGGACGGTTGAATGGTAACTTCATAGGTTCCTCCATCAACGCCCATGATAGTGAAGGTACCGTCTACCTCGTCAGAATAGGAGGAAAGGGTGTCGTCGCCTTCAACGGCCGTCACGTAGCTTTGGAAACCGGTAGGCTCGATGGTACCTGTTATAGAGCCGGTATTTTCATCTTCAATAATTCGGATAACCGGTTTCAGGATGTACATGCCGTTTCCGGTAACAACGATAGATTGGCCTGCGTCAAAGTCGACCAGGAGATCATAGTTCTCGCCGTCTTCAACGTCGGCATTGATATTAAGCTTCAGGCCGGATTGTTGTCCGCTTGGCGTATTGAGGGAATGGCTTTCTCCGTCAATAACTACTTCATTGTCGGTACCGAGAACAAAGCGAATCTGTTCATACAAGCCGGTTTCGACCACGGTTTCACCGAGCGTCAGTTGATTGCCGTTCTGCAGTTCAAGCAGGTTGACGGTGATGGATTCGTCCATAACTGTGACCCAGCCGTCTTCTTCAGAATCGGAATCGTCACCTTCTCCGGTAGTATCAGCATCCTGTTCGGCTTGCTTCACAAGAACGCTGTCGATCGTGATGTTCACTTCCTCATAGTCGGCCGGTGCGTCGGTCAGGCTGACCGTCATTGTGCCGGTGCCGTTCCCGCCCGTGCCCGTATTGTCGCATGCGGTGAATCCGAAAAATGCAATAAGTGTGAGTGTGAATATTGTCAATAGCGATTTTCTGGTATCCATAATGGAGTAGTTAGTCTGTGTTGTAAATGATTATTCTTTCATTTGTTTGGTCTTTATACAAACAAAACAGAGAATATGTTCCGAATTGAAACCCCGCACTATCACAGTCAGATAATGCGGGGGTACAGGTCAACAATAGTCGCTAAATAGCTGTCTCCTTAAATTCTTAAACCGAGATAGCCACGACAAAAAATATCAAAAATAGTGTAAACAGGATCAGTTGTGTTACGGGATTTTCTGCTATGTTGCGAATCATCGTTTCGGTTTTCAGCTGTAGTTGACCTCTTCACAAAATCTAACTGCTGGCAGGACGGTTTGTTCCCGGTAAATGTGGAATTCAGGGATGTGATTGTCCGTTGAACTATTATTCTTAAACGATTATTCTTAAGCCCGACAAGAAAACAGAAAATCAGCTTTAACAAAGGACCGCCAATTTATGATTACAACCGCACAGTTTACCTATATCCCGCTTCGGGCCAACAATCCCCGCGAGAGTATCGACTTTCTGCTCGAACTGGTGGCCCAGCACGAAGTTGAAGTGGACGTCAACTATCTCTCTACCAGTGTGCGCGGCGAGCCGGAAGTAATTTTTGACCTGATCGAAGAGATCTACCAGGAGATGACCCTCGAAGGCGAGCAGTTCCGTTTTCATGTGGAGCTTTTGAGTCCGGTAGCCGATGACGAAGACCCGCTTGAAGTGGGCGAAGAGTAGTCCGCTGAAGAACGTATAGTTTACTTACCGATGCCGCAGGTTCAGGCCTGCGGCATTTTTTATTTTTGCTATAACTATATGCAAACGCCTCACCTTTTTTGTATCTTAAGCGTTCTTTTTTGCAAGCTAACGGCCTCAGGAAAGGCAAAGCATTTCCGTATCCATGACTAAAATTCGCAACTTCTGCATCATCGCACATATCGACCACGGCAAATCTACGCTGGCCGACCGCCTGCTCGAACGTACGGGTGCCATCACCGAGCGGGAAATGCAGGAACAGGTTCTCGACGACATGGACCTGGAACGCGAGCGTGGCATCACCATCAAAAGCCACGCCATCAAAATGGACTATAAGAGGCCGAGCGGCGAGAACGTCATTTTCAACCTGATCGACACCCCCGGCCACGTCGACTTTGCCTATGAGGTGTCGCGTGCCCTCAAGGCCTGCGAAGGTGCCCTGCTGGTGGTGGATGCGGCACAGGGCGTGGAAGCACAGACGATCTCTACCCTTTACCAGGCCATTGATCAGGATCTGGAAATCGTGCCGGTGCTCAACAAGATCGACCTGCCCGGCGCCGATATCGAGGGTGTGGGACAGCAGATCGTGGACCTGATCGGCTGCGAGCACAAAGACATTCTGCACGTATCCGGCAAGACCGGAGAGGGCGTCGACCTGCTGCTGGAGGCGATTGTGGAGCTGATACCGGGCCCGGGCCGCGAGACCGACAAGCCGCTTAAGGCGCTTATTTTTGATTCCATATTCAACACCTACCGCGGATCGATCTGTTATGTGCGCGTGATGGAAGGCAGCCTGCGCAAGGGCGAGGGCATCCGCTTTATGGCTACCGACAAGGAGTATGATGCCGAGGAGATCGGCTACCTTAAGCTGGAGAAAGAGAAGACAGACAAGCTGGAAGCAGGGGAGGTGGGCTATGTAATCGGCAGCGTGAAATCGCTGCAGGACGCCCGGGTAGGTGACACGATCACCACCACAAAAAATCCCGCCAACGAACCTATTCCCGGCTATAAAGAAGTGAAGCCGATGGTATTCAGCGGCATCTATCCGACCGAATCAGACGATTTTGAAGACCTGCGTTCGGCCCTGGAGAAGCTGCAGCTCAACGACGCTTCGCTCACCTACCAGCCCGAAACTTCCAAGGCGCTCGGCTTCGGTTTTCGTGCCGGTTTCCTGGGGTTGCTGCATATGGAGATCGTACAGGAGCGGCTGGATCGCGAGTTCGATATCGACATTATCACCACCGTGCCGAACGTAGAGTACGAGGTGCACAAGACGGAGAAAGGGGAAGTCATCAAGAAGGTAGTGGACAACCCCAGCGAGATGCCCGACCCCGGCAAGGTAGAGCAGGTTTACGAGCCGTATATTAAAGCGAGCATCATCACGCCTTCCGAATATATCGGGCCCGTGATGAAGCTCTGCCAAGACAGACGGGGCAAGTACGTCAACCAGCTGCATATGCAAAGCAACCGTGTGGAGATCACCTACGAACTTCCGATGGCGGAAGTGGTATTTGATTTTTACGACCGCCTGAAGAGCGGGACCCGCGGTTATGCTTCGCTCGACTACGAATTTCTGGAATACCGTAAAGGCGACCTGGTGCGTCTGGATATCCTGCTTAACGGTGATCCGGTGGATGCGCTTTCCAGCATCACGCACCGCGACAAGGCTTACGAGTTGGGCAGGAAGCTCTGTGGAAAGCTGAAAGAATTGATCCCCCAGCAACAATTTGAGGTTGCCATACAAGCTGCCATCGGTTCACGCGTTATAGCACGTGATACCATCCGCGCCATGCGCAAAGATGTGACTGCCAAGTGTTACGGCGGCGACATCACCCGGAAGCGGAAGCTGCTCGAGAAACAGAAAGAGGGTAAGAAGCGTATGAAGAACGTGGGGTCGGTTGAGGTACCCCAGGAGGCGTTTCTTGCGGTGCTTTCGATGGACGACGACTGACAGAGCTGGGTCCGGCCAAACTGAAACCGAAAACAATTGCCAAAACAAGATACAGGATACTCATGAAAATAAAGCGTGACCTTTTCTCCTATCTGCTCGCTCTCGCACTGATTTTTTCTTCCCTGACGGCTTACGGACAATTCGAGGAGCCCGAATTTGAAAAGATGAGCCGTGAACAGCGGGCCTGGTTCATGAAGAAGTTCGACGATATCAAGCTGACGGGGCAGGGGCTTTATAATGAGACGGTGATTGACAATATGAACACCAACGAAGTGCGTGCCCGCCTGCAGGCTCTTTTTGGGGACCCCACCCAGACGATCGAGGATCTTATTAACAACAGGGACTTCCGTCCAGGAGAAGCCATTGAGTTCGAATACTGGTTTGTCGTCAACGACTCCATCCCGATGATGGTACTTGATGTGGACGGGCCCTTCAGCAACGGGCTGGTATTCGGTGGCGCCAGCAGGTATATCGACCTGATGCCGCAGATCAAGCGCACCTTCTCACAGAAGCTGGCAGCCGTAAAAAAGCCTGCAGAGTTTCAGGATTATTTTTATTCTCCCGAACGCGAGCAGTGGTTTGACGTTCGCTACGAGAACGGGGAATATATTATCAGGGAGATTTCGGCCCCGGAAGGGATGAACATTGATTTTGACTACTAACCCATTACGATAAAGCTGGAAAGGACAGATATTGGCTGAGGAGATTTCGAAAGAAGAGCGGGAAGAGCGCAAAGCCGAAAGGCAGCGAGACCGCAGGGACAAACAACACGAAAAAGCTAAAAGCTGGATACGCGAATGGGGCGATGCGATATTTTTCGCGATCATTGCCGCCATCATCATTCGTACCTTTTTCTTTGAAGCGTACCGCATCCCCACCCCATCGATGGAAGATACGCTGCTGACAGGCGATTTCCTGGTTGTATCCAAGGTAAACTACGGCCCCCGCACGCCTATGGTGCTGGGTATCCCCTTTACCACCGTATACCTGCCCGGCATCACGCTGCCGTGGACCCGTATTCCAGGCTTTGAGGATATCGAACGCAACGATATCGTTGTATTCAACTATCCTATCGATGTAGCGCCCATTGCCGCCAAGACGACTTATATAAAGCGGCTGACAGGGATGCCTTCCGATACTCTTGAGATACGCGACAAGGTACTGTTTGTAAACGGGCAGGACGCGGAGGATTTTCCGGGCATTCAGAAAAACTATATTGTGACGGTGCAGGATCGCGTCAGACTGAGTCCCGCCAAGGTGGCAGCAGCCGGAGGCGAGCTGATTCGTTCGGAAGGCCAGAACAGCTATCGCGTTAACATGAGTGCGGATGAAGCCGAAACCGTGCAGGGATGGTCGGAAGTCGTGAGCGTGGAGCCTTTTGTACTGCCTGCCGATTTCAACGAGTTTTCCAGGGTCGATTTCAGTTTCTCTTCGGGTTTTATGAACCACGATCACCTTCCGCCTACGGTTGTTCCTTTCGAGGGACAGGAGGTCACCCTCACCCGCGAAAACTGGCACGTCTATGAAAACATTATCACTCGCTACGAGCGCAATTCCGCGCAGTGGCAGGGCGACAGCCTGCTGGTTATCAACGGGGAGCAGACCAACACCTACACGATACAGAAGGATTACTACTTCATGATGGGAGACAATCGCGACAACAGCGAAGACAGCCGATTCTGGGGTTTTGTTCCCAATGACCATATTGTAGGCAAGGCCGGCATGATCTACTTCTCATGGGATGCCGAACGGTGGCTGCCCCGCTTCGGAAGGCTGCTTAATTTCGTGCACGATTAGGGCTCCATTCGGGAGAAGCACGAAATCCGAAAGGGCAAATCCGAAACACGAATGTTCAAAATCCGAAACGTCTCCTTACCGTAATTTCAGCCCCGAATGTTTCGAATTTCGGATTTAATTCTTCCTTATCGTTTTCCCCATTGGCTGGCCCTCCTTGATTGCCAGCTGTCCGCAGCCCGCATCGATATCGTCGCCGCGGCTCCGGCGTACCGTTGCTGTCACATCTCTTTTCACAAGTTCCTGCATGAAAGCGTCCAGGCGCTGTTCTCGGGCGCGCTTGAGGGCAACACCGGCTACGTCGTTGTACATGATGATATTGACCTTGCTGGGCGCCCACTGGGCGATCTCTGCGAGCTGACGCGCGTCTTCCGGGCTGTCGTTGAATTCATCGAACAGCAGGTATTCGTAGGTGAGGGGACGGTGCAGCTTCGCATAATAGTACTGCACGGCTTCTTTAAGCTGCTCCAGGTTCATGGAGCTGTTGATAGGCATGATCTCGTCGCGCTTCTCGTCATTGGCCGCATGCAGCGAAATGGCCAGATTGAAGGGTTGCCGTTCGTCGGCCAGTTTCTTGATCTGCTTGGTGAGTCCGACAGTGGAAACGGTGATGCGCTTCGGTGAAAGCCCGATACTGTCTTCGTCACAAATGATAGCGGCCGATTCGGTTACCGCCTGGTAGTTATGCAGCGGTTCGCCCATTCCCATATAGACGATATTGGTGATTTTCTTGCCGAACTTCTCCTCGCACACCTCATTGATGTACTGTACCTGGTCTACAATTTCACCGTGGGTCAGGCTGCGGAAAAAGCCCATCTTGCCGGTGGCACAGAAGGAGCAGCCGAAGACGCAACCCACCTGTGAAGAGACGCAGACCGTCAGCCGGTTGGCCGCTCCGTCGGGATAGAAATCCGGTATCATCACTGCTTCTACCTTGTATTCTTCCTCATCCTGCAGGCGGAACAGGAATTTGATGGTGCCGTCGGACGACTCCTGCTGTGTAACATGCTCGATTCGGTTCACCGTAGCGATCTCCTCCAGTTGTGCGCGCAGCTCTTTGGAAAGATTGGTCATCTCTTCAAAAGTGGATACTCCTTTCTGGTACATCCACTGAAAGATCTGGTCGCTGCGATAGGATTGCAGTCCCTGCTCGGCACAGAAAGCCTGCAATTCTTCCCTGGTGAGGGATTTGAGGTCGGTTTTGGTAGTTGTGGTCTGCGTGTCGGTCATAGCCCCAAAGATACAAACTCTTTAGGGGAATG
>CAYWDK010000078.1:0-8532 GCA_964457025.1 uncultured Balneolaceae bacterium | reverse complement strand
TCGCTGATGATGTTGGGCAGAAATACGATGATGGTGGTAAGGGTACCCGCCGTAACGGCCATGGCTACTTGCTTAACGCCTTTGATGGTGGCCGCCCGTGCGTCTTTCATATCGTACTGGTTCCGGTGAATACTCTCGGTGACCACAACCGCATTATCCACAAGCATACCGATGGCGAGCATCAGGCCCATCATGGAGAGGATATTGAGGGAGAGGTCCAGGAAGTAGAGGAATCCCAGTGTTACAATAAGAGAGAAGGGGACGGCAAGTGCCACGATAAGGGTAGTGGTTACCTTTCTCAGGAAGAAGAAGAGGATCAATATGGAGAAGAGTCCTCCGAGCAGGCCGGCCTTCAGCAGCTCGACCAGTGAGCTGACAATACCGGTTGCCTGGTTGAACATCTGGTAGATGTTGATGCCCCTCATCTCGGGCAGCCTGTTGATGGCGTCGATCTCTTCAATAACTCTGTTTCCCACTTCGACGGTGTTGGCGCCGGACTCCTTAAACACATCCAGGCCGATGGCATATTTGCGGTCAAGATGGCGGCCGTAGTCGCGCTCGGGTGTCTCAAATTCAACTTTGGCAATGTCTTTTACTCGCAGGTGGTTCGGGCCAATGACCAGCTCTTCAAATCCTTCTACGGTCGTAATTTCTCCCAGGGGACGTACCATATAGCGTTTGCCCGATTCGTCTACCTTGCCCGCCGTCATGGAAAAATTGCTTTGCCGCAGCCTGTTTGCCAGATCCGCCATATTCACCTTGTGTGCTTCCAGACGTTCGGGAATCAGCTCGATGCGTATCTGTTTTTTATCTACGCCGTAGAGGTCCACCTTGGCCACGCCGTTGATACGCTCGATACGCTGTTTCAGATTCCGGTCCAGCAAGTCATAGGCGTTCGAGAGGTCTCGTTCGCTGGAAATACGCAGGTTCATCATGGGGTTGTCCTGGGCGGAGAACTTGTTGATGAAAAAGCGCTCCATATCATCAGGCAGCTGATTGCGAACCCCGTCAATTTTCTCTTTGACTTCCATGGCTTTCAGGCCGATGTCTGATCCCATCTTGAAGCGGACAAAGATACCGGCCTGATTTTCACTGGAGGTGGAATTGATCTCTTCCAAGCCACTGATGGTGGAGATAGCTTCTTCGATGGGACGGGTAATATTCCGCTCCACCTCTTCGGGAGTAGAGTTAGGGTAGGGGACGGTGATAAAGGCGCCCGGGAAGGAAATATCCGGGAAATACTCCAGCGGTACCATACGGCTGGATATAATGCCGATCACCACGAAGCTTATAAAGATCATGATGCTGGTAACCGGCCGGCGAAGAGAGAGTTGGGTAAGGTTCTTCATATTATTCCCCTTCGGTATTGGTATTTACGGCAGCGGATGTATAGGTCTTGCGGTCCATGATGGCGTACATGGCCGGGATCACTACCAGCGTGAGCAGGGTAGAGACGACCAGGCCGAAAATAACCGTGATGGCCATAGGTGCGCGTAGTTCGGCGCCGTCACCGAAACCGATAGCCAGCGGCAGCAGGCCGAGTGTAGTGGTGAGCGTCGTCATCAGGATGGGTCGCAGCCTCGATTTGCCGCCTTCCAGGATGGCCTGGATCTTATCCATGCCGCGTTCGCGCAACTGATTGATGAGGTCGATAAGTACGATGGCATTGTTAACCACGATACCGGCCAGCAGAATAAGCCCGATAAATACGACTACACTTATGGTGGATCCGGTGACCCAAAGCCCCAGGATAACACCGACCAAGGCCAGGGGAATGGTAAAGAGGATGATAAAGGGATGGAGCAGCGACTCGAACTGGGATGCCATCACCAGGTAAACCAGGAATACGGCCAGCGAGAGCGCGAAAAGAAGCGACTGGAAAGAGTCGGCCATCTCTTCATTCTGGCCGGCCACACGTGCGGTCAGTCCGGGCGGAATAGCGGTTTCGTTAATAATCTGCTGAATCTCTTCCGCTGCGGTAGCCAGGTCCCCGAAGTTGAGGTTGGCTGTAACCAGAGCAACACGCTGCTGGGCTACGCGACGGATCTCGCTGGGCCCGGTAGCTACCTTCACTTCGGCAATGCTTGCCAGGGTGATGGGCTGGATGCTGTTCGGGTTGATGATCAGGTTCCGGATCTTGTCAACGGAAGAGCGGTCTTCTTCGCGGGCTCGTACCAGTACGTCAATTTTACGGTCGCGCCAGGAGTAGCGTGTAGCTACATCGCCGCGTACTTTACTAACCACCAGATCGGCGACCTCATAGACCTGCAGTCCCAAAGCGGCAGCCCGGTCACGATCAAAAAGAATCTGGATTTCGGGGCTTCCGTTCTCCATAGTGGATTTTACATCCGAGAAGCGGCCGTTTTCCGTAAGTTTTCGTGCGAGGAGGTCGCCCGCCTTTTTAAGGTTGTTCAGGTCATAGCCCGAGATCTCAATCTCTACCGGGGTTTTGAAGGTAAAGAGGGCGGGGCGGGAGAATTTGTATTCCAGTCCGGGGATCAGCTGAAGGTCATTTCGCAGCTGGTCCATTGCTTGCTCTTCCTGTTCACGCCCGGCGCCTGAGGTCAGTACCACGTTGAGCTCACCCCAGTTTTCGCCGCCTTGTTCCGGATTGGCATCCATCTGGTTGCCCGAACCGGCTACGGCAAAGGAGGAGTTTACATTTTGAAGGGTACCGGCTGCGCGCTGCACATTGCGCAGAGCGTTGTCGGTTTTTTCTATGGGGGTGCCGGGAGGCATTTGAAACTCAACCTTGAACTCTCCCTGTGAGAGGGAAGGAATAAGTTCCATACCCAGCTGGGGGACCAGCATCAGCGAAGCTACCAAAATCATAAATGCGAGGGTGACGACGGTAAACCTCCGTTCCACAGCCCATCTCAGCAGGGAGGGATAGCGGTTTTCTATAGCGGCATACCCTTTTTCAAAAGCATTCAGAAATGGGTTGAGCAAGAAAAGTATTGCTTTGCTGATGCCTCGTATCGTTTTCTTGAATATCCTGACAAAGAAGGAGGGGACACTCACGAAAAAGAACAGGCGTGCGGCTCTCATCCACCTTCCCACGCGGGTGCGGGGTTCGCGGAGTTCGGGAACCACAACTTCGGCTTTCTCCCTTCCGGCCAGCGAAGAGAGCATTGGGATCAGAGTAACGGCTACCAGCAGTGAAGCCAACAACGAGAAAGTAACGGTCAGGGCCTGATCGCGGAACAGCTGACCGGCAATACCTGAAACGAACACCAGCGGAAAGAATACGGCAATAGTAGTAAGCGTAGAGGCAATCACAGCCGTTCCAACTTCACCGGCCCCGTCCTGGGCGGCCTGGAGCATACTCTTGCCCATCGCTTTGTGGCGTGAAATATTTTCAAGTACTACGATGGAGTTGTCCACCAAGAGTCCTATACCGAGTGCAATACCGCCCAGGGACATGATATTGAGCGTAATATCGTAGCCGTACATCAGGTTGAAGGTGGCGATGACCGATACCGGGATAGAGAGTGAAATAATAACGGTTGCCCAGAAATTCCTCAGGAAGAGATAGAGTATAATTACCGCAAGGATGCCACCGATGATGCCGGCGTCAACCACTTCGTCGACGGCTGAAGAGATGAAAGTTGATTGGTCGTACACTTTGGTAAGCGAAGTGCCTTCAGGCAGGTTTTTTTCGAAGCTGTTCAGTTTCTGTATGACGCCATCGGCTACATTTACCGTGTTGGCATCGCCTTCTTTATAGATGGCTATTTCCACAGCTTCCTGCCCGTTGAGGCGGGTAATAGCTTCTCGTTCTTTATATCCCTGTGTTACACTGGCAATATCTTTAAGATAGACCGGAGTGCCGTTTTGGATGGTCACTACGACGTTTTCGATCTGCTCAACCGTCTGGAACTGGTTGAGCGTGCGTACCAGGTACTGCTGGGTGCCCTCTTCCAGCCGTCCGCCGGAAAGGTTGATATTTTCCGCACCCAGGATCTGGGTAATGCGTTCAACGGGAATGGCCAGGTGGGAGAGACGGTCCTGGTCGATGGCAACCTGTATCTCTTCTTCAAGTCCCCCGCTGATTTTTACCGAAGCGACTCCGGTCGATGATTCCAGCTCTTTCTTGATCTGTTCGTCGGCGAAACGACGCAGCTTCTTGAGATTACCGATCTCATCGGTAGCCACTTCATCCTGCATGGACGCAAAATCGACATTGGCACCGGGTTCGGCTTCTTTTTCATCAGCATTGATAAAAAAGGCGTAGCGCATGATCGGATCGAGCGTGGGGTCGAAGCGCAGTATAACGGGCCGTTCCACTTCGAGCGGGAGTTGCAGGGCATCCAGCTTTTCGCGTACGTCGATGCTGGCAAAATCCATTTCGGTACCCCAGGCAAATTCGAGGGTCACGTCCGACTGTCCCGAGCGGGAGATGGAGCGCACCTGTTCCACATTCTTTACAACACCAAGGGCTTCTTCAATGGGTTTGGTTACCAGATTCTCGACCTCGGCCGGTGCGGCACCTTCGTATTCGGTGCGCACGGTCAGGGTAGGGTAGCTCAATTCGGGGAGCAAGTTGATTTTGAGCCGGCTCAAAGAGACGAATCCGAACAGTATGATCCCGATGGTAAACATCGCGATAGTCACTTTGCGGCGTATGGAAAAATCGATGAGTTTCATGTGGTGGGGAGTGTGGAATTTTGTTGTTGTATGCCCGGGATATTTGTTATTCGTTATTGGTTATTCGGGGATGGCTATTCATAACTTCCATCCCAATGATTAACGAATAACCAATAACGAATAGGAAAATCAGTACGAAACTACCTGAACCAGCGCGCTGTCCTGCAGGCTGTTCTGGCCGATGGTCACTACCTCGTCACCTTCCTGCAGGCCTTCGACAACCTCTATATTGGCGCCGTTCACATAACCGGTGAGGATATTGCGGCGGAATGCCAGCTTGTCGTTGATCACATAGACACTGTTGGCTCCGTCTTCGGTCATTACCGCCTCTTTAGGAATCATCAGGGCGTTTTCGCGGGTGTCATAGACAATACGCACGCGGCCGAACATACCGGGCTTGAGCCGGTTGGATTCGTCTTTGATAGCAACCGTGACTTTGAAGGTGCCGGTTTCCGGATTTACGACCGGACTGATGCGCAACACTTCTCCCGTAAAGGTTTCGCCCTGAACGGCATCCACTTGTATATTGGCCTTCTGGCCGGTTCGCAGCTTGCTCATCTCATGTTCGGGGATATGCAGGATGGCAAGAAGGGGATCGAAATCGGTAATCTTGAATACCTGCTGATCGGTATTGATCATATTTCCGACCTTCACCAGGCGGCTGGACACAACGCCACTGATAGGCGCACGAATGGCGGAGTACTCGACTTTCAACTGGGCCAGCTCATAAGCCGCCTTCTGGGACTCGTATTCAAATTTTGAGTTTTCATACTGCTCGGCGCTGATAAGTTTTTTGTCGTAAAGCTCCTTGTTGCGCTGGTAGTCATTATACAGGCGGTCCATGGTGGCCTTTGCCCGCTGGGCTTCAATTTCAAGCTGCTCGTCCTCCAGCTGAGTCATTACCTGGCCGGCGCGCACATAGTCGCCTTCCTCAACACGAATTTCTTTTACGATGCCCCGAACTTTGGCTACGACCATGGCTTCTTCTTCAGCCTCGAGGGTAGCGGTAGTGGAGTAGTAGGCTGAAATGGAACCTCGCTGGGCGGATGCCATTTCAACGGGGATAGCGGCAGTGGAGTCTTTGTCCGATACATCCTTGGATTGCGTTTCCGAACTGCAAGAGTAATTTATGGCAGCCAGTGCGAATACGGTACAGATAGTGAGAAAGGATTTGAATTTATTCATGGGTCCCTAACCGGTAAATTTGTTGTTTTGGAAATTGCAATTCGAACTTCTGGATCAAGCTGCAACACAGTACGTGGGGGCTATTTAAAATGTTGCACTAAAAATGAACACCGGTTGTTCGATATCGGAATTAGCTGTTCACAGAGAAAAAGAAGCTGTTTTCTTACTGTACGGCAGGGAGGCTGAAAAATAAATATCCCCTCTGATACAGAGGGGATACAAAGAGGGGAATTTAATTTGTGCTGGAGCTTCTAATTGCCGGGCAGTTTCCACACGTCTACGCGGTCGAGTGCGATATAGGGTACGGCAATCCGGTTACGCTTTGTGTCGAGGCCGATGTCGGCCGGGCGACCGGGTACGTGTATATATAAGGAGTCGCTTCCGCTATGCATGACATGCAGGGAAGAGTCGGCCTGGCTGGCAGAGACAAGACGCTGTCCGGCGAATTCAAGGCCGTCGTAATTTCCGCCGCCGTTGGCGGAGCCGAACTCACTTAATGTCTGTTCAGCGGGGTTCCAGGCATAGAAGGTAGTGCCGCCGTTCCAGGGGGCCAGCACCAGCAGGGAAGAGTCGGGTGAGAGCGTCACACCGTTAGGTGGATGGGGGAGTGAATCTACGGCTACGGACGGCTGTCCTCCCGTTATTCGGTACAATACTGAATTGCCGGTGTCGGTTACGTACAGGTCGCCATCCGGACCCGAGGCGATATCGTTCAGGAATCCCGGCTCAAAGCTTCTGAAGTCGATGAAGGTCACCTGCTCGCCGCTTTGGCGGTTAAAGCCGTGTACGCCGTCGATGTCGGCCGCCCAGAGGGTGTCTCCGGTGATGAACATACCGCGCGGGGCGTGTAGCGGAAATGCGTCGGTCCCGGTCATATATTCCAGTTCGGTTTCCGAGCCGTCGGCTTTTACTTTGGAAATAAAGCCGTTGGCATCGCGGTCGTTGCCGCCGCCGGTGAAGTTGGAGACAAACCAAACGTCTTGCCCGGGATCGTAGCGAACGGCCTCCGGCCCGGAAAAACCGCTGACGCTGAATACGATATCGGTGCTATCCTGAACCGTCGCCCAGCCGGCATCAGAACCGGAGTTGTTGTCACCTGCCGTGCAGGAGATTGTCAGAGTAGCAAGCAACAGCGATGGAAGGAAGTAAAGCAGTCTTATTTTTAGCATAACGGGATTCGGGTATTTATTAAAAAGAGGGTTGATAGATAGAGAAAACGATCGAAAGTTTCCAACATATAAAAAAAGGGGAAAACCGAATCGGCTTTCCCCTTCATACGTACCCCGAAAAGATTATCTTATGCCGAATCCTACACCAACTTGAGCCACAGGATATTTTGAGATGGTATAAGAGGCGGAAATGTTAAGAATGAGAAGTTTTAATCGAGCTCCTACCAGAGCATGAAGGCT
Organism: uncultured Balneolaceae bacterium; assembly: GCA_964457025.1. Lineage (GTDB taxonomy): Bacteria > Bacteroidota > Rhodothermia > Balneolales > Balneolaceae > CAYWDK01. Next base: position 1,291 of record CAYWDK010000078.1, on the reverse strand, counting down.
GCTGTTGTCCTTATACTCTAAATTAATAGGATCATCTACCTTAGCAATTTTCTTGGGATTGCTGTTGGGATCAAAAGGATCATAGTTTTCATTTGGTACGGTAACAGGATAAGAACCAGGAGTGGAAATTTCCACCTTGGATGTTTGGAATCCCACGCCACCGAATACAGAGACAAAAGGAAGAGTTTTACCTACAATCGCATTGATTGTAAAGGCATTTGTTTTGAATTCGCCCTTTTGGCCTTCCCAGGTTTCAGGGCTGAACTCGTTATCGGTCTCGTTGTCTACTTCGGGCAGCACTTCAAAATCGACTGAGGCGCTCAGGTTGGTAAAGCCGGCCTGCAGTGACAGATCGACCGGGAGAAGTTTACCTCCGGGTAACCACTGGTTGATCTCATGCTTCACACCAATGCCGAAGAGGTTGAATTCCACATCATTGGGTAGGGGAAGGGGGGGCATGTAGCGCAAGGTTACGTCGGTTTTTTTGATAAGTCCGACACTGGCCTGAATCATCGGAGCGGGTACATAGGGATAACCGCTGCCTTGGGGAAGATCAAATTCAAAGTAGCGTTCTACCTGTCCGCTATTCGGATTAAAAAAGGTGTCTTGTGAACCGATGCGTGCTCCGACTTCATCGGTACCGGCAATTGTGGGGGTTTCCGGTCCGCCGGATATATATTCTATTTCCTGGAAGCTAAGTTCTGTAACATCGAACAAACGGTCCGTGTCAGGCACCAGGGCAAGGCTGGCATTGATGGTAAGATCAAAGCCACCTAATGCATGGACTTTAGCCGTACTGAACCATCCCGAGTTTAGATCAGCTCCAAAGCCTTTCCCCACCGGTTTTAGGTATTCTCTCATCAACAGGTTGGCGTCTTGAGCACCGGAACGTAGAATTTGACCAGCGTCTTCAAACTGTGCAAATGCAGGCAGGGTTCCCATCCCTATAAATAGAAAACCCAATACTGCTGTAGATAATCTGTATCTGATATTCATAGCTGTAATGATTTATTAATTATATGTGTAAAAGAGTAAAAACCACGTATTGTGTTACAAATACCCCGATTTTCCTTTTCACATATAGTAATCAAAAGTTTCTGAAGCCGCTAATTAATTATTCTTTAATAGAATCGAGCATCTGCAGGTAGGATTGGTAGCGACTGGCGTCTATTTCACCCCTCTCAAAAGCCTCTATGACCCCACAATTGGGTTCGTGGCTGTGCGTGCAGTTGTTGAACTTGCAGTGCTGCCTCGGTTCGAGCATTTCCGGGAAAAAGAGCGAGAGTTCCCA
>CAYWDK010000077.1:0-8536 GCA_964457025.1 uncultured Balneolaceae bacterium | reverse complement strand
AGTTGAGCGTGCCCAGTATGCGGTTGATGGCCGGCACCGAATCAAAAAACTCGCTCGCTTCCTTGATCGACATCTCCAGCACGTCGGCTATATTTTTGCCTTTGTAGTAAATCTCCAGCGTCTCGCGATTGTAACGGCGGCCGTTGCAGGTCTCGCAAGTCACGTAGACATCCGGCAGAAAGTTCATCTCGATCTTCCGGACACCGTCTCCGCCGCACGATTCGCACCGGCCTCCCTTCACATTGAACGAAAATCGTCCCTGGTCGTATCCACGGATCTTCGATTCGGGCAGCTCGGCAAAAAGCGATCGGATATGGTCAAATACCTTGGTGTAAGTGCCCGGGTTGGAGCGGGGCGTGCGGCCGATGGGACTCTGGTCCACCGAGATAACCTTATCCAGATTGTCCAACCCTTCGACCGAGTCATAAGGCAACGGAACCGACTTGGAATTGTAAAAATGGTTGCTGAGGATTGGCTCCAGCGTCTGGTTGATCATGGAACTCTTGCCGCTTCCGCTCACGCCGGTAACACAGATAAACTTACCCAGAGGGATCTCCACATCCTGGCTTTTGAGGTTGTGGCCCCGGGTACCGTACATCTTGACACTCTTCCCGTTTCCTTCCCTGCGGTTATCGTTATAAGGGACCACCTCTTCGTCATTCAGGAATTTGGCGGTCATCGACTCCGGATCAAGCTCCTCGGGCTTGCCTTCGGTCACGATCTCTCCGCCGAATTCGCCGGCACCGGGACCCAGATCCAGCACATAGTCGGCGTGCTCGATAGTCTCGCGGTCGTGTTCCACTACGATGACGCTGTTGCCCAGGTCACGCAGGGTTTCCAGCGATCGTATCAGCTTGATGTTGTCTTTCTGATGCAGGCCGATGCTGGGTTCGTCGAGGATATAGAGTACGCCGACCAGCTGCGTTCCAATCTGCGTTGCCAGGCGTATCCGCTGGGCTTCGCCTCCGCTGAGGGTCTGGGCCTCGCGGTCTAGCGTCAGGTAGTCAAGGCCCACATTGAGCAGGAAGTCGACGCGGTCGCGCACTTCTTTCAATACCTGGCTTCCGATCACCTGCTGGCGCTCGTTCAAGTCCAGGTTGTTGATGGTATTGCGCAAGCTGGTGATGTCCATTTTGACGAGCTCGTCGATGGAGTGGCCATCGATCTTGTAGGATAGCGCCTCCTTGTTGAGCCGGCCTCCCCCGCACTCCGGACAGTCAATCTTGCTCATAAATGCCTTGGCCTTGTCGCGCTGCTTGTTCGATTTGCTGTCCTCGTACTGCTCGCGGATCATCTGCCGCATACCTTTAAAGGAATGCTTGTAAGTGACATTGTCATTGCGGAAGTCGTAACTGACGTCGTATTTGGTGTCGCCACCGCCTTCCATAAGCAGTTCCAGCGCCTCGTCGGAAAACTCTTTGATCGGTGTTTCAAAATCGAGATCTATGGTATCCAGGACGGCCTTGAGTTGCTTAAAAGCAAAAATGTCGCGGGGTTCGCCCAGAAAGCGGATGGCTCCATCAGCTATGGTCTGCTCGCGGTTCGGCATCAACAGGTCGGGATCCACATCATAGGTATAGCCCAGCCCGTCGCATTTGGGGCAGGCACCGTAGGGAGAGTTGAAGGAAAAAATATTCGGCGCCGGATCTTCGTATGCCAGGCCACTCTCCGGATCAAAAAGGTTCTGCGAGTAGAGATGGTCTTCGAACTCACCCTCCTCTTGTCCCGGCACGGAAAGAATCACATTGCCGTCGGCCATCTCAAGCGCCAGCCGGATACTCTCGGCAATACGCTTCTGGCTTTTCTCATTAATGACAAAGCGATCTACCACCACTTCGATATTGTGCGTCTTGTAGCGGTCTACCTTCATATCCTGTTCCAGCTCCATATATTCGCCGTCAACACGCACCTGTACGAAACCCTGCTTCCGGGTCTGTTCGAACAGTTCGCGGTAGTGCCCTTTGCGACCGCGTACTACCGGCGCCAGGCAGTAGGCCTTGGTGCCCTCTTCCATATCCATGATGGCGGAGACCACCTGGTCGGCCGTCTGTTTCTCCATCTTGTTGCCGGTTTTCCAGGAATAGGGTATACCCACCCGCGCATAGAGCAGGCGCAGGAAGTCGTAAATCTCGGTAACCGTACCAACGGTAGAACGCGGATTACGGTTGGTGGTCTTCTGGTCGATAGAGATCACCGGGGAAAGGCCGTCGATGAAATCCACTTCGGGCCGTTCCATCATACCCAGGAACTGGCGGGCGTAGGCGGAAAGGGATTCGAGGAACCTGCGCTGGCCTTCGGCATAGATGGTGTCGAAAGCGAGCGAAGACTTACCCGAACCCGAGATGCCGGTAACAACCACCAATTTTTCTCTGGGAATATCTACGTCAATATTTTTTAAATTGTGCTCGCGGGCGCCGCGAATAACTATGTTTTCTCGCAAGGTGGTTCCGTTTTTCGGGTTCTGAATAAACTCTTTAAGTTAACGAATAATTAGGACTTTTGAAGAGATGACCTCATATAAAATTATCACTGGCGGAATAACCGCAGGCAACCGATAATCATTCAGTTTAATGGACCAGCGAACCATCGACATCACCGCACTCTACAAGTACAGCTTTGCCAAATTCAAGCAGTATGCCTCTTTTGTGATAGGCATCATGGTCACCTATTATGTGGTGGCAGTCATCCCACAGGTTTACTTTCTGCTTAGCGCGCCGGCCGAGCCCACTACCGAAAGCCAGCTCACCTCCTTTATTCTCACCCTGGTCCAGCTCTACCTGGGAGTGGGCTTCATAAAGATCATGCTCTACCTGATCGACGACCGCTATGTCAGCGTTACCGACCTTATCAACAACATGCGCATTTTTCTCAGTTACTTCGTGGCGAGTTTCCTCTATGGTATCGGGGTCTTCGTCGGGCTATTCCTGCTGGTCGCACCCGGGATCTGGGTGGCTATCCGTTTCCAGTTCTATCCCTACTACATCATCGAAAACGGTGATCACTCCTTCCTGGCACTCCAGAAAAGCTACTACGACACCCAAAACCTGACGCTTGACCTTCTGCTGTTCGGGATTACAGTAGTGATCATGAATTTCGTGGGCATACTCATCTTCGGGATCGGTATCATCCTAACCTATCCGCTTACAACCATGGCGACGGCCGTCATCTACAAAAGCCTGATTGCCAACACCAAACATATACCCAACGAGGCCTATACTACCGACTGAAAACGGAACAAATAGGTTGTGGACGGGTTTCATTGCTGTTCATCCCGATCCGGCCAAACGAAAATAACAGACATGCATTACAGATACACCTTACCCAGTTTCTTCACTCTCCTGCTTCTGATGATGTTGAACAGCTGCACTGCCCTTAAGTCGGGCACCGACGCATCCTTTATGCCCTATGTTGAAGGCAACAAAGTCGGTTTCATCGACTCCAGCTCAAACACACGTATCTCCCCCACTATCCGTTTCCAGCCCGGCGCCAACTGGCCCTACCGCTTCTCGGAGGGGCTGGCCGCCGTTAACCTGGACGGCAAAACCGGTTATATAGATACGGATGGAGACCTCCGGATCCCGGCAACCTTTGACGAGGGGTATAACTTTTCGGAAGGGCTGGCCCTCGTAAAAAAGAACGGAGAGTACGGATACATAAAAAAGTCCGGCCGCTTCATGATGACGCCCCAGTTCTCCGACGCCGGCTCGTTCCGCAACGGCCTGGCTCCGGTGCAGCAACAGCCTGGTAAGCCGTGGGGATATATCGACCGCGACGGTAATTATGTCATAAAACCTGCATACGAGCAGGCCAGGGAGTTTTCGGAAGGCCTGGCCCTGGTGCAAACTTCAGAGCATCTTGATTGGGGCTACATCAATACCGAAGGAGAGATGGTCATTGAAGACCGGTTCCGGTCGGCGCGCTCATTCTCGGAAGGCCTGGCCGCCGTGGAGCTGGAATTCAGCCAGTGGGGATATATCGGTACCAGGGGCATTGTGCGCATTCCGTCGCAGTATCTGGAAGCCGGACCCTTCAGTGAAGGAAAAGCGGCCGTCGCCATGCCCGAGAACAGTGAAAACCTGGATCAAAAGAAGTACGGCTATATCAACCACAGGGGCGGCTATCTCGTCAGGCCCAAATTCGACAAGGCTTGGGGCTTCTCGGATGGCGTCGCCCGCGTCAGGCTGAACGGTAAATACGGCTATATCGACGAAAACGGTAACCTCATCGGCGATCCGATCTATAATATGGCCTGGGATTTTAAAGGCGGCCTCGGACTGGTACGGATTGGCAAGAAGTACGCCTACATTAACAAAGAAGGGATCTTCGTGCTGGAGCCTTTGAATTAAAAGGTTCCTTATAAGTAAGGACCACCGACTTGTAATCTTCTTTAAAATCGGCCTTTGAAATTATCTGTTATCATATTTTTGGCTTATCTTTGTCCGTTCATTCAGAAAAAGAAGTATATATCCATCCATGTTTAAGGAAAAAACCGTGGCTCCCGAAATAGCAAACCCTAAAGACTGGTCGCCTGTTTCCTGGAAGGAATTCCCGGTGAAGCAGCTGCCCGACTATCCTGACCGGGGCGAACTGGAATCGGTCTACGAAGAGCTGCGCTCCTATCCCCCGCTGATTACTTCGTGGGAAGTAGAAGCCCTGAAAAAGAAATTGGCCGACGTAGCTGCGGGCAAAAGCTTCCTGCTGCAAGGCGGCGACTGTGCCGAGAGCTTTGCCGACTGCAAGGCTCCCAAGATCGTAAACCTGCTGAAGGTGCTGCTGCAGATGAGTTTCATCCTGATCCACGAGATGGGCACACCGGTGTTACGCGTGGGACGTATCGCAGGGCAGTACGCCAAGCCCCGCTCCCGGGATTTTGAAGAGGTAAACGGTGAAAAAATCCCCAACTACCGGGGCGACCTATTCAACAGCATCGAGCCTACCAAAGAGGCACGTATCCCCGATCCGAAACGCCTTATCACCGGATACAACAAGGCGGCCCTGACCCTGAATTTTCTGCGGGCACTATCCGACGAGGGCTTTGCCGACCTGCACCACCCGGAATATTGGGAGCTCGATTTCATGAAGCAAAACCCTTACTACCAGGAATACGAGGCGATGGTCAATTCCATCCAGAAGGCGGTCAGCTTTATGGAGACCATCACGCCAAACGAATTCAGCACGCTTCAGAAAATCAATATTTATACCTCGCACGAAGGGCTTAACCTGCACTATGATGCCGCACAGACCCGAAGGGTGCCCCGGCGCGAAGGTTGGTACAATCTAAGCTCGCACCTGGTGTGGCTGGGCAACCGGACCCGCGATATCGACGGCGCCCATGTAGAGTACCTCAGGGGGATCCGCAACCCTATCGGTATCAAGATCGGGCCGGATTATGATACGGAAGAGACCGTCAGACTCATCGAAAAGCTGAACCCCATCCACGAAGCCGGCAAGATTGTGCTGATCAGCCGTTTTGGGAAAGACAAAGTGGAAGAGAAACTGCCGCAGCTGATCAAGAAGCTCAAGCAGGAAGGCATGCCCGTCGTATGGAGCTGCGACCCCATGCACGGTAACACCTTCGCCACCGACAACAACATCAAGACACGGAACTTCGACGATATTATCGAAGAAATCCGCAAAACCTTCGGCATCCACCGCAGCGAAGGAAGCTACCTCGGCGGCGTACATCTGGAGCTCACTGGTGACAACGTCACCGAATGTGTAGGCGGCGCCAAGGGGCTGGGAGAAGGCGAACTGCATCAGAACTACGAAACCTACTGTGACCCACGCCTTAATTACCAGCAAAGCCTGGAGATGGCCTTCCTGGTAGCCAAAGAGTGGAACCAGAGTTACGGCAAGTAAACCGGACTTAAACTGCATTTTTTACAGCCCTCCTGACGCTTTGACCAGCGTCCAATGACATCTTGTAAGCCCCCTCTACAGCCGTCTGAAAAAACCGCATATCCGTATTGGCTGATTGTCAGTCTCCTGCCACCTACCCCCTCTTGGCATGGACGTTGCACATATAAAGGTGAGTTTTTGAAACACTGTCACCGAAAAAAACCAACGAGGTACTATTATGACTCTGATGAGATATTCCCGACCCGACAGCAACGTGATGTCCAAACGGTTTTCCGACATCATGGACGAATTCTTTAACGATGTAGTAAATACAAGAAAAGATTCCTTCGTACCCGGCATCGACATCTCAGAAACGGAAGATCAATTCCTGATTTCTGCAGAACTGCCCGGTATGAATAAAGAAGACATTACCGTCAACCTTGAAAACGGCCGCCTCTCCATCAGCGGAGAGCGCCAGTTCGAGAGCGAAGAGAAAGGCAAAACCTTTCATCGTGTAGAAACCAAATACGGTTCCTTCAACCGTTCTTTCCAGCTGCCCGATAATGTTGACGAAGAGAGCGTCAAAGCTACATACGAAAACGGGCTGCTGAACATCAGCATCGACAAGGCCGAAGATAAGGTCAAGAAGCAGATTGAAATTAGCTAACTATCCCGACAGCTGACATCCATACATCATTGTTTTAGTGTATGGTTATCCTAAGCCGGAGCTGCAGTGATGTGCAGTTCCGGCATTTCAAAAAATATAGCGGTATCGCATTATAGAGGCCATACAATAAAGCGCTTATCCATAGTGTTTACTCTACTGCAATTAAGATTAATCACTTGTAATTTTTGAAACGGAGAAAACATGAAACGCTTTAGATCTTCTTATCTTTTAATTGCTGCCATAGCAGTGCTGCTGGTTGGCTTCTATTCACTAGATTTCAGCTCCAACCAGGCATCGGTATTTAACCTCCCCGATTTTACTGCTACCACCGATATTGATCCTGCCGAAAAACAGCCCGTTAAAACGCTCAAGGATTTCAACGACGCCATTGTCAATGTGGCTGATCAGGCTATACCGACCGTCGTAACCATCCGTGTAACCCAGACCGTTGAAGTACGGAATCCTTTTTCCAGGTTCTTCGGCGAACCCGGCTCGCAGGAACGACAGCGCCGCGGACTCGGATCCGGCGTTATCGTCTCACAGGACGGATATATACTCACAAACAACCATGTAGTTGAAGGCGCCGATGAGATCGTGGTGAGCATGCATAACGGCGTAGAACATAAAGGAAAAGTGGTTGGAACCGATCCCCGCACCGACATCGCGGTGGTGAAGATCGATACCGAAGACAAACTGCCCGTACTTAAAATCGGCAACAGCGAATCGACCCGTATCGGTGAGATGGTGCTGGCTATCGGCAGTCCGCTGGGCGAAGACCTGGCCCACTCCGTTTCGATGGGTATCATTTCCGCCAAGGACCGAGCCATCGGGATCCTGGGTGAGAACGCCGGTTATGAGAATTTTCTGCAAACTGATGCTGCCATCAATCCCGGCAACTCGGGAGGCGCCCTGATCAATATGGACGGAGAATTGATTGGTATCAACTCCGCCATCGCTTCCCGCTCAGGAGGTAACGACGGCATCGGCTTTGCCGTACCCTCCAACCTTGCCAAATCCGTTATGGAATCGCTGATTGAAAACGGCAGGGTCGTCCGCGGCTATCTCGGCATTCAGCGTGGCGGCGAGGTAGACGGTCCCATGGCCAAAGCGTTGGGCCTTAAACGCTCACAAGGCGTTATCGTCGGTGATGTTGAAGAGGGCGGACCCGCTGACGAGGGCGGCCTGCAGGAAGGCGATGTTATTTTAAGCTTGAACGGCAAGGCGGTCGAAAACTGGATGAAGTTCCGCACCTCGATCGCCACTTCCAAGCCGGGCGATGTGATTACCCTTGGCATCAACCGCAATGGTACTGAAATGGACATTGAAATTACCCTCGGGGAACTGCCCGAAGACCTGATGGCTACTTCGCAACAGCCTACTTCCGACCGGGATATGGAAAGCCGGCTCGGCTTCGGCGTGCGCAACCTTACGCCCGAGATAGCAAACCAGCTCGAACTGAGTCCCGACCAGGAGGGTGTAGTGGTCAGTTCCATCAGCGAAGGCAGCAACGCCTATCGCCAGGGGCTGCGTCGAGGCGCGGTGATCACTCATGTTTCGAAGAACGAAATTGAAAACGTATCCGACTTCCGGGCTGAACTGGAAAAAGTTTCCGAATCAGGCGACGATGTCGTCCTGCTGAGGGTAATCTACCAAGGCATTACCCAGTATGTGGCATTTGAGCTCTGATCTACAGACAAAGCCTTAACAGACAAAGGAAAAAGCCCTCCCGGTTTACTGCGGAGGGCTTTTTTATGTCATGCTGACGATAAGCTTGCCATTTCGCAGGAATCCGAAATCTGGCATTTTATTTGCTTCTGCTGTTAATGAGTGTAACATTGATAATCAAGACGACTGAGCAGACTGCTCTATGGAATACAAGAACTATTACGACATAATGGGCGTCAGCAAGAATGCGTCTCAGGACGAGATAAAAAAAGCATACCGCAAACTGGCCGCCAAATACCATCCGGACAAAAACCCGGATGACCCTTCCGCCGAAGAGAAATTCAAGGAAGTGGGCGAAGCCTATGA
>CAYWDK010000076.1:0-8681 GCA_964457025.1 uncultured Balneolaceae bacterium | reverse complement strand
CCCAGCTGCGGGCCAGGGTGATCACCGAGTCGCGGGTCACGCCCGGGAGGATGGTCCCACCCAGCGGTGGTGTAATGAGCACATCATCGATCAGGAAAAAAATATTCATAGTGCCGACCTCCTCGATATACTCATGCTCGAAGGCGTCGAGCCACAGTACCTGGTTGAAACCCATCTGCTGGGCCTTGCGCGCCGGGTACATACTGGCCGCGTAATTGCCGGCCGTCTTGGCATCTCCCACCCCGCCCTTGACGGCACGCACATAATTCTGAGAGGTAATCAGCCGTACGGGCTCTGCATAATAGGAGCCGACCGGTGAAGTGATGATATAAAAACGAAACTCTTTGGAGACGTGGGCCGCAATCAGGTTCTCCCAGGCACAGGCAAAAGGCCGAATATAGAGGGCGTTGCCGTCTTTTTGCGGCACCCACCGGTAATCCAGCTTGATCAGGTTTTCGATGCCCTCCATGAAGACCGACTCTTCTACGATGGGTATGCAGAGGCGTTCGCACGACTTCGCCATCCGCTCGTAATTTTTCCCGGGCCGGAAGAGGTTGACGGTCTCTCCATCTACATAATAAGCCTTGGTACCCTCAAAAACCGACTGGGCGTAGTGCAATGCATTCAGAGAAGGCGTAATCTCAATAGGTCCATAGGGTTTGATGACCGGCTCGTGCCAGTGCTCATCCTTGTATTCCATTTCCAGCATGTGGTCGGAAAAGACACGTCCGAAACCGGGTTGGTCCAGATCGACCTCATGAACCCTGCTTTTCTTTACTTTCTGTATAGTGATGTCGCTTACAATATCCATGGAACGGAATCTCTTTATTAAAAGTCATGCACCGGCAGGATATCCGGTTTGTTCTTTCTAATAAGGTAGTATCTTTTTTTAAAAATACCTGATAAATCTCTTTTAAGGAATTGATCCGGTTGAAAGTTTCACGGACTTTCCGCTTCTTTGAACACCTTATTAACCTAATCTGGTGCCGCTATGAAAAATATTCTCAGAAAAATCTGTGCTCCTCTCTTTTTACTGCTGTTGTTCGGTTCGGGCATGAGTTATGCCCAGACCTCCCCGCCCGTTATCCTTGATATGCAGAAACGCGCGGAAGTCCAAAACAACTGGCTACATTACCGTTTCAATACCGTCATTCCCGATCTGATGAGGCGTGAGAATATCGACATGTGGATAATCATCGCTCGCGAATATAACGAAGACCCGGTCATTGAGACCATGCTGCCGGCTACCTGGCAGTCGGCCCGCAGGCGAACCATCCTGGTATTTTTTGATGACGGCGAGGAGATTGAGCAGCTGGCCGTGGCACGTTATGATATCGGCGAGTTTTTCAAGACGGCATGGGATAAAGAAGAGCAGCCCGACCAGTGGAAGCGGATGGCGGAAGTTATTTCCGAGCGTGATCCGCAGAAAATCGCTCTCAACTATTCCAGCCAATTTGCTTTGGCCGACGGCATCAGCCACACCCAGTATGAAGAGTTTAAAGCGGCCCTTCCCGAAAAATACCAAAACCGTATCGTGTCCGGCGAAAAACTGGCCATCGGCTGGCTGGAGACTCGTGTCGAGCCGGAGATGCAGGTATACCCGCTCATCTGTCAGATCGCGCACGATATTATAGCGGAAGGATTTTCGGAAGCGGTGATCCAGCCCGGCGTGACTACTACCGAAGAGGTGGAGTGGTGGTACCGCGAACGCATCCGGGAGCTGAAACTGACCGCATGGTTTCATCCCAGCGTATCGGTGCAACGTGCGCAGGAGCCGGAAGCGAGTTTTCTGCAGAATTTCTCCAAGCGTCCCGCCAAGAATACCATCATGCCCGGCGACCTGCTTCATGTGGATTTCGGTATCACCTATCTCGGACTTAACACCGACACCCAGCAACACGCCTACGTACTGAAGCCCGGCGAAACGGATGCCCCGCAGGGACTCAAAGACGCCCTTGCAACCGGTAACCGTCTGCAGGATATCTTTACCGACAACTTTCAGACCGGGCGCACGGGAAATGAAATATTGGCAATGTCGCGCGAGGAAGCCATTGACGAAGGCATCCGACCCAGCATCTATACCCACCCCATCGGCTTTCACGGCCATGCCGCGGGCCCGACCATCGGGCTGTGGGACCAACAGGGAGGCGTACCCGGACGCGGCGACTACCCTCTCTATCCCAACACAGCCTACTCCATCGAGCTTAATGCCACGGTCAATATTCCCGAATGGGGCAAGGATATCCGTATCATGCTGGAAGAGGATGCGTTTTTCGACGGAGAAGAAGTACGGTATATCGACGGCCGCCAAGAGCAGATCTGGCTGATACCGCGACAGTAATTTTTCTACCACTAAGACCTTATTGTCATCCTGAACTTGATTCAGGATCTCAGCACTGTATGGTTCATTGCCCACAGATTCCGAAACAAGTTCGGAATGACAAAACGAAATCTATGAACAAGCTTGACTCTCTTTTGAAGGAACTGGAGAAGACGCCTGAGGGTGCTTTCTTCAACCCATGGTACGACCGCGATCCCGAGCACGACCTGCCGGGCGACACCCCCGCCATACGCCGCGAACAGCTTCGGACCTACCTGAACGAACGTCTGGACACCGCCAAATATCTCTTTATCGCCGAAGCGGTGGGTTACCAGGGCGGGCACTTCACCGGTATCGCCATGACCTCGGAACGCATCCTTCTGGGCCACCACAAGTCCGTGCACGGCATCCCTGCCGAGGGTGTATTCCGGGGCGTCGATCCGCGGCGTACCAGCAAGCCGGAGGTGAACAAAAAGGGAATGACCGAGCCCACCGCCACCATCATGTGGAAAGCGCTCCACCAGCTCGGCTTCGATCCCTACGAGGCTGTACTATGGAATGCGCTGGCCTGGCATCCCTACGATCCAGACAAAGGCCTGCTCAGCAACCGCACCCCCACCGACTCCGAGCTGGAGGCCGGCTATCCTTCCCTGAAGATTTTCCTGGAGCTTTTCCCGGATTCCAAAATCATAGCCGTCGGCCGCAAGTGCGAGCAGTGCCTCGACAATTTCGGCACCGAATACATCCCGGTACGACATCCTGCCAACGGAGGAGCACCCAAGTTCAGGAGGCAGATGGCAGACGTGAGACGTGAGACGTGAGACGTGAGACGTAGGATCGTATTTCTATTTTATACTTGCTACTATCTACTAAATACTTTGTACTTTCTGCTTACTACTAAACTCAAGACTCATGACTCACGACTCCAAAAGCCGCTGCGACTGGTGCGAGGGCACCTTTGACGAATATGTACGCTACCACGACGAAGAGTGGGGTGTGCCGGTCCATGATGATAAAACCCAATTCGAATTCCTCATTCTCGAAGGCGCACAGGCCGGGCTCAGCTGGAGTACTATCCTGAAAAAACGGGAAGCCTATCGCGAAGCTTTCGCCGGTTTTGACGTGGAGAAAGTCGCCCGATTTGACGAGAAGAAAATTCAACAGCTATTGCAAAATCCCGGTATCGTCCGCAACAAACTGAAGGTCAGGTCGGCCGTAACCAATGCCCAAAAGTTTATCGAGGTGCAAGAGGAGTTCGGAAGCTTTGACGACTACATCTGGTCTTTTGTCGGAGGTTCGCCTATCGTCAACGAATGGGAATCGATGAGACAGGTACCGGCCACCACCCCCGAATCGGATGCCCTCAGCAAAGATCTGAAAAAGCGTGGGTTCAAGTTCACTGGAAGCACAATCATGTACGCTCACATGCAGGCGACCGGTCTGGTGAACGACCATTTGACCGAATGCTTTCGCTATGATGAGATCAAAAAAATGTACTCAAAACACTGAAAGCAAGATTTTAGGGGCCGCCTCGTTACCAAACTGTTAAAGCTGAATTCAGGATAGCATAAAAGCTCAATTTTTCTATCTTAAAAGCAACTTTTTACAACTACGCAATCAACTAATCATCAAAACCCTTATCTGCTATGCGCTCCATGTTTACACTTGAGGAAGTTGCCGAAATGCTGGACATGAAGGTATCTGAAGTAGAAAAAGAGATAAGCGGCGGACATCTCAGCTATTCATTTCACGAAGGCGAGAAACGGGTTACACTCTACGATCTCGAAAAGTATATGGGACCCGAACAGACCCGCAAAATCACGAGCGAATATCTTGAAGCGGAATCCTAATCAGCCCAAGGTCAGGACACTACCTTTTCCACCAGGTCATTTACATACTTCACTGAAAAATTATCCCTTGTCAAAAGGGCCGAGGCAACTGCAGCCCGTATACCCGTACGGCAGTGAACCAAGAGCGTCTTTTCTCCGGGCAGTTCCTTCTCCTGCTCGAGCAGCCGGGTATGCGCTATATTGATGGCGCCCTCCATATGGCCTTCGTCAAATTCGGAAGCTTTTCTGACATCCAATATCTCATATTGGCCGTTTTTCTTTGTCAGTTCCGCGACGGTCTCAAAATCGATAGTTTCAATGGTGGCCTTCTCTCCCCCCTCTTCCAGATAAAGGCGCACTTCCTGGGGAGTGGTATAACCGGCAATATTGTCGAGGCCGATCCGGATAAGGTCGCGCACAGCTTCTTCGAGCTGTTTTTCTTCCACAATCAAATAAATGGTTTCATCCTCTCTTACATAAGAACCTGCCACCGTATTGAACTGCTTGTCCATGGGCGCCAGAAGCGAACCGGGCAGATAACCCTGCACAAACTCCAGCCGGTCCCGGCTGTCAACGATGACACTTCCCGCCGATGAAGCACGCTGCCTTAGTTCATCGACTGTCAGTTTCTCAGGATCGGGCAGTTTGCCCAGCACTTTCGGCCCCTGCCTGTTATCCCTCTTCATGCGGGCAAAGTAGAGCGGAGGCTCGGGCTGGCCCTCAAGGATATAATCCACAAAGTTTTCGGGGCCGGTAGCCGCCTTGATAGAGTTGTTGAATCTAAGCTCATAACCCACCGTCGATTCGGGGACGGCACCCAGTGCTTTTCCGCAGGCACTTCCGGCGCCATGTCCCGGCCACAGCTGCAAGTACTCGGGCAGCGTTTTGAATTCTTCCACAGAGTTATACAATGTCCGGGCCGAAGAACGCATCACTCCCTTTTGTCCTGCCGCCGACTCCAGCAGGTCGGGACGTCCCACATCGCCTACAAATATAAAATCACCGGAAAGCATGCCCATGGGTTCGTCTGCCGCAGCCCCGTCGGTCACCAGAAAGCTGATATGCTCGGGCGTATGGCCCGGCGTGTGCTTCACCGTAAAACGGATGTTACCGACCGGGAACTCATCCCCGTCATAGAGAAAGCCGTAGTCATAGCCGCTGTCTTTGAGCCATTCGTACTTCCAGTGCTCGTCTCCTTCGTCGGAAGCATATACCTTAACGCCCTGCTCCGCAAACTCCCGGAGGCCGGAGAGAAAATCGGCATGAATATGAGTCTCGGTAGCAGCGGTAATAGTGAGTCCTTCTTCTCGGGCAAGCTCCACATAGCGGTCGATATCCCGCATAGGGTCGATCACAATGGCCTCTCCCGTTGCCTGGCAGCCTATCAGATAAGCATACTGTGCAAGTTTCTCTTCAAAAATCTGCTTGAAATACATAAATCGCCCCGGTGATTGATTTCCAGTAAACGATGAAAAATAAAAACTTCCTTACAACACACCTAATTTTTAGAAAGGTCTCATATCAGAGAGTGATTTGTCTTGTAAAAAAGGTCTTGAATAGCCATTTTTCTGATCTTCCTTCAATAATAACCCAAAATCAGGAGATGTATGAAATTTACCAGGATTTTTGTGTCCCTGCTGGTGGTATGGTCATTGTCACTTGCAGGCACCACTGCCGATGCACAGTCGCTGCAGGAATTTGAGAAGAAAGTAACCGAGTTTACACTCGACAACGGGCTTACCTTTATCGTCATTGAACGTCCCGTTGCCCCTGTAACCAGCTTTGTCACTTTTGTGGATGTGGGCGGCGTGGATGAGCCGGTCGGCCATACCGGCATTGCGCACATTTTTGAACATATGGCTTTCAAGGGGACCCACTACATCGGAACCAACAACTGGGAAAAAGAGAAAGAAGCCCTTGAAAAGATGGATGAGGCCTACCAACGCTGGCTGGAAGAAAGCTACGCTCCGGAGCCCGACTCTTCAGAACTGGATAAACTCTGGTCGGAGTTCCAGAAGTTGCAGGAAGAAGCCAGTCAATATGTAGTCAACAACGAATTTTCGCAGATTGTAGACCGCAACGGCGGTACGGGCATGAATGCCGGGACCGGAGCCGACCAAACCGTTTATTTCTACAGCCTTCCGGAGAACCGGATGGAACTCTGGTTCAGCCTGGAATCCGACCGCTTCAAGAATCCGGTATTCCGCGAATTTTATAAAGAAAAAGAGGTAGTACGTGAAGAGCGCCGCATGCGTACCGAGTCGCAGCCTGTAGGACGGCTTCTCGAAGAGTTCCTGGCCGTCGCCTATACCGCCCATCCGTACGGACGCCCCGTTGTAGGATGGAATTCAGACATCACGGCCACGACCATGGACGATGCCCGCGCATTCTACAACAAATACTATGTACCGAACAACATTACTATCGGTATTGCGGGCGACGTGAATCCGAAGGAAGTCAGGAAGCTGGCCGAAACCTATTTCGGCGACATCCCTGCCGCGCCCGAACCCCCGCCCGTCTACACTAAAGAACCCGAACAGCGCGGCGAGCGCCGGTTCGAAATCAAGGGACAGTCACAGCCTTTCCTGCTGATGGGCTATCATACGGTGGCTGAAGATCATCCCGACTCCAAGGCCCTGCAGCTGTTGGGCTCCATCATATCCAGCGGACGTACCTCGCGGCTCTACAAGCGGATGGTTGAGGAAGAGCAGTTGGCCCTGGGCGTACAGGCTTTCAACGGACTGCCCGGCACCAAGTACGAAAGCATGTTTGCCGCCTTCGCGGTTCCCAACCGCGGTATCGGCGTGGATACCCTCGAAAGTGTGATCCTCGAAGAAATCGAAAAGGTTAAAGATGGTGCCCTTACCCAGAAAGAGCTTGACCGGGCACGAACCAATGCACGAGCCGGCCTGATCCGCAACCTCGATTCAAACATCGGCCTGGCACAGGCGCTGGCCGGAGCCGAAGCCCAGCGCGGCGACTGGAAAAAGGTGTTCACCGACCTCGACGAGCTGGACAAAGTCACGCTGGAGGATCTTCAGCGTGTCGCCGAGACGTACCTGACCGAAGACAACAGGACGGTCGGCGCCATTGTGAACGAACCTTCGGAGGAGGTAGCCGATGCCGAACAATAACCGACTTTCAACATTCAGATCCATTTTCAATTTCACTTTCAAGATGAACGGAAAAGACGCTATGAAACGACTAAGCTTATTGTGGCTGCTCCTGCTGTTTACCGTATCGATGAGTCAGGCCCAGAAACGCTATGACGAACTGAACTATCCGGAACTCAACGACTTTCAGCAACCGGATGTAGAGACATTCACCCTCGACAACGGCATTACCTTCTACCTGGTTGAAGACAGGGAACTGCCGCTAATCGACCTCAGTGTGATTATACGAACAGGCGGCGTGCAGGTGCCCAACGAAAAAGCGGGCCTCGCTTCCATAACCGGTACCGTGATGCGCAGCGGGGGTACGCAAACTTATCCTGCCGATTCGCTCAATACCATGCTGGAGAATCGTGCAGCAAGCATGGAAACCGGCATCGGCTTTACCTCCGGTTCGGCCGGTATGAACGTGCTCAAAGAAGACTTCGACGAGATGCTGCCGGTCTTCATCAGCCTGCTGACCGAGCCCGCTTTTCCGGAAGAGAAGATTGAGCTGGCCAAGACCCAGCAGAAAAGCAGTATCTCCAGGCGCAATGACAATGCCCAGCAGATTGCCTTCCGGGAGTTCGACCGTCTGATTTATGGAAAAAATTCAGTCTACGGGAGGAATACCGAATATGAGACCATCAATAACATTAGTCGCGAAGACCTCGTCAACTTTCACAAGAACCATTTTGTGGGAAATAACATGATGGTCGGCGTAGTGGGTGATTTCGACACCGAAGAGATGAAGCAGAAGCTGAGCAATGCTTTTGGCTCCATCCAGTCGGGCAAGGAGACTAATCTCCTCTTCCCTGAAGTGGATTACAATTATCAGACCACCATCAACTTCATTGACAAGCCGGATGTTAATCAAAGCGTCGTGCTGATGGGGCACATCGGAGGGCTGCGCAGCAATCCCGACTATGCTGAAGTACAGGTTATGAATCAGGTATTAAGCGGGGGTTTCTCCGGCCGGCTGATGCAGGAAGTGCGAACCAAACTGGGACTGGCCTATGCAGTATTCGGCTCCTACGAGATGAATACCTTCTATCCCGGGCAGTTCTATACCGGCGTGATGACCAAAAGCTCGACTACGGCAGAAGCCATCGACGCTATCATCAAAGAGATCGAACGCCTGCAGAATGAACCCATCACTCAAAAGGAGCTGCAGGATACCAAGGACCAGTTCCTCAATTCAATGGTGTTCCGCTACGACAGTTATGAAAAAGTGCTGAACCAGCGTCTCTCCAACGAGTACCGCGGCCTTCCCGACGATGCCTTTGATCAATATGTGGAAGAGGTACGAGCTACTACCGTTGAAGACGTACAGCGTGTGGCGCAGGAGTACCTGAGGCCCGGGCAGCTCGAGATCCTGGTAGT
>CAYWDK010000075.1:0-8736 GCA_964457025.1 uncultured Balneolaceae bacterium | reverse complement strand
TCTTTCACCGGAAAGGTTAATTTGAAAAGAGCCAAATATTTCTTAATTCAACGGACCATAGCAACCTCAAAAGACGCCGATTTATGGAACTCAAACTTTACCAGGTCGATGCATTTGCCGGCAACGTATTCGAGGGAAATGCCGCCGCGGTATGCCCGCTCGAAGAGTGGCTGTCGGACGAGCAGATGCAGTCTATTGCCCTGGAAAACAACCTCTCAGAAACAGCCTTTTTTGTAAAGGACGGAGATCGTTACCGCTTGCGCTGGTTCACACCGGAGACGGAGGTAGACCTCTGCGGCCACGCCACCCTGGCATCTGCGCACACTCTTTTTGAGCACCTCGGCTATGACCGTGATGAGATTCTCTTCGATTCCAACAGCGGGGAACTGCGGGTCACAAAAGAAGGCGAAATGCTGAAGATGAATTTTCCCGCCACGCCCGCGGAGGAAGCTAAAGCCCCGGAGGGATTGCCGGAAGCCCTGGGCGTCGATTCTGCTGAGATATACCGGGCTGCAGACCTTATGGTGGTGCTTGATAGTGAGTCCGAACTGGCGTCGCTCGAGCCGAATTTCTTTTTGCTCGGCAAGGTCAACACCCGAGGCATCATCGTGACGGCGCCGGCAAGTGACACGAAATACGATTTTGTATCCCGCTTCTTTGCACCGGCGGTAGGGATCGACGAAGATCCCGTGACCGGTTCCGCACATACCATGCTGGCTCCTTACTGGGCGGAAAAGCTGGGCAAGAACGTCTTGCGTGCCCGGCAGATTTCCAAACGGGGCGGTGATGTGCTTTGTGAAGTGAAGGGCGACCGCGTCGAGCTGTCGGGGAAAGCGGTAACCTACATGAGTGCCCAAATCGTAATCCGCTGATATGACTACTTTCCTGATACTGCTGCTTTTGGGAATAGTCGCCGGTGTTATCGCCGGCCTCTTCGGCCTTGGCGGGGGAATCCTGTTTACACCCATACTCTTTATCGTATTTCATGATGCCGGTATCGAAGACCCGGTGGTATTGACCATCGGCAGCTCACTCTTCTGTACCTTTATAGCGTCGGCGGGCAGCTCCTTACGGCAGTACCGCCAGCACAATTTCTTCTGGGCGGAAGGGGCAAGGGTAGGGCTGCTGGGTGCGGCAGGCGTGACCTTTGGCAAATGGGTGGTAACGTCTCCTTACTACAGCCAGACCGAGTTCGTGATCTTTTTCAGCCTGTTGTTGCTCTATGTTTCATGGATGTTTTTTCGTCGCGGGAGGTCGGACAATGCAGATCTGTCCGTATCGGGCCGGCCGGTTATGTGGAAGGAGTCGGTATTCTCAGGAGGTCTTGGAGGTTTTGTGGCAGCCCTTGCCGGCATCGGCGGAGGCGGTGTGATGGTGCCCATCCTGAACCTATACTATAAACAGGCTTTTAAAAAGGCGGTGAGCATCTCCTCGCTCGCCATTGTCTTTATTTCGCTTTCGGGCTGGCTTCAGCTTTCGTTGTTGGGAGAATCACAAACCCTGACGGACTATAGTTTGGGATATGTGGATTTCGGAGCAGCCCTGCCGTTGGCGGCCGGCGGTCTGGCAGGCGGCTTTGCCGGCGCCCTGTTGAACCTGAAGATCAAAAGGGAATACCTTCAGTACGCTTTTGCCATTCTGGCCATTGGAATGGCAGTTAAGTTACTTTCAGAAGTATTTTAGTATCCTCAGAAAGCGATGTAGAAGAAAATTTAGTTTTAAAACTTTCAAAAAATCCCAATATTGGCTGTTGTCATCAATTGGAGCTTCTGTTTTACGGTCGGCAAAGCCGTCTATTAATTATAAATCCGGGATAAAATGTTAGGGTCATCATGCGCTGGTTGCCATTGACTATGGATTATTTACTGGATAAGGAGGGCCTAAAAAGCGCCAGGCTACAGGCTCTTTTGGGCATTTGGGTTGGCTTTATAGCTCTTAGCCTTTTGTCCGTTTTTTTTCTGGGAGCACAGGGCGGCTACTTTTTTGAAACTTCTCAAAACCCGGTAAATCACGTCTACCTGGTACAGATACCCATGCTGATCGGCACCTTGCTGGTTTTCTGGCTGGGTTATGAGTGGGGTTTTATTCCGGCATTCCTGGCCGCTTTCTTCATCGCTTTCGCTGCCTTTATGACCAACTACTGGGCGATCCTCTACGGAATTTCCTACGGGCTGGGCCTCACCATCTATGCGTTGGCCTACTACTGTATTCCATTCGACATATCTCTCCGGTCGCTGCGGAGCGTGGCCTTTTTTACGGTAGTTTCTTTTGTGGCGGCGCTGGCTTGCTCTCTGGGGGCTTTCGTCTGGAGCGGTTATTTCGACCTGAGTGTGGTACAGACATCCATACTTTGGAAAAGCTGGTGGACCGGCCTTTTTCTTCAATCGATTATTCTGGTAGGACCGCTACTCTTCACTTTTAGTCCGACAATTCAGCGGGTTAGGGATCGCTATTTTAATAAACCGCCCCGTCCGGATGTATCGATGAACTGGATCTATACGGCTATTGCCAGCGTATCTATAGTGCTTATTCTCTTTTTGTTTTCGGCCAAGATGTTAGGCACCCGTGGATTGATGCCGCAGCTGGCTGATCTGCCGGAGGGCCTGATAAGGACTATTCAGAGCGTGATAAGTTCGTTCGAGATGGTTACCTGGATTTCTATCGGCCTGGTGCTGATGGCCGGTATCGGCGGTATCTACCTGGTAGGCAGCTGGAATGTCAGCCTGCAGGAAAAGGTCGACCAGCAGACCAAAAAATTGCAGCGCAAGGAGCGCAGCCTCCAGAAAGCTCTTGACGACCGGGACCTGCTGTTGACCGATATCCACGACCGTGTACGCACTAATTTATCAATGGTACTAGCCCTTTTGGAGGTGCAGTTGAAAAACAAGGATAAAAACAGCAAGCCGATCGAAGAGATTTTGAAAGATTCGCTGGCTCGTATCCGTTCGATGGCAATTATCCACGAAACGATGGCGCAGAGCGATTCGGTTGCGCATGTCCACCTGAAGAGCTACGCCATTAAGCTCTCCAACCGCCTGGGACAGGCTTATAAGAAGCAGGAGCAGAATATCGAGGTTAACATACAGGCCGAGGACCTGGTTCTGGATATCGAGCGGGCGGTACCCTTTGCCATGATCCTGAACGAGCTGATGGTGAATGCCTATACCCACGCCTTCAAGGAGCTGAACAAGGGCAGCATCTATGTAGAGATCACCAAAGAAGGGGAAGAGGTAGAAATGAGCGTCCGTGACAACGGCATGGGCCTGCCGGATAACTTTGACAATATTGAAAATCAGAAGCTCGGCATGAGGCTGGTACGTACACTCGCCAAGAAACTCCGGGGTGAGTTGGTGATCAAGGAGGCCAACAAGACGACCAGCTTCACCCTGCGTATGCCGTATTCCCCGATGGCCGCCTGATACCCGCCGCTCTCCAATTCACATTTTCACACAAATAAAAAAGGGAACCCCGGTCAAAGGATTCCCTTTTGATTTAGCAATCTTAGCTTATGAATGAAGTCCTGCCCGGTGGGAGCCGGACAGACTTGCTGATTTGGCATCAGCTTTCCTGTCTATGGGAAATTCAATCACTAAGGAGTACATAGTTTATCAGCAATATCAATCCATGATTTTGCGCAGGAATGCGGGTTGATCGGTGTCGCTCTTGTCAATCCGTTCCCTGCGGTTGTTGAGCAGCGTATCGCCTTTCTGCTGTTCGGTTGCCTGTTCCTGATTCTCCTCTTCCTCTTCGTTCAGATGGCGGACGTTTTTGAGTCCGCGCCGGTGGAAGGCGGGAGAGTCCATATTTTTCAGGTTTTTCTCGCCTTTATAAAAAGGTTCGTTGGTCGGCGAGTAGCGGGTCTGCCCCGTAAACTCGCTGGCCTTCGGCATTTTCAGGGAAGAGGCGGAGGAAGCGGAAGAAGATGCGGTGCTTTTGCTGTCCGACTTCTTGGTGCTGTTGGGAGCAACCTTGGCTTCTTCCCGGTTGTCGGCCAGGTCGAATCCGGTGGCGATGACTGTCACGCGCAGCTCTTCGCTGTAGCTCTCATCGAGTACCGTACCCAGGATGATCTCGGCGTCTTCGCCGGCTTCCTGCTGGATGATGCTCGTAGCAGTAGTGGTTTCGCGCATGCCGAGGTCGGCGCCCGAGGAGATATTTACCAGTACGTTGCGTGCTCCGCGTATACTGATGCCGTCAAGCAGCGGCGAGTTGATCGCCTCGCGGGCGGCAATTTCGGCGCGGTCTTCGCCTGTAGCCGTGGCCGAGCCCATGATGGCGGCGCCCCCGTCAAGCATGGTGGTGCGTACGTCGGCAAAGTCCAGGTTGATCAGGCCGGGCATCAGGATCAAGTCGGAAATGCCGCGGGTTGCATTGTAGAGTACCTGGTTGGCCTTGTCGAAGGCTTCCATCAGCGTGGTATTCTCGTCGGCTATGTCAAGCAGCCGCTCGTTGGGGATCACGATGACGGTATCGCTGTTTTTCTTCAGTTCTGTGATGCCCTCCAGTGCGTACTTCATGCGCTTGGGGCCCTCGCAATTGAAGGGAGTGGTCACGATGCCGACGGTAAGGATGCCCTTCCGCTTGGCAATGCCTGCCACTACGGGAGCGCCTCCGGTACCGGTACCGCCGCCCATGCCGGCCGTGACGAATACCATATCGGCTCCCTCAATAGCTTCTTCAATTTCGTGTCTGTTTTCTTCGACGGCTTCGCGTCCGATCTCGGGACGGGCGCCTGCACCCAGACCGTTGGTCAGGTTGGTGCCCACCTGGATGGTGAGGTCTGCCGTACTGTTTTTAAGGGCCTGCGCATCGGTATTCAGCGCGATATACTCCACGCTGGTCAGCCCCTTATGTATCATGTTGTTGACAGCGTTGCCTCCGCCGCCTCCAACACCCACAACTTTTATTTTCGCATTGTCTTGACCGTCTATGTCAAAACTAAAACGAGAGTTAAGGTTAGCCATAATTTACTCCTTCTGTGATTGCTGTTTTTGTACTGATAGTGCTATTGCTGTTTTCTGCTTCGATTGCTTTGGATTTTGGATATGGAACCACCCGCGGCTGTCTTTTGTATCGGCCGGTGGTGATTCGACACCCATCTCCGTATTCCTCTTTTGTTTGTTGATATCTTGCGTTCGGTCGAAGCGAAAGGAATTCCGCTCCATAAATTCATCGATAATATTCTTGGTGGCGGTTGTGCTCATAATGATTACAACTCCTTGAACCAGCTCTTCATCCGGTCCGCTATTTTGTTCATGACTTTTTCCACGCTGGAACCCTTCGAGGAGGAGGGGACCATCGCCTGGTTTTGCCCATTGCCGCCGGTTCGGATGGCGTGCATCACAAGCCCCACGCCGGTTGCATAAATCGGGTTATTAACTTCCTCGATCAGTCCGCCGCTGAGTCCCAGCGGTTTGCCGATCTTGGCATCCATTCCCAGCACCTCATTGGCCAGGGGGCAGACGTTTTTGATCAGCGAGCCGCCGCCGGTAATGACTACGCCGGCGCTCAGAGAGTCGGCATAGCCGCTCCGCTTGATCTCGATGGCGACGATCTCCAGGATCTCTTCCATACGCGCCTGGATGATCTTTCCGAGTATGCTCTTGGTAATCTCTTTCGGGGGACGTCCCGCTATGCCGGGCACGGTGATGGCCTCGTCTTCCTCGATCAGGTCGATGTAGGCTTCGCCGTGTTCGCGTTTCAGCTTCTCTGCCTGGTCGTCGAGCACGCTCAGGCCTACGCGGATGTCGTCGGTCACTTTCTTTCCTGCGATGGCGATCACGGCCGTATGGCGGATGGTGTTGTCCTGGAAGATGGCTACGTCGGTAGTTCCACCGCCGATATCCACCAGTACCACGCCCGCTTCTTTCTCTTCGTCATCAAGTACAGAGTAGGAAGAGGCGAGGGGCTCCAGGATGATGTCGGCTACCTGATAGCCGGCACGTTCCACACAGCGGTAGATGTTCTTGGCGGCAGAGACGAGGCCGGTGATGATATGCACTTCGGCTTCCATCCGCATGCCGCTCATGCCTACCGGATCGCTTATGCCGTCTTGCCCGTCAACCACAAACTCTTGGGGGATGACGTGGATGATCTGCTGGTCGGTGGGCAGCATGATGCGCTGGCAGTCTTCCAGCAGGCGCTCCACATCGTGCATCAGGATCTCATTGTCTTTGTTGTTGATGGTGATGACGCCTTTGCTGCGCATGCTGCGGATGTGGTCGCCGGCAATGCCCACGTTTACCGAATTCACTTCGATGCCCGAGGCCAGCTGTGCCTGTTCGATGGCGGTCTGTATCGCATTCACGGTCTTGTCGATATTGACGACGACCCCGCGGTTCAGCCCGTCACTGGGGGCCTTGCCCACGCCTAGGATGTGTATGCGATCCTGATCGTCAATAGACGCCACGATGGCGCATACTTTGGTTGTACCGATATCGAGACCGACGACTATTCTATCCTTCTCTTCCATAGTATTATCCACGTGCTGTTGTGTTTGTTTTATGTAATTAACTTTCTTGTGTCACGACCTGTCCTCTGAATCGCAGGTCAACGGTGCGCATGCCGGCAATGCCTTTGGTCTTGATCACTTCTCCGTAAAAAGCTTCCCAATTGCGCAGCCGCTTTTTGAAATTTTCTTTGCCGAATACCAGTTTTACGCCATTTTCATTGGTCAGTGCTACGACGCCCTGCCCGGAAGTCCATGCTACTTCACTGATGGTGGCATCGGATACCGGCTTGCGGTTTACTTCCACCAGGAAGTCGCGGACCGCACGGAAGGCGTCGCCTTTGAGCGTATCACCTGCCGGCTCGGCCGAAAAGCCGTATACAATCGGCACATCCACGGCTTTGCCCAAAATCAGCGGCAGCCGCAGGCCGTCCTCGTCTACATAAATCTTTCGCTCGCCCTCGGCCAGCATGGCGATCGGTTGCCGTTCGGTAATGCTGATCAGCAGCTCACCGCCGGGCTCCACACTGATGTCGGCAAATTTCACATAGGGGATCTTCTCCACCTTGCCGATAATGCTCATGAAATCGAGGCTGTCCGGCCGTACGCCCGTCGGGATATCCACGCTCTGCTCCAGTTCTTGCTGGTTTACAAAGTGATATCCCTCAAAACGCACTTCGCGAACCGTCACCGTACGGGTCCAGTAGAGGCCGGCAAGTACGGCTATGCCGAGGGCCAGTACCGCTCCGGCAATCCATGGCATGGCGTCGAGACGCTTTTTGGCGCCTTTTCGGCCGCTTTCGTTATGTGTTTTGTTTTCTGTCATTCGGTTTCGTTATCCGTTCGAAGTCTCCAGTCCCGATTCGAGCGCATCGGCAAACTGTTCGCCGTATTTATAAATGTCGCCGGCTCCCATGGTGATGACCACGTCGCCGGATTTTACAATATCCTTGAGCCGCGCGGGCAGCTCGGACTTCTCTTCTACATAATGCACCTTGCGGTGGCCGTACTCTTTGGCCGCATCGGCAATCAGCTTCCCGCTGACGCCCTCTATCGGCTCCTCGCGCGAGGGATAGACGTCGGTGATCACGCAGACCTCCGCATCGAAGAAGGAAGAGCCGAATTCCTTGTACAGCTCCTGCGTCCTCGAATAGAGGTGGGGCTGGAATACCGCGACGATACGGCGGTTAGGCCACCCCTTGCGGGCGGCGTTCAGTGTAGCCTGCACCTCGGTGGGATGGTGGGCATAGTCGTCGATGACCATCACCCCGTCTTTTTCAGTCTTGAGCTGAAAGCGGCGGAATACACCTTCAAAGCGTTCCAGACCGGATTTTATGTATTTGAAATCGATGTCGAGCTCCAGTCCCACGGCTACAGCTGCCAGGGCATTCTTTACGTTGTGCTCGCCCGGTGCTTTAAGCCGTATTTTACCCAGCTCGGTACCGTCGTGCAGCACGCTGAAGGTGCTATGGAACTGGTCCACTTCGATATCGGTGGCGCGCACGTCGGCTTGGGGCGTCAGCCCGTAGGTCAGCGTCCTGCGTTCGATCTGCGGGATGATGCTGCGCACGTTCGGGTCGTCCAGGCAGAGCACCACGGCACCGTAGAAGGGTACCTTGTTGGCAAATTCAATGAAGGCCTCTTTTACATCCTCGAGGTTGTCGTAAATGTCGAGATGTTCGGCTTCGATATTCGTTATGACGGCCAGCGAGGGTGTAAGCCGCAGGAAAGTGCGGTCAAATTCATCCGCTTCTACGATAATGATATCGCCTTTGCCCACCACGGCATTGGTTTTGGAGAAACTGTGTACTTTCCCGCCCACAATAATAGTCGGATCAAAGCTGCCGTCCTGTATCACGTGGCCGGTCAGCGTGGTGGTGGTCGTCTTGCCATGGGTGCCGGCAATGCCGATGCCGTACTTCATACGCATCAGCTCGGCCAGCATCTCTGCCCGCTTGATGACGGGAATACCCTGCTCCAGGGCCGCCTTGGTTTCGATATTTTCTTCGGCTTTCACAGCGCTGGTGTAGACCACTACGTCGGCGCCCTCGATATTCTTTTCGTCGTGGCCGATATGCACCTCGGCGCCCAGCTCCTTCAGGCGCTCAACGGTTTCGCCCATGCTGGCATCCGAACCGGTGACCTTATACCCTTTCTGAAGCAGTATCTCGGCCATGCCGCTCATACCGATCCCGCCGATACCCACCATGTGGATATGCCGGGTTCGTCCAAATATCGGTTGTGTTTGAATCTGCTTGCTCATCAGTTCATCTGCTGTTTGGCGATTT
>CAYWDK010000074.1:0-8738 GCA_964457025.1 uncultured Balneolaceae bacterium | reverse complement strand
CTTCCACGGCATGCGCCTGCCCACCGAGCAGGAATGGGAATATGCCGCCCGGGCCGGCGGACATAAGTCAAAGTTCAGCGGTACTGGCGAAGCCGACAGCCTGGAGCTCTACGCGCGGGTCATGGAAAACAGCGCCCCCAACTCGTTCCGGGTGGGGAGCAAGAGACCCAACGCCCTGGGGCTATATGACATGAGCGGCAACGTGCTGGAATGGGTAGGCGACTATTACCAGTACTATCCTGAAGATGGAGAAGAGCCCCAATGGGACGACCTGGAGCAACGAACTTTGCGCGTTTTGCGGGGCGGCAGCTTCAAGGAGCCCGGTGCCATCGCCGCAACCTACTGGCGCATCGGCATGCTGAAAGATACCCGTGAATACGATGTCGGTTTTCGCTGCGCAGATGACGCAAACTAAAGCACCGGGCAGCATCACCTGCCGCCCTTTATACCGAATTACTTCAGCAGCAGCTTGGCTATGGTGTTCAGCTGCATATTGGAAGTTCCCTCGTAGATCTTTCCGATCTTGGCATCACGGTAGTATTTCTCGACCGGATACTCCTTCACATATCCGTAGCCTCCGTAAAGGTCTACAGCCAAAGAGGTTACATTTTCAGCCACCTCAGCGGCTTGATACTTGGCCATGGCGGCTTCTTTGAGGAAGCTCTGGCCATTCTCCTTAAGCCGCGCCGAATTGTAAACCAGCAGGCGGGCCGTCTCGATATCCGTGGCCATCTTGGCCAGCTGGAACTGCACGCCCTGAAAGTCGGAGATAGCCTGCCCGAACTGCTTGCGTTCCTGTGTATAAGCCAATGTGGCGTCAAAGGCGCCTTGGGCAATACCGATCATCTGTGCGCCGATACCGATGCGCCCCTCATTTAGCGTCTCGATGGCCACTTTATAGCCTTTGCCTACTTCGCCGAGCACGTTTTCTTTCGGCACCTTGCAGTCTTCCAGCAGGATTTCGCAGGTGGAGCTGGCACGGATGCCCAGCTTGTTCTCTTTCTTGGATACGGAGAAGCCTTCGAAATCACGTTCCACAATGAATGCCGTAATACCCCTGTAGCCGGCCGAGGGATCGAGCGTAGCGAAAACCAGGAAGATGTCGGCTTCGCTGGCGTTGGTGATCCAGAGCTTGGCACCGTTCAAGACGTAGTGGTCGCCTTCGTCTTTGGCCGTGGCTTTCAGGGCAAAGGCGTCGCTTCCCGAACCGGCTTCGGATAGGCAGTACGCCCCCACTTTCTCGGTCGCCAGCTGTGGCAGGTACTTTTCCTTGACCTCGTCGTTGCCCCACCGCAGAAAGGCGTTGTTCACCAAGGTATTCTGCACGTCCATAAACACGCCGACAGATGCATCAACCTTCGAAATCTGTTCAATAGCTACGATCGACATAAAGAAAGTACCTCCGCCCCCGCTGTACTTCTCGGGAATTTCAATACCCATCAGGCCCATATCAAAAAACTGCTTGACCAGTTCCGGGTCCAGTTTGGCCGCTTCTTCCATTTCCATGACCTTGGGCTTTATTACACTGTCGGCAAAATCGGCAGCCGCATCCTTAAGCATCTGTTCGTCTTCGGTAAGCTGGGTAAGGGGCGGCATCAGGTTTTCTACTTGTTCCATGGAATAGAATTATTTAGTTCAAAAGCGTCGGTTTATTCGTGCCAAATATAGCAAATGATCTGCTCAATATTGACCTGTTTTTCTACAAACGCCAATCTCTCCTCTTCTGTTAGTAAAGTAGAAACAAGCTCGTTATTTTAGGCGCATCGGAGACAAGGGTTTCCGATGAGTCAGACGAATAAACCTTTTGTTTTGCCGGCTTATGAGTATGAGTAATACCGAAAACGAACATTCTTTATTCAAAGAATTTCCGCCCGTGAGTACCGAAGAGTGGGAAGAAGTGATACGCAAAGACCTGCGCGGGGCCGATTATAAAGAGAAGCTCAAATGGGAAACCGGCGAGGGAGTCGAAGCAATGCCCTTCTACCGCAGGGAGGACCTCCTGAAACGCCCTGTCCGCCTGGTATATAACAAGGACGGAGGCGGCAGCTGGGAAATACGGGAATCTATCTTCAGGCAGTCGGTTGAAGACGCAAACGCCGCTTCAAAGCAGGCTCTTGAAAAAGGCGCCCGGGCCCTCAACTTCACACTGAAAGTACGCAGTACGGCCGGCATGCTCGGCGGCGACCTCCAGGGTACGGCCATTCAAAATCAGGAAGCATTCGGCAAACTGCTTGACGGAATCGATATTACGAATACCCCGATTCACTTCGATGCCGGCCTGGCCTCGCCGGTACTGCTGGCTATGCTCCACAATTTTACGGAAGAGTCGAAAGCAGATCCCGGCTCAGTTTCCGGCAGTTTCCTTTTCGATCCCTACGCTTTTGTGGCAGTCAGCGGACAGCTTCCGGAAGAGAAGCAGAAAATAGATGAGATTTCAGCCGGCATGGTACAATTCTCTACGGCTAAGCTCCCGGGCATTCGATGTCTCGGGGTTGATGCCCGCACCTACCACAACTGCGGTGCAACCATCGTGCAGGAACTGGGCTATGCCTTGGCGACCGGAAGCGAATACCTGGCCAGGCTAACCGCTATGGAATTAAAAGCAGGAGATATTGCTTCCAACATCCACTTCAACTTTTCGATCGGCTCCAACTACTTCCTTGAGATTGCCAAATTCCGCGCGGCACGCAAGCTGTGGGAGAAGGTGCTGGATGCCTACGGGCTGGATCCGGACAGTTATCCCATGTACATCCACGGGAAGTCATCGGAATGGAATAAAACCGTTTATGATCCTTACAACAATATGCTGCGAACCACCACAGAGGGGATGTCCGCTGCCATTGGCGGCTGCGACTCCATCACCCTCGATCCCTTTGACAAAGAACTGCGCCGGCCCGATGAGTTCTCTTCCCGTATCGCCCGGAATCAGCAGATCATCCTGCAGGATGAAGCCTACCTTGACAAAGTAACAGACCCGGCTGCCGGCTCCTACTATATTGAGGTTCTTACCGATAAAATAGCCGAAGCGGTCTGGGACTGTTTCAGGGAAGTGGAACAGCAAGGCGGCCTGATGCAATCGATAATGGACGGCTACATTCCGACGGCCGTGGAAGAATCACGGCAGAAAAGAGACCGGTCCATTGCAAAAAGAGGACGCGTATTTGTCGGAACCAACCAGTATCCCAATCCCGATGAGAAGCTGGAGGAGCGCGAGACATCCGAACAGCCGACAGTTTCCCTTACGGAAAGCGATATTGAATCCGAGATAGATCCGGACGAGCTGATGTCCTCCCTGAAAAAGTGGCTCCGCGAAGGCAGTACCCTGGGTGACCTGATGCCGCAGTTTTACGACCTCAAGAAGCATAACATCCGCCCCATCCGTCCCTACCGCGGGCCGCAGGATTTTGAGGCTATACGCCGGGCCACGGAACAGCATGAAGCCACCCCGAAGGTGCTTACACTGCCGCTGGGGAATAAGAAAATGAGAAAAGCACGATCCACTTTTACTTCCAATTTCTTCGGCTGTGCCGGATATGATATAGAAGACCCCATCGGTTTCGATACTGTTGATGATGCCATAAGCGCTATAGAGCAAGAACAACCGGATATCGTGGTGCTTTGCAGTTCGGATGACGAATACAAAGAACTGGTACCCGCGCTCTGCGAGAAATTAGATGAAGTGAAGACAAAACCCATCCTCGCGCTTGCCGGATATCCCCAAGATGATATTGAAACCTACAAGAAAGCCGGAGTCGACGACTTCATTCATGCTAAAAGCAACGTACTTGAAAGCCTGCAAAGCTTTCAACAAAAACTGGGAATAAGTTGATGAGACCTGATTTTTCGGATATAGCATACCGGCCGGAAGTTTCCAAAAACGGAAAAAAGGATTGGTCAGCCGGCGAATCCGTATGGACAACGCCCGAGCAGATCGACGTTAAGCCGTCTTTTACCAAAGAGGATATTGAAAATCTTGAACACCTCGACTATGCCGCCGGTATCCCTCCCTACCTGAGAGGGCCCTATTCTACCATGTATAATATCCGTCCGTGGACTATCCGGCAGTACGCCGGATTCTCAACGGCCGAAGAATCGAACGCATTTTACCGCCGCAACCTTGCCCAGGGGCAGAAAGGCCTTTCGGTCGCATTCGACCTGGCTACCCACCGGGGATACGACTCTGATCACCCGCGTGTTACCGGCGACGTAGGCAAGGCGGGTGTCGCTATCGACTCCATCCTTGACATGAAGATCCTCTTCGATCAGATCCCGCTCGACGAGATGTCCGTCTCGATGACCATGAACGGCGCCGTCATCCCGGTGATGGCTTTTTACATCGTTACCGCCGAAGAGCAGGGCGTTTCCAAAGAGCAGCTGAGCGGCACCATTCAGAACGACATCCTAAAAGAATTCATGGTCCGCAACACCTATATCTATCCTCCAAAGCCATCGATGCGGATTATAGGAGACATCTTTGAGTACACTTCCAACAAGATGCCCAAATTCAACTCCATCAGCGTGAGCGGATATCACATGCAGGAAGCCGGCGCCACTTGTGACCTGGAGCTGGCCTATACGCTGGCCGACGGGCTCGAATATCTGCGTACCGGCATCGAAGCCGGGCTGGATGTAGACGAATTTGCCCCGCGCATCTCCTTCTTCTGGGCCATCGGCATGAACCATTTTATGGAGGTCGCCAAGATGAGAGCGGCTCGCATGCTTTGGGCCAAGCTGGTTAAGCAGTTCGATCCACAGAATCCCAAGTCGATGTCGCTGCGCACCCATTGCCAGACCTCCGGATGGAGCCTCACCGAGCAGGATCCCTATAACAATGTGGCCCGCACCACTGTCGAAGCCATGGCGGCGGCGCTCGGCCATACGCAGTCGCTACACACCAATGCCCTCGACGAAGCCATTGCTCTGCCGACCGATTTCTCGGCACGCATCGCCCGCAACACGCAGATCTACCTGCAGGAAGAGACCGGCATTACTAAAGCCATCGATCCCTGGGCAGGCAGTTACTATGTGGAGTACCTCACCGACCGCATCGCCCACAGGGCCTGGGAGCTGATACAAGAAGTCGAGGAACTTGGAGGAATGGCCAAGGCCATTGAGACCGGTCTGCCCAAGATGCGTATCGAAGAGGCTTCCGCCAAAAAGCAGGCGCGTATCGATTCCGGACAGGATACCATTGTAGGCGTCAACAAATACCGACTTGAAAAAGAAGACCCAATTGACATTCTTGAGGTAGACAATACGAAAGTCCGCAAAGCCCAGGTTGAGCGCCTTGAGAAGCTGAAAACGGAACGAAACAGCGAAGAAACACAACAAGCGCTCAACCGGCTGACGAAAATAGCCGAGTCGGGAGACGGCAACCTGTTGGAAGCGGCCGTAGAAGCCGCCCGGAAGCGAGCCACCCTCGGGGAAATTTCGGATGCCATGGAAGAGGTCTTCGGGCGCTATAAAGCAACAGTCAGATCCATATCAGGCGTGTATTCTTCAGAAATAGATAAAGACGACAATTTCAAGAAAGCCCAAGAGCTCGCCGACCGCTTTGCGGAGCTGGAGGGACGCCGACCTCGCCTCATGGTAGCCAAGATGGGCCAGGACGGGCACGACCGCGGCGCCAAAGTTATATCTACCAGTTTCGCCGACCTTGGCTTCGACGTAGACATCGGGCCCCTTTTCCAGACCCCTGAAGAGGCAGCTCGACAGGCGGTAGAAAACGACGTACATATACTGGGCGTCTCCAGCCTGGCCGGGGGACACAAAACGCTGGTTCCCCAGGTTATCGAAGAATTGAAGAAACAGGGCCGCGACGATATCATGGTTATCGTAGGCGGAGTCATTCCCCAACAGGATTACGAATTCCTTTATGATAAAGGAGTGGTAGGAATTTTCGGCCCGGGCACCGTCATTTCTCTGGCTGCACAGCAGATCCTTGAAATCCTGATCGAAAGCCGGGAGTAACTACTGAGGCACTGAGAACATTAAGTGCCTGATGGGAACAAAAATTTATGAGTAAGGATAAATCAAAAAACAGGGATTCGTCACTCTCGGTGAGTAAAGGGGTAGAATCCGGCGACTCCATAAATCCCAAAAGCCTGGAGGAGTTCAAGGGAAAAAACAAGAGCCTCTCCCTGAAGGAGTATGTTGACGGCATCTCGAAGGGTAACCGTACCATCCTGAGCCGCGCCATTACGATGATTGAGAGTACGAAGACAGAACACCGGGAGACGGCACAGGAGATTATCGAGGCCTGCCTTCCCAAAACAGGCAACTCTATCCGCATCGGCATTACGGGCGTGCCCGGGGTAGGCAAAAGCACTTTTATAGAATCACTGGGAACCTTCCTGACAGGCAAAGGACGCAAACTGGCTGTCCTGGCCATCGACCCGAGCAGCACACGTACCAAAGGAAGCATACTTGGCGATAAGACCCGCATGGAGTCGCTGGCTAACAATCCCGATGCCTTCATCCGTCCCTCACCAACCGCCGGTTCGCTGGGCGGTGTCGCACGCAAGACCCGGGAGACCATTTATCTCTGCGAGGCAGCCGGCTACGACACCATCTTTATAGAGACCGTCGGTGTGGGACAGTCCGAGACTGCCGTACATTCCATGGTCGATTTCTTTCTGCTGCTGATGCTGGCAGGCGCGGGCGACGAACTGCAGGGTATCAAAAGAGGGATCATGGAGATGGCCGATGCGATCGCCATCAACAAGACAGACAGCAGCAACGAGAAGCAGGTGCAGCAGGCAGTACGTGAATACAAAAACGCCCTGCACCTCTACCCGCCCACCGAATCGGGATGGGTCCCGAAAGTAACAACCTGTTCGGCCCTGGAAAACAGAGGAATTGAAGAGATTTGGGAAATGATTGAAGAATATATTTCTGCTGTCAAAGAGAACGGATACTTCAGTTCCAACCGGAACCGGCAGTCGCGGCACTGGATGTACGAGACCATCAATAACCGGCTGAAGGATTCTTTTTACAGCGACCCTTCCGTTAAAAATAAATTGGAAGAGATCGAGCAGAAGGTGCTCGAAGGAAGCATGAGCTCTTTCAAGGCGGCACGCTATCTGCTGGACCTCCACGAAAAGAAAAGCCGCAAGTCCTGAGACCGCGGCTTCCCTACCCCGTCAACGTATCAAGCCTGTTTAGTTCCGCACCCTACATTATCCTATAATACCCTGAACCGGATGCGTCCGTCGTCGGTTTCTATATCGACTCTTGCAGAACCTCCCTGCAGCCGGTACCGGCTGATGTGGTCGTCTTCCATAACCCTTTCAAAAGGCCCGCTGGCCGATATCCTACCATTATCATGGCGGACTTCAAAGGCCCCTCCTCCACCGGCTACGGTAAAATTCAATTCGCTGTCGTCCATGTCAAAACGGTAGCGGCCGTTGTCGGCCAGTGAAGTGGTAATACTCATATCCGCGTCATCGGCTTCAACCCGAACGGAAGTAAAATTGCCCCTTCCTATCTCAAAATCACCGTCATCCAGCCTGATGCGCAGTTCACCGCGGCCCTCGTCCATATCCAGGCTGCCGTCGTCCATATCAAAGGCAAAAAAGTCTCCGCCGCAATCGCGGATGGTGATATCGGTGTCGTCGGCATCCAGATCCAGCCGACCGTCAATACCTGATATCTCATAGGTCTCGTCATCTCCTTCTATTCTCAGGCTCACATTCCTGGGAGCTTCGATCAGAATGGTATACTCTTCCCTCATGCTTCCGAATACTCCCCTGCTTTGAAACTCCCTGGGTTTTTCACGAATTCTCAAATTTCCGCCCCGCTCTTCTACAATCATCTGGAAACGGTCACCCGAACCAAAGCTGAAACCTTTTATTTCCAGTTTGTAGTCAACCTTTACCCGTACGTCGCTCCGGTTGGAGCCAATTATGCGGACTTCAGCATCATCGCTCTGCAGGTGAATAGTGCCGCCGGAGCCGATGGAATAGGCTTCATCCATATGGAATTCATCTGTGGATTGGGCAGTAGCGACGAAAGCGGAAGTGCAAAGCATCAGTGTGGCAACGAATAGTGATCGAAACATAACATCCTCGCTTTTTAAAATTGGTATGCGCCTGACTGTTACGGAGATTCAGCAAAGATGTTGGAAAGAGCTACCGATCAGCCCAGGTTCAGCTCGGACTGGGTCGATGAGAAGGCGACATCCTCATCCGCTACTTTCTGCTTTCCGAGGGCTTCCTGCATTTCGGAACGCAGTTTCTGGATCGTCAGCCCGCTGGTCAGAGAGCCGTTCCGGGCAATGGAAATACGGCCGGTCTCTTCGGAGATAACCAGCACAAATACATTGTTGGTTTCCGTAATGCCCACGGCCGCACGGTGGCGGGTACCGAATACGGAAGAGAGGTTCGGGTTTTGCGATATGGGCAGATAACAGCTCGCCGCCACGATCCGGTTGTTACGTATGACCACCGCCCCGTCATGCAAGGGTGTGTGCTTGTTGAATATTGTCTGAAGCAGCTCGCTGTTTACCGTAGCGTCCAGCTTTACACCTACATCGACCAGGTCCTGCAGCGATGAGGTACGGGCAAATACGATCAGCGCACCCGTCTTGGAATGCGACATATTTCGCGCCGCATCAATTACTTCGTCAATGATAGATTCGGAACCGGAGCGAATGAAGAAGCGGTCAAGGTTGGTATTCTGTCCAAGGCTGTAGAGCAGCTTCCTGATTTCCGGCTGGAAGATGATGAAAACGGCGAGCA
>CAYWDK010000073.1:5944-8990 GCA_964457025.1 uncultured Balneolaceae bacterium | reverse complement strand
GGCAGGTAGCGCAGGAACAGCAGGAAGAAGGTGAAAAAGAGGCCGAAGGTGCCGATGTAGGTGATGATATCCCAGAAAGTGGGAGAATAGTAGTCCCATGAAGAGGGCATAAAATCGGTAGCCAGCGAGCCTACGGCAATCATAAAGCGTTCGAACCACATCCCGATGTTCACGATGATCGAGATGATGAAAGTCAAAGTCACGTTGCGGCGGATCTTCTTGGACCAGAGGAACTGCGGGGTCACCACGTTGCAGAACATCAGGATCCAGAAGCCCCAGGCATACGGGCCTGTCACATAAAGCCAGAAGATTCCCTGTTCATAGATATATCCGCTGTACCAGGCGATAAACCCTTCACACAGGTAGGCAAAAGCTACAAGGTTACCGGTAACCATCATTACCAGGTTCATCTTCTCCATGATATCTATGTTCATAATGGCTTCAAGATTGTAAATCTTGC
Organism: uncultured Balneolaceae bacterium; assembly: GCA_964457025.1. Lineage (GTDB taxonomy): Bacteria > Bacteroidota > Rhodothermia > Balneolales > Balneolaceae > CAYWDK01. The sequence goes on along the minus strand of CAYWDK010000073.1, from coordinate 8,530 downwards.
GGGCAATGAGCATCAGCGTAAGTACCATGGCAAAGCCGGAGTAGATAGCTCCCGCAACGAAGTAAGGCGGGAAGATGGTACTGTGCCAGCCCGGAATCATGGAGACGGCAAAGTCGAAGGATACGATGGTGTGTACCGAAAGTACCAGGGGAGTGGCCAGTCCGGCCAGGATCATATAGGCTTTTTCATAATTCCACCAGTTGCGGAAGCTGCCCGTCCATCCCAGGGCTGCGATACCGTAGGAAATCTGCGCGATCTTGCTTTTGGCTTTGTCGCGCAGCGTTGCAAAGTCGGGAACAAGACCTACATACCAGAACAACAGCGACACGGTGAAGTAGGTACTTACCGCAAATACGTCCCATAAAAGCGGACTGCTGAAGTTGGGCCAGGCGGCCATCTGGTTGGGGACCGGGAATACCCAGTAGATCACCCAGATACGCCCCACGTGAATAGCCGGGAACAGGCCGGCGCACATCACGGCAAAAATGGTCATGGCCTCGGCAAAGCGGTTAATGGCGGTACGCCAGCCTTGGCGGAAGAGGAAGAGAATAGCGGAAATCAGTGTACCGGCGTGGCCGATACCAACCCACCATACAAAGTTGATGATGGCCCAACCCCATCCTGCTGGGTTGTTAAGTCCCCAGATACCGGTTCCTTCCCAGACCAGATATCCGACGGCACCCAGTAGGGTGATCAGCAGCAGGTTAGCTACTCCGAAGGCCAGATACCACAGCTTGGGTGTGGGAGAAAGCGGCGTTTTCGCGATAAGGTCCGTAATACTCCCAAAGGTGTGGTCGCCTTTAACGAGTGCGGGCTCAGGTGCATATTGATAATCTGTGCTCATCGTATAAAAGGTTGGTCTTAGGCCAGTTTCGGGTTGGGGTTTCTCAGTTTGGCAAGGTACGAGGTTCTCGGCCTTGTGTTCAGCTCTTCAAGCAGCAGGTAATTCCGGTTGTTCATCTTTGTCTGTGAAACCTTGCTCTCCCTGTCGGTCAGGTCGCCGAAGTAGATGGCGTCGGAAGGACAGGCCTGCTGGCAGGCTGTTTTGACAGAGCCGTCATCGGGTTTGATGGATGCGCCGTCGGTTTCAATTTCTTTCTGGATCTTGGCACGGTTTACGCGCTGCACGCAGTAGGTGCATTTCTCCATCACACCGCGGAAACGGACCGTCACGTCGGGATTCATCGCCATCTGTATCACTTCGGGATCATTTCCGTCGGTGAGGAACTCTTTGGTGTAGTTGAAGAAGTTGAAGCGGCGAACTTTATAAGGACAGTTGTTTGCGCAGTAACGGGTACCGATGCAGCGGTTGTAGGTCATCTGGTTCATGCCGTCATCGCTGTGGGTGGTGGCCGCTACCGGGCAGACCTGCTCGCAGGGAGCCAGCTCGCAGTGCATACAGGGAACCGGCTGGTGCAGGGCTTTGGGATTGTCCTTGTCGCCTTCGAAATAGCGGTCGTTGCGAATCCAGTGCATCTCACGGCCGTTGCTCACTTCACGTTTGCCGATGACCGGGATATTGTTCTCGGCCTGGCAGGCGATGGTACAGGTGCCGCATCCGATACAGGAGTTCAGGTCGATGGTCATTCCCCACTGGGGCTGCTCATCGGGATACTCTTGCTCGTCGATAGCATCGAAGATGCTCAGCGGCTGGTCGGAACCTTTTTCCGCGGCAAAGGCTTCTCCCGGCAGCTCGGCGTCGTAGGCCTTGTCGTACTGGGAGAAGTCGGGTTCTTCTTTATACTCTTCAAGGGTAGCATGGCGCAGCAGCGAACGTCCTTCCATGCTGCTGTGATCCTGGGTACAGGCGATTTCATAGGTCCTGCCCGTATTTTCTACCGTAATATCCGTGGCATAGAGCATGGAAGTGCTGGTGCGCAGGGGATAGGTGTCTACCCCGGTCTGGTTGGCGACTCTTCCGATGCCTTCGCGTCCGTAGCCTACCGTAATGGTGATGCTGTCGTCGGCATGGCCCGGCTGAACCCATGCGGGAATTTCAACCGTGTTGCCGTTGACGGTGATGGAAACTACTTCAACTTCGGCTTTACCGAGTCCGGCTGCTTCTACGCCGAGCTTCTCGGCGGTGGCGGGACTCATCAGGGCTACGTTGTCCCACGTAATTTTGGTCATGGGATCGGGCAGCTCCTGAAGCCAGCCGTTATTGGCATAGCGTCCGTCAAACAGTTTTGAGTCGGGACGGATTACCAGTTCCATTCCGTCGGCGGAATCGTCGCCCGATACGAACTGGCGCGCCATTCCGGAAAAATTACTTGCAATATTCGGCATGACGGCGGTGAAATGTCCCTCACTGTCGATACCGTCGTGCAGGATCTTGTTCCAGCGGCTCTGGAAGTTGGAGCGGTAGTAGCTCCTCCATGTCTCCTGGACCAGCTGGTATCCCTTGGTTTGGGTGCCGTTAACAACGGCGTTCAGAAATTCAATTTCGCTGATGCCTGAAAAGAGCGGCTCGATCTGCGGCTGGATGATGGAACGTGCTCCGGAATAGGAGTAGCCGTCGCCCCAGCTTTCCAGGTAGTGGGCTCGGTTTACGTGCCAGTTGCTCACTTTGGCCGTCTCATCGCGGTA
>CAYWDK010000073.1:0-5844 GCA_964457025.1 uncultured Balneolaceae bacterium | reverse complement strand
GATCGAAGGCGGCGCCCGAAAGCCATGTTGGTACCTTCAAGGGCGTTATCTTCGCTGAAAGCCTCATAGCTGATCCAGCGTGCGTTGGAAAATTTGTCCATAGCCTGCTCCCGTATCCTGTTGTAGGTGGGAGAGGAGTTGGCTTCCGAAACAAAGGCGATGCTTCTGCCGGTGTCGGAGAAATGTTCGGCACAGAATTCAATAAAGCGGTTATAGGAAGAGCGTTCGCCGTCCTGTTCGATGTAGCGCGAACGGTCGGGGTCGTACATCTCCAGCATGGAAGCCTGGTTGAACTTGCTGCTGGAACCCAGGCTGGCGGGATGCATCTCATTGCCTTCCACCTTGGTGGGACGTCCCTCGTGGTTCTCGATTACCACGCCCGTCAGTGCATCCTGGAAAGGCATGGCCGAGGCATAATATAAAGGTACGCCCGGAACCACTTCTTCAGGCTGCTTCGAGTAGGGAAGGATTTTCTGTACCGGCCGGCGGCAGGCGGCAAAGCCCGCAAGAGCGATAGAGGCACCCATCACACGCAGGAAGCTGCGGCGGGACACCTGGTCGTTCAGTTCGGTAGCGTTCTCAGGGAACTCGCGCTCAGCGAACTTCTGGTATTCTTCGTTTTTAGACAGCTCGTTTAAGCTCTTCCAGTAATTTGGACTTTTTACTTCGTCGCTCATTCTGTTACGATTCAGTTTATTCTAGATTCGTGGATGATACCCGGTCCTGACACCTAATTAATAATGACAGCCCTGACAGAAGGTGGGCGGGTTGATATTATGTTTTGCAACCAGTTCGCGTCCCATCTCCAGTTGGTTCTCGGCCTGGTAGCCCATCGTGGTTACTTCTTCGACGGGACGGACATACTGCTCGGGGTTGCGGTGACAGTCGAGGCACCAGCTCATGCTAAGAGGTTCTTTCTGAAATACGACATCCATCTTGTCGACACGGCCGTGGCAGGTTTCGCATCCCACGCCCACATTGACGTGGATGGCGTGGTTGAAGTAGGCGTAGTCGGGCAGGTTGTGAACGCGCACCCACTGGATGGCATCGCCTGAATTCCAGCTGTCGCGGATCTTCTGAATTTCTTCGGGTTTTTGTGAGTCGATCTGGCCGTGACAGTTCATGCAGGTCTGGGTAGGAGGTACGTTAGCCTGCTTCGACTTGGAGACGTTGGAATGACAGTACTGGCAATCCAGCCCCAGCTGACCCGCGTGAATCTTATGGCTGTACTCAATGGGTTGCTGAGGGGCATAACCTACGTCGGTATATTCCGGGGAGAAAAAATACCAGACACCTGCCACTGTAACTGTTGCGAAAATGATAAGCCCGAGCAAAAGCCGTCTTGGAACATCGTTTGCCCACTTGGGAAAAATCTGAGCCATAGTCTAAAGAAAAATTATTCGTTGCTGATTTCGCAATTAATGCCCCTTGTCCGGGACGGCATGAAGGTATGTAAAATCGTACTCTTTTAGAACCCGCTAAAACTCAGATCAGGATATTTATACCCAATCTAAATAATTTCACTGCCTCCATATACTCCTTCAAAAGAAGTGCTCAAGATATAATCTATTTGAGAAAAATGCGTAATTAATCCGGCATTTAATTTTCATTTTTTGCTGAAAATTTGACTTGCTTTTTTTGAGGACCAGCTTGGTAAGCTTTCATCCCAAATGGGCTGGTTGCTGCGGCAGGGAATGGAAGTGATTTATAGTTGTGTTATCCCTACCTTTTCAACCTCCCGATAATCCCGCAACCGAAAAGACGATGTCGAATAATTTTGAAGACCAATTTACCGTCAATTTCCTGAAGGAGCTGAGCCTTCCCAAGGCGGTAGGAGTGATACTGCTGGTAAGCGCGCTCGCCTTCACCTTTTTAATATGGCTTATCTATTTCAAGGGTGGCAGCGACTACAGCTCGAATCTGATCACCAGCCTCCCCGCGCTCAACGCGCTGCTGAATGCGAGCAGTACCGTCTTGCTGCTGTTCGGCTACCGGGCCATCCGCAGAAAGCAGTATATGACGCACATGCGTTTTAACCTGACGGCTTTCCTTACATCAAGCCTCTTCCTGATCAGCTACGTGATCTATCACAACTTTCACGGGCACACCTCTTTCACGGCAGAGGGATTTATCCGGCCAGTCTACTTTTTTATCCTGATTACGCACATCATTCTTTCGGCCCTCGTAGTGCCGATGATACTCGGGAGTTTTTATCTGGCTTTCTCGGGCAAGATCAAACTACACCGTAAATTATCCAGGTTCACATTGCCGGTATGGCTTTACGTATCGGTGACGGGCGTGCTTATTTTTCTGATACTGAGGTTCTTCAATACTTAGGTATAAGATATAAGGCGGGGTTTTTAGCGGGAGGCGCGCTTGCGGGCGTTCTTCATCATCATCTCGTGGAAGTTCTTCTCGTTTTGCCCCTCCTTGGGTTGGCGCTGGCTAAAGCTTCCGTCGGAGTGCATATCCCACGCAAGGCGATTGTCCTTTAACGCCTTTTTCAGGATGGAATTGATCCTTTTTTGCAGGGCGGGCAGGGTGATGGGTACGATGGCTTCTACACGCTCATTAAGATTGCGGAACCGCCAGTCTCCGCTGCCGATGAACATCTTCGGTTCTCCGCCGTTGCCGAAATAGTAGATGCGGTCATGTTCCAGGAAGCGGCCGATGATGCTGATGATTCGGATGTTTTCGCTGTAGCCTTCCAGCTGGGGACGCAGCCGGGAATGGCCCCGTACGATCAGGTCGATCTGCACTCCGGCCTGCGATGCCTTGTAGAGCCTCTGGATGATGCCGACATCATCCAGTGCATTCATCTTGGCGATGATCCTGCCTTCTTCACCGCTCTCGGACAGCTCAATCTCCCGGTCGATCATCTCATAAAAAGCTTCCCGAAGGTGGTTGGGCGCTACCAGCAGTTTCCGGTAGTTCTGGTCGGGAGCGTAACCGGTTAGGTAGTGAAAAAGATTGGTGACGTCGTAGCCCAGGTCGGGGTCGTTGGTGAGCAGTCCCAGGTCGGTATAGATTTCCGCGGTCTGAATGTGGTAGTTACCCGTGCCGATGTGGCAGTAGGTGACGTGGCGGTCGCCTTCGCGGCGCACGATCAGGGATACCTTTGCGTGGGTCTTGAGTCCTACCAGCCCGTAGGCCACGTGCACACCGGCGTTTTCCAGCATCTTGCCCCACTCGATATTGCTGGCTTCGTCAAAGCGGGCTTTCACCTCGACGAGCACGGCCACCTGCTTGCCCTTATCGGCGGCACGTATCAGTGCTTTGACAATAGGAGAATCGTCGGAGGTACGGTAAAGGGTCTGTTTGATGGCGAGCACATTGGGGTCGTCGGCGGCTTCCTCGATAAGGCGGCGTACACTGGCCGAGAACGATTCGTAAGGATGGTGCACCAGCAGGTCACCTTTACGGATGATGTCGAAGATAGACTGCTCGTCTTCGGTTTCGCCTTCGTGATACAAGGGTTTCGGTATTACAGGGCTCCAGTTTTCAAACTTTAGGTTCGGCAAATTCTGGTCAGCTAGCTTGGAGCAGGCAGTAAGGTCAAGCAGTCCTTCCACTTTTATAATATCGATTTCGTCCAGCTTGAGCTCATTCTTGAGCAGATTCAGTACCTCTTCGTCTATGCCTTTTTCTGCCTCGAGGCGCACCACTTCGGCAAAGCGGCGCTCGCGGAGCTCTTCGGAGATCATCGAAAGCAGGTCTTCGGCTTCCTCCTCGTTGCGGCGCAGATCGGCATTCCGGGTGATGCGGAAGAGGCAGCTGCTTTCCAGCTTCATGCCCGGGAAGAGTTTTTGAATATTCTGACGGATGACTTCCTCTATGGGGACAAAGTTATAGGCAAAATCGTCACTTTCGATACGAAGCCAGCGCGGCTGGTTGGTCGGTATCTTGACGCGTGCGAAATTATAGCCGTCGCGCTTGGGCTTGCGCAGCTTGACGGCAAGCGAAAGGCTGAGGTTGGAAATAAAAGGGAAGGGATGGCCGGGGTCTACCGCCAGCGGAGTCAGCGTCGGGTAGATATGGTCCATGAAGTAATCGTCCAGCTTTCTCTTTTGCTCTTGAGAGAGATCCCCGTAGTAGGAGATCTTGATGGAGGCTTCTTTTTCAATAGCCTTTTTCAGTTGCCTGTTCCAGACTTCCGAAATTTTATACTGCATTTTGGCAGCCTGTTCACGCACCAGTTCGATCTGGGTGTCGGGCGTGCGTCCGTCGGGACTCAAGTCATAGACGCCGGCCGCTTCCTGCCGTTTCAGCCCGCCTACCCGTTTCTGTATGAATTCGTCAAGGTTGCCGGCGGTGATAGCGACAAAGCGGAGCCGTTCCAGCAGGGGGTTGCGTGGATCCATTGCCTGGTAGAGTACTCTCCAGTTGAAATCGAGCCAGCCCAGCTCAAGATTAAAGTAGAGGGAGGGGTGATCGAGTCCCGCGCCTTTGGGTACTTGCTGGGGTTTTACGGCTGTAGGTATCTCAGGAAAATTTTGTGACGAACCGTCCGACCGGTTTCCATTGGTAGAGGAGATCCATGCTTGGTCACCTACATTCCAGGCGATGGTGTCGTCTTTCAGGTCGCGAAAATTGCGGAGCACATCGGCCGCTATCGATTTGTTACCCTCTTTGGTAAGAGAGATAAACCTGTTACTGAAATTGGACTCGATCCCGGACACAGCTTCGTCACGGTCAAGTCGGCCTTTTCGCTTGATTTCATTGATCAGCCATACGGCTATCTCCTGTGGTGTATGCTTGGTCTTGTGCAAAACGTCCCTAATGCTGGTTGATGGTGTCTAACAATCTAAAATAATAGAAAAAATGGTATTACAGAGTATATAAACGGATGTTAACAGTAGCTTAATATTTAGTTAAAATAACAATAGCACCTTTTCAGGTGCTATTGTCCTGTTAAAATGTATTTGGAGTCAGGAAAGGAAGTTTTCTCCGGCTTCAGGTATCCATACCTCCGTCTCGGTGATGTCTTCCACAAATCCCTTGTATTCTTGAGGATCGCCGGTCAGCGGAGGGAAGGTACCGTAGTGGATCGGGATGGCTACATCCGGGCCGATAAGCTCTGTGGCATAAGCGGCTTCCTGCGGCCCCATCGTATAGTGGTCACCCATGGGTACCAATGCGATGTGGGGGACATACATCTGGCCGTACAGCTCAAGGTCGGCAAAGATGTTGGTATCGCCGAGGTGGTAGATGCAGATGTCATCTTCCATGGATATCACAAGCCCGCCCGGGTCGCCGGCATACTCCCCCTGGAAAGAGGAGCTGTGGTTGGCGGATACCAGCGTCACGGAAAAGTCGTCATAGTGGATGGTGCCGCCTTTGTTAAACTCGACGGCCTGGTCTTCAGGCAAGCCGTGTTTTTTCAGTAGTCCCGAAAGCTCCACATTCGAAACCACCTTGCATCCGGAACGTTTGGCAATTTCTATGGTATCACCTACATGGTCACCGTGTCCATGGGTCAGCAATATATAATCTACCTCTTCCGGCTCTTTCCACTCATCGGGAGTAGTCGGATTGTTCTTCAGGAAGGGGTCGATCAGGATATGGTTTCCGCCGGGAGTAACCAGCTTGAATGCTGAGTGTCCCAGCCAGTATGCTTGCGCAGAAGATTCCATGATGGGTAATGATTTTAATTAATGATTGACAGTGAGAGTGACTAAAAAATGTTGACTATGCTCAAACAATGTGTTATTAATAAAATTCAAGGGCTTCAGTAATTCAAATAGTTCCGTTATGAAAACATCTCGACTTCATTCCACTTGCCTTTCGTCACGAATACTATCACAACTATTTGGACTGAATCATTCCTTTGCCGGCTTCTTACCC
>CAYWDK010000072.1:0-9081 GCA_964457025.1 uncultured Balneolaceae bacterium | reverse complement strand
AAGAAAAACTTGACCCTATACAGGCTAAGCCTATACCTTATATATCCTGAAAGAAAAGGGATATAAGCGAACGAAACGCACTTTACTGATTAAATACCATTTATGTCGCCAAACGATAGACCAAAAAAGTTATTTAAAGTTGCATCGGAGTTTAATGTATCTACTCAATCGATTGTAGATGCATTGTCGGAAGAAGGCTTCGATGTGGCGAACAAGCCCAATACCAAGGTGACCTCGGAAATGTACGAGGTGCTGGAGGAGGTATACGGTGCTGATAAAGCTCGCAGCAAGGAGCACGTAAAGGCGCGTGAAGAGTATGAAAACCGGAGAAACCAGATCCGGGCCAGCCGGAATGAGAGCGTTTCCATCGACGACTACCTTGAACCGATTGACGAAGAGCTGCCGCTCGAGCCTGAAGATGATGACGAAGGCGACGGACGTATCGAAGGCCTGATCCCTCAGGAGGAAGAAGAGACAGCCGAAGAAGAGACCGAAGAACAGGAGGCTGTAGCTGAAGCTGAGGAAGACGAAGAAGTTGCCGAAGCAGAGGTTGAAGAAGATGAAGATGAGGAAGTCGAGGACGAAGATGACGAGGTCGCCGCTGAAGAGGAGACCGATGAAGCCGAAGATGAAGAAGACCTCGAAGATGAAGAGGACGAGGATGAGGACGAAGAAGATTATGATGAGGAATCGGAAGGCTTTGATGAAGAAGACATCATTCGAGGGCGTGCCGGTAAACTGAAAGGCACCAAGGTACTCGGCAAGGTCAGTATTGATGATGAGGATCGTCCCAAGCGCATGAAGAAGCGCAAGCGCAAGAAGGATATGGACGATGAGGAACAGTCGGGCGGCAAGAAGAAGAGCAAGAAGAAAGGTAAGAAAAAGAAACGCAGCCGAGGCAAGCAGGTTGATGAAGACGATGTAGAACAGAAGATGAAAGAGACACTGCAGAAGATGCAGTCGTCCGATACCGTGGGTAGCCGTCGCCAGAAGCGCCGCCGCCAGCGTAAGGAAGAACGCGAGGAGGAAGAGCAGCTTCAGGCAGAAATGGAAGAGCTTGAAGAGACGATCCTGGAGGTCACAGAATTTATTACCGTGAGTGACCTGGCCGACCTGATGGATGTAAAATCCAATGAAGTAATCACTACTTGCATGAACCTCGGCATGATGGTTTCTATTAACCAGCGGCTTGACGCCAGCACCATTGAGCTGGTAGCCGAAGAGTTCGGTTACGAAGTCGAGTTTGTGGATGCCGACGAGGTTGTTGAAGAGATTGAAATTGAAGAGGATGATCCGGAAGACCTCGAGCCGAGAGCTCCTATCATTACCGTTATGGGTCACGTTGACCACGGTAAAACCTCGCTGCTTGACTACATACGTAAGTCGCAGGTGGCCGAGGGAGAGGCTGGAGGTATTACCCAGCACGTCGGTGCTTATGAAATTCAGACCGAGGACGGAAGAAACATTACCTTCCTCGACACTCCGGGTCACGAGGCCTTTACCGCCATGCGTTCGCGGGGTGCCCAGGCAACCGATATTGTGATTCTGGTTGTAGCCGCAGACGATGCTGTGATGCCGCAGACTATAGAGGCGATCAACCACGCCAAGGCTGCGGGAGTTTCCATTATTGTTGCCATCAACAAGATTGACAAAGAGGGAGCGAATCCCGAGAAAATCAAGCAGCAGCTTGCCGAACACGAAGTGATTGTCGAGGAGTACGGCGGCGACAAACAGTCGGCCGAGGTTTCAGCGAAGACCGGAGAAGGCATTTCAGAGCTTCTTGAAAAGGTATTGATCGAATCCGAGCTCATGGAACTGAAAGCCAATCCCAATCGCCGGGCCGACGGTGTGGTTCTGGAAGCCCGTGTGGATAAGGGTAAAGGCGTTGTTGCCAATATCCTGGTGCAGAACGGTACGCTTGAAGTGGGAGATCCTTTTGTAGCCGGGCCCTGCTTCGGCCGGGTACGTGCCATGGAGAACGAACACGGTGAAAGGGTTGAGAAAGCAGGCCCTTCACAGCCGGTACAGCTTATGGGCTTTGACGAAATTCCGCAGGCCGGTGATAAGCTTGTGGTAGCCAAAGATGAGAAGACTGCCAAGGAAGTGGCCAGCCAGCGACAGCAGATCCGACGCGAGCAGCAGCTGCGCCGTACCAAGCACCTCACGCTCGATGATCTCTCACGCCGCATGGCGCTTGGCGAGGTTTCCGAGCTCAATATTATTATCAAGGCCGATGTGGACGGTTCCATCGAGGCGCTTTCCGGATCGCTTCAGAAGCTGAGCACCGACGAGGTGGGAGTAAACATCATTCACACCGGGGCAGGCGCCATTACCGAATCGGATGTACTGCTGGCTTCGGCTTCCGACGCCATCATCATCGGCTTCCAGGTACGGCCTACGGCCAACGCCCGGAAAGTTGCCGAGACCGAAGAGATCGACATACGCCTGTTCAGCGTGATTTACGATGCCGTTGACGAAGTTAAGGACGCTATGGAAGGCCTGCTGTCACCGGAAGTTTCCGAGAAACTGGTAGGAAACGCCGAAGTGCGCGAGATCTTCAAAGTCTCGAAAGTGGGTACCATCGCCGGCTGTTATGTGACCGACGGCAAGATCTTGCGGAACAACCCGGTACGCGTGGTACGCGACGGGGTCGTAATTTACGACGGCGAGATCGACTCGCTTAAACGCTTCAAAGAAGATGTCAAAGAAGTGCAGACCAATTACGAATGCGGTATCAGTATCGTCAACTACAACGACCTGAAAGTAGGCGACGTCATTGAGAACTACGAAGTAGTCGAGTCGAAGCGTAAGCTGGAAGACGCCAAGAATATTGAGGATGTCCAATAGATTGCACCGGCTTGATCATCTGACTTCACCATTATTGTTATGAGTATCCGAACCGAACGGCTAGCGGCCGTCATACAGCGCGATCTGGGCCAGATTATTCAGAAGAATTACCAGAAGAGCGGCTCGTTTATTACCGTTACCCACGTGGAGGTGACACCCGATCTGATGATCGCCAAAATATTTCTCAGCATTTATGCTCCCGGCAAAGACGAAGATGCCATTTTTTCACATCTGGTAGAGCACAATCCCAATATTCGCAAAGAGCTGGCTTCAAAAATCCGTCACCAGGTCCGCCGTATTCCTGAGCTCCACTTCAATAAAGACGAAAGCGCCGAATACGCCAATAAGATGGAGAACCTTTTTGAGAAGATCCGCAAAGAGAGGGAGCAGCGCGACTCCGGCGAAGAAGAATAGGATCCCCTTTCATGGCCAAAGCCATTCCACTCGAAGAACTGCGTGTCTTTTCCAAAACCGGTCTTCCGGAACCTTCTTACGATTTTGCAGGCGGAGCAGCATTCCTGATTAACAAGCCCAAAGGGTGGAGCAGCTTTGATGTGGTTAAACACATGCGCAAGTGCATCGACCTGAGAAAGGTGGGGCATGCCGGCACGCTCGATCCCATGGCGACGGGCCTCCTGGTTGTCTGTTGCGGCAAGGGCACCAAAACAATTTCGGAGATTCAGTCCCAGCCCAAAGAGTACCTGGCAGAAGTTACTTTCGGTGCTTCCACGGCCAGCCATGATGCCGAGACGGAGGTTGAGGAGACGGCGCCATGCGAACATATTACGGAAGAGATGATCAGTGAAGCGTTGGATAAACATTTTTCCGGGACTATTAAGCAGGTGCCGCCCATGTATTCGGCGCTGAAACATGAAGGGACACCTCTTTATAAACTGGCACGCAAAGGGAAGGAAGTTAAACGCCCTCCCCGGCTGATAACTATCTACGAAAGCAGGATCCTCGGTTTCGAGAACCCTGTGTTAAACTTGTATGTTAAGTGCAGCAAAGGCACCTATATCCGGTCGCTTGCCTATGATCTGGGCAGGGCTGTCGACTCGCTTGCGCATCTTACGGCATTGGAACGCACTGCCATTGGCAATTTCCGGAGTGAAGATGCTTTTGATATTGAGGAACTGAACCACATTTTTGCAGAGAATTTGAAGTAAAGGAGTCCAAGATTTATGGCAGAACTGGTCTATTTGAAGGATGTAAAGTGTGATCCGGATTCGGTGGTTACGGTCGGGACATTCGACGGAGTCCATGCCGGCCATAGGGCGATCATGGATACGCTGGTACGCAAAGCGAAAGAGCGGGAAGCCCGAAGTGTGGTCGTTACATTCGACCCGCACCCCCGGGAGATCATCGATCCCCGTGACGACGGCATCAAGCTGCTGACCACCCTGCAGGAACGCCGCGAGATCCTGGAAGAACTTGGTATCGACCGAATGGTGGTAATCCCCTTCGACAGGGATTTCTCTTTGCTAAGTTCCGAAGAGTTTGTTAGAAATATCATTCACCAGAAAATCGGTGTGCAGGAGTTTGTTATTGGCTACGACCACCACTTCGGCCGCAACCGCGAAGGCACTATCGAGACTATCGAAGAGCTTGGAAGGGAACTAGGATTTGATGCGTATGTGGTTTCGAAAAAAGAGGTAGGGGCCAAAACCGTGAGCAGCACCGCCATCCGCAAGGCCCTGAGCGAAGAGGGCGATGTAGAACAGGCCGCCAGCTTCCTGCAGCGCCCGTACCGGCTGAACGGCATGGTGATACACGGTGACAAGCGTGGCCATAAAATAGGCTACCCGACAGCTAATATTCGTCCCCAGGACAACCGGAAAATTATTCCCAGGGACGGTGTCTATGCGGTGAAGCTTCGTTTTGAAGGGGAGTGGTATGGCGGGATGATGAATATCGGCACGCGTCCCACATTTGAAGGATCGGACAGAACCCTGGAGGTCAACATTTTCGATTTCGATGAAGAAATCTACGGCAGGGAAGTGCAGGTCCGTTTCCTGAGGCGCATTCGTGACGAGATGAAATTTGACGGTGTGGAAGCGTTAAAAGAGCAGCTGGCCAAGGATAAAGAAAGCGCTCTTGAAATCATTGCAGCCCATTAAATTTATTGCAAACTATTCCATTATCGCTTATCTTTGCACGCTATAATAACAATGAAACAAGCAGTTGACGTAAAGAAAATCAGAATTCAGAGAAATACATGTCCATAACTAAAGAACAGAAACAGGAAATTGTAGAAAAATACGGTGGCTCGGAAGAAAATACGGGTTCTACCGAAGCACAAATTGCTATTTTCACTGCGAGAATTAATCATTTGACCGATCATCTGAAAGATAACAAGCAAGACCACGCTTCTCGCCGCGGTCTGCTGAAAATGGTGGGTAAACGTCGCCGTTTGCTCAACTACCTGAAAAGAACAGATATCGAGAAGTATCGCGAGCTTATCAGCGATCTCGGTATTCGTAAGTAATTTTGTTAAGGCACGTTTCTGCGAACGTGCCTTTTTTCTATATGTTGGTAAATGGCATATCGCACCGGTTGAGGATGTTTCCCTTTCTGATTTTCCTCAGGGTCAGTTGCTGCAGGAGGCCAAGTTCTTTTCTCCTGAGCATTCAAGAACGTTATACATAAACTCGAATAGAATTAGTAAATACGATGAAAGAAGATTTTAGAAGTATAGAATTTGCACCGGGAAAGACGCTATCCGTTGAAACCGGCCGAATTGCAAAACAGGCTGACGGTGCCGTAGTGGTTCGCATGGGCGACACCATGGTGTTGTGTACCGCCGTAAGTGCCAAAGAACCCAAGCCGGGACAGGACTTTTTCCCATTAACCGTAGACCTCCGCGAGAGCTTTTCTGCCGGAGGCAAGTTTCCGGGCGGCTTCATTAAAAGAGAAGGGCGCCCCAATGATAAAGAGATCCTCTCCAGCCGTCTGATCGACCGGACATTGCGTCCGCTCTTCCCGAACGGATACCGTTGTGAGACCCAGGTAATCTGTTCCGTACTTTCCTCTGACGGGGAAAATGACGGTGACGTACTTGGAGGCTTCGGCGCTTCCGCCGCACTGCATATTTCTGATGCACCCTTCGAAGGGCCTTCAGCCGAAGTAAGAGTGGGACGAATCGACGGTGAATTTGTAATTAACCCTACCATCTCCGAGCTGAAGAACAGCGACATCGACATGATCGTCGGAGGTACGGCAGAAAGCGTACTGATGATTGAAGGCGAGATGGACGAGGTCTCTGAGAAAGAGATGCTTGACGCTATCAAAGCGGCACACGAGTCGATCAAGAAACTGTGCGAATTCCAGGAAGAGCTTCGCAAGGATTTCGGCAAAGAGAAAAGAGAATTTGTTCCCGAGCCTGTTGACGAAGAGCTGGAAGCCAAGGTCAAGGAGCTGGCCGAAGAGCCGATCCGTGAACTGGTGAACACCGGCCTCGGCAAGGAAGAGTACAGCGAGAAGCTGAAAGAAATTAAAGATTCGGTAGTTGAAAAACTGCTGGAAAACGAAGAATACGAAGAGGAAGAAGGCACCATCAAGAATATTCTCAGTGATATTGAGAAGAAGCGCCTTCGCACCATGATTCTGGAGAAGAAACGTCGCATCGACGGACGCTCTCCCGAGGATATCCGTGATATCTGGACGCAGGTAGACTACCTGGCCCGTACCCACGGCTCCGCTATCTTTACCCGCGGTGAGACGCAGGCGCTGGTATCGGTTACTCTGGGTACCAAGAAGGATGCCCAGTCGGTCGACACGCTGCTGGTGGAAGAGGATAAGAACTTCTTCCTGCACTACAACTTCCCGCCCTACAGCGTGGGTGAAGCAGGCTTCCTGCGCGGTCCCGGCCGACGTGAAATCGGCCACGGACACCTGGCAGAACGTGCCATCAAGAAGCTGATGCCTTCTTTCGAGGAATTCGGCTATGTGATTCGCGTTATTTCCGACATTACCGAATCCAACGGATCCTCTTCCATGGCCTCTGTATGCGGAGGCTCCATGGCGCTTATGGATGCGGGTGTCCCGCTGAAGAAGCCGTGTGCCGGAATCGCCATGGGTATGATTGTAGGAGAAGACGACGCGGTCGTCCTATCCGACATCCGCGGCGAAGAGGACTTTATGGGCGACATGGACTTCAAGACCGCAGGCAGCAAAGACGGCATCACCGCCTGCCAGATGGATATGAAAGTTCAAGGCATCTCTTTTGAAGTACTGGAGCGTGCACTCGAACAAGCCCACAAGGGCCGCCTGCACATTTTGGACAAGATGGCTGAAACCATCTCTTCTCCCAACGAACAGCTTTCACAATATGCACCGCAATTCCTCAATATGGAGATTGACGGAGACCAGATCGGCGCCGTTATCGGCCCGGGCGGTAAGGTCATCCAGACCCTTCAGAAAGAGACCGACACCGAGATCTGGGTTGAGGAAGATGAAGACCGCGGCGTAGGAATGATTACTATTACTGCCGATGATCTCTCTAAGGCCGAAGAAGCCAAAAAACGTATCCAGGGTATTGTCGGCCAGCTGGATGAAGGTGCCACCTATAAAGGGGTCGTCAAAACCATCAAGGAGTACGGGGCTTTTGTCGAGATCGTACCCGGAAAAGACGGCCTGTTGCACGTCTCCGAGATCAGCCACGACCACGTCAAGAACGTAAGTGATGTGCTGTCGGTAGGCGACGAGATCGAGGTGAAGTTGCTTAAGGTAGAGCACGGCGGAAAGCTCAGGCTCTCCCGTAAGGCGCTTCTCAGCGAAAACGGTGAATAAACAAACCGACTGAATTACCAAGCGCCATTCTGATATCAGAGTGGCGCTTTTTATTTTTGGCCGGGACATCACGAACGGTCTCCATTCTAATAAGGTTATCCGATTTATATGACTTCCATGCAGAACACAAAAGAGATTGACTTTGTCGAGAAAACGACGCTCGATAACGGCCTTCGGATTGTGACCGAGCAGGTAGAGAGTGTTAAAAGCGTTTCGGTCGGCATCTGGGTGAAGACCGGAAGCCGCAACGAATCGGCGAAACAGGCGGGGGTGACCCACTTCCTGGAGCATATGCTGTTCAAGGGTACCGACAGCCGTTCGTCCTACGACATTGCCATGAGCATGGAATCGGTGGGCGGATACCTCAATGCCTTCACTTCCTCCGAATATACCTGCTACTATTCGCGCTGCCTCAATACCCAGCTGGAGCGTGCGTTGGATGTCCTTTCCGATATGGTTCTTCATCCTTCATTTCCGGAAGATGAGATCGAGAAAGAGAAGAAGGTCGTTATTGAAGAGATGAAGATGTATCGCGACAGTCCCGACGACTATCTTTTCGAGGAGTTCAGCAACCAGCTGTTTGAGGGGCACCCGCTGGGCCGCCCGGTGATCGGTTTTGAAGAGACGGTTTCGGCTTTCAGCAGGCAGGATCTTTATGATTATATGGAAGAGCGCTATCAGCCCTGGAACCTGCTGGTATCGGTAGCCGGGAATATGGAGCACGAGCGGGTCGTTGAGTTGGTGGAAGGCTATTTCGGCAGTCTCGAGGCTGAGGGTTCTGAGCAGGAACGGGAGCCGCTGCCGGAGTTCAAAAAGAAAAAACTGGACTTTACCAAAGACATTGAGCAGACCCATCTGATAGTCGGACGCCGCGGCCTCGACTACAATCATGACGACAAATACCGCTTGCTGGTAGCCAATACCGTATTGGGTGGGGGGATGAGTTCGCGCCTGCACCAAAACATCCGCGAGCAGTACGGTTACTGCTACTCGATCAACACCTTCAACCAGTCGTACCAGGATACCGGCATGTTCGGCATCTATGTGGGCACCGACCGGGAATATGTAAACCACGTGCACTCGCTTATCAGCAAGGAACTGGACAAGCTGCGGGAGGAAGCCATTCCGGAAAAGGAGCTGGAAGAGGCCAAGGCCCAGTTGAAAGGCAAGCTGATGCTTTCGCTGGAGAGTATGAGTAACCGCATGTCGCGTCTTGCCAAGAGCGAGCTCTACTTCGACCGCTTTATTACTTCCGACGAACTGGTCCAAAATATCGATGCGGTAACCTCAGGGGACATCATGAATTTCTCCCGGGATTTCTTTGACGACTCCATGTTCTCCGAAGCCCTGCTGTTGCCCGAAAAACAGACTTAGGCCTTTCGATCTGCCGGAAAATCTCTTTTGATTTCAGAGAGAATAACTGCTATCCTTGTGTACTTTAAAACA
>CAYWDK010000071.1:0-9166 GCA_964457025.1 uncultured Balneolaceae bacterium | reverse complement strand
AAGTTATGAGCTCAACTAAAGTATCTTGGGAAATTGTAGTAGCCGGACTGGCTTTTGTCGGTTTTGCCATATTTTTGATGAACCGGAATTCAACAGAATCCACCGACGCCCACCGAAGCGCGGTGCATGTCAGTGCACCTTCTACACCCGCTCCACCTCAACCGCCCCTGCCTACAAGCATTGTAATTGATTTGAACAATCTCGAAAACCTCAGGAACCTAGAAAACCTGAAGAACCTCAAAAACCTCGAGAATCTAAAGAACCTGGAGATCAACCTTCAGAATCTGGATAAGGTTATTCGCGAGCATACGGCCCATATTAACAGCTCGGTAGAGGTTTCAGTTGACCAATCCCTGAAGGAACTGGAAACGGAGCTCGAAAAGATCGAACAGGGCGACTACCGCGTAAAGCTTCAAAATAGCAAAGTATATATCAATAAAGAGTATAATGTGGATGAAGCGCAATGGACCGAAGTCTCATCCGGCGTCTACGTCTTCAGCGAGTCTATTGATGTAGCCGACCTTCAGTCGTTTAACCTGAAACTGGGCTTCGGCAACATCAATATCGTAGGCAGTGATGATGCCACGGCTAAAGTGCTGCTCCGGGCAACGGGCGATGTCTCCAATGCCTCCGAATTTTCCGAAAAATTTTCCATATCAAAGGCCCTTTCTGACGAAGAGGCCTCTTTTGCCATCTCTTCCAGCCAACCCTATGATCTTTCAAACAGGGTAAACCTGGAAGCCACGCTCACCCTTCCGCGAGACGTAACCGTCAACGCTTCGACCGTGGGTGGGCATATAAGCGCTCAAAACCTAAGCGGGCGGCAACAAATCAAGACCTCAGGCGGACATATTACGCTGGACGGTATCTCAGGCACCACCGTAGCCGAAACCAACGGCGGCCATATAACCTGCGACGAGGTTTTTGGAGAAACGACCCTTTCCACTTCGGGCGGGCATATCAAAATTGACAAGGCCGAAGGCAAGCTCATTGCCAAAACCGGCGGAGGCAATATCGACCTCATCGGCCTGCGAGGGGAAGGCGAAATCAGGACTTCAGGCGGCAACATTACGGCCTCGGTAACCGAAGCTACCGGCCAGCTTGCCTTTTCAACTTCGGCCGGGAACATCTCTCTCGCCCTGCCGGGTAGCTTGGGTGCCGATTTGGAAGCAAAAGGAAATTCCGTTACACTGGACAAAGAATTTCAATTTGCCGGCAGCAGAGAAAAAGGGACGGTTTCAGGCAAGCTTAATGGAGGCGGTGTCCCCATAACTATCAGCTGCGGTTTCGGCAACGTCAGCATAACTCATGAGCAATAATACAGAAAGCACGGAACCTTCTTTGCAACCTGAGTTGCGTCTCACCGACGACGGCTCCCACACACTCTTCTCCCGTCACTTTAACCAGCACTACCACAATCCCAACGGTGCCGTAGCCGAAAGCAGGCACGTCTTTTTTGAAACAAGCGGCCTCTACCGTGCGCTTCAAACCGAAACGGCCGTCAGCATCCTGGAAGTCGGCTTTGGTACGGGCCTAAACCTTTTGCTGCTCCTGGACGCCCTGGCAACTTCAGAAAACAGTATCCGGATTCAATATCAGACCGTGGAGGGATATCCTATCACCCACGAACAGGCAGTTTCCTTCAATTTCGGGGAATTTATAAATAACCCAAAGCTTGCCGGCGAGACGGCAGGTCTGTTTTCAGGACTTGAAAAAGGGTACAACCGTTTTGAAATGAGCCACAATGTAATAACAACGGTTTTCTATGGACTTTTTGACAACTACCGCCCGGACGAATTTATGCCGGATTTCATCTTGCATGACGCCTTTTCGCCCGAAGCGAACCCCGAACTCTGGACCGGAGATACTTTCCAAAAGCTGGCCGGCCTTAGCAAAACAGACACCGTACTGGCTACCTACTGCGCCGCCTCAAAAGCCCGCGGGGCCATGTGCTGGGCCGGTTGGCATGTGGCCCGAGCCCCCGGAGCGCTTGGCAAGAGAGAGATGACTCTGGCCTCCCTTAATCCCGAAAAACTGGAGGGTTTAGAGCGGGTCAACGAGAATCGGCTGACCCGCCGCTACAAAGAAGACGATTTTTAATCCTGATTCATAAATAACTGTGCCACTCTCACCTGGAGACCGCCGTAATTGACGCCGCTTAGGTTGCTAATCATGGCCACCACCACTTCCTGATCGGGGAAAATGATAAACTGCGTCGTACCCCCTACCGATCCTCCGCTGTGTCCCACCCAGCGCCGTCCCTCCAGATCGGTACCGCTTCGCCAGCCGATGCCGTAATTGGTTTTCTCCCCCGCCTCCGTTTCCATCGACTCCCAAAGCATGGCTATGGTCTCTTCATTGAGATAGCCATCGCCCAGCATCGCCTCTCCGAACTTCAGCAGGTCATCGGCCGTACCGATAAATCCGCCGCCGGCCCACTTATAGCTGTTATCTACATAAGGTGCATTCTGTAACATCCCGTCCTCGTTCTTAACATAATAGGAGGTTCGGTGATATATAATGCGGTCCATATACTCTGCCACCGTCTGCTCCATCTCAAGCGGATCGAATACCTCCCTCCTCATATACTCCAGAAAAGGCTCTCCGGAAGCTCCTTCCACAACGGCGCTTACCAGATTCCATCCGTAGCTGCTGTAGCTGTATTTGCTGCCGGGCTCGAATAGCAAGGTGTCGTCCCTGAAAATTGCAAGGCCTTCCTTTACGGTAGGATAAAATTTGTCGCTCAGGAATTCATTTCCCCGGTAATGACGGATCCCGGCCAGATGCCCTGCCAAGAGGCGTGTGGTAATGACTCCTCTTTTTTCCGGAAAATCAGGAACATATGCTTGTACCGGCTTGTCCAGGTCCAGCCTGCCTTGCTCGACCAACTTGCCGATGGCTGCCGAGGTAAGGGTTTTGGAGACACTGCCGATGCGCATCTTGGTATGTGGCCACATCGGCACACGCTGCTCCACATCGGCATAGCCGAAAGCTTCCGACCAGACCTTCTCCCCCTCAACCGAGACGGCGATTTGCAGGCCCGGTATATTCTGGGCTTTCATGAGCGAATCGGCCAGACCGCGTGCCTTATTGATAGCACCGACATGCGTGCCGGAAGCCGGCCATTGGACATAACGCGTGGTTTGTTGTCCGAGGCTGGGGTCTGCCGTTGTAAACAACAGGCACACGGATAGAACCGAGGCCATCAATAATCGGTATATAACTGTTCGCATAAGAAAAGGAATTGATTAGACTTAACTGTTTTCCACGCTGATAAAGCGGTTCAGCAGGCGGCCGAGGAACTTTCCGGCATACACCTTGTTGATGTGGTCCATATCGGCCAGTATCACAAGGCGGTCCCTGCTTCGGGAGAAAGCTACGTTCAGCAATCGGGGCACGCTCAGGCCGTTTTTCTCCTCGTCGAAAGGCCGTACGGAATAGTGCCTCCTGTTGCCGTTCTCCAGCTCGCCGCTCATCACCGTATCAAAAATTATAACGCTCTTCTCCCGTCCCTGGAAGGTATGGATGGTGCCTACCTCAACGGCTTCATATCCTTCACCATACAAAAGATCGCGGATATCATATACCGTGCTGCGGAAGGGGACGATAATACCGATCTCCTCGATAGGCACGTGGTTCTTTTTAACCAACCGGTTCACCATTTTGATGATGATTTTGCCATGCATTTCATTCACCGGGCTGAAACCTTTGCCCTCATCTTTTTGGGTGAGCACCGGCCCATACTTGCTGCTGTCGATGACGTTGACCGTAGCCGCCCCGTGTACAGATTCCGTTTCGCTTTTTTCATCACTGATATCAACTGTATTCAACCGGTTCTCATAGAAAACCGAACTCAGCACATCGGCCAGGTCTTTATTGAGGCGGTACTGCACATCAAAGAATGCGGTCAACGAACGGTTGAAGTCGTGCCATGAAAAGAGGTCTTCGGTCGACTGCGCTTTGGAGACATGCGTGAAGACATCCTTCTCGAGGAAATTCCGCGCCGAAGGATCGTCGGTCAAAGCAATGGGCGGAAGCTGCATGGGGTCGCCCACCACCACGATATGGCCGGCCGCCTTGGACGCCAAAACCATCAGGTAGGGCAGGTTGGCCATGGAAGCCTCGTCGATTACTACGGCATCAAATTCCTGCCCGTCAAACAAATCCGAAGTACACACCTTCGCAAGCGTAGTGGCTATGAGCTGCCTGCGCTCCAGCTCGAAACGCTCGTTTACCGACATCATCCGCTCGATCTTCTCCTCGGCCGCCTCTTCCCCGCCATGTTCGTCCAGTTTGATGCCCAGCAGGTTGATCTCGTCGTCCAGCTCCTGCGGCACGTCTTCGCCATATTCCATCAGCTTGTCAATCTCCTGCTGCAGCTTGCGGTACTTATCCAACGTTCGGCTGAGGCCGGCCGCTTTCTTTTTTAGCTCCTCTTCCCGCTCCTTGACCTGTTTTTCAAACCACACCTCTTCCAGTGCCTGGCTGTCGAGTGCGACCTCGCCGAAGCGGGTCACTTCCTGCTGAAGGTGGTCCCGTTCAACATCCGTCAGCGCCCGGAGCAGGCTGAGCAGCCCCACATCCACGGCACGGTTGGTGTTGGAAGCAAAAAGCACCCGCTTTCCCTTCACCAGGTAGTTGGCCATCATAAAGCCAAGGGTCGAAGTCTTGCCCGTACCAGGCGGACCCCATACATAAAGCACCTTATTCTGAAGCGCTTTGACCAGTGCTTCGTGCTGCGACGGATTGCGACGGCTGTCATCCAGCACCCGGGTCTCCTCTTCGCTGTGATGTTTTTCGGGGTCGGGATCAAACAGCATATTAAGCCGCTGCAGCCCCTTCTTGTTATCCAGCAAATCGATAAGCTCGTCCCGCAGCTTGCGCAGTACGAAGTCGTTTTCCCATTCCAGGCTCACTTTTTCAATTTCGTCCCCGTAATTGTGCGGAAAATGAAGTACTACTTTTTTCTCCTCCACTTCCACCGGGTAGAGCTCCAGTTCCTTGTCATAGCCCTCAATCTCACCGCGTATCACCTCTGCAAAGCGAATAGAGGTATTCTGCGAATCGAACTCATAGTAAAAGACGCCCGGCGGGTGGTGCTCCTTGCGCTTTCCCTTGAAAAGCACATCCTGCGCCGGCCTCTTACGTACCGCCTCGATCTCAGCCTCCACGGCCTCGATGGCACGGTTAATCAGTTTTCGCAGTTTTCTGTCGGTCATCGTTTCAGTTAACAGTCAACAAAAAGTAATTAGAAGTAAGTATAAAGTAGAAAGACGGTCATCCGTCTCATCTTTCACCTTTGACGTTTCACCTCTCACCTACTGATCCCACAACTCAGCCCGGATGGTATCGGCACTCTTCTCCGAAATTTCATACTCCAGCATGATGCGCCGGCGCTCGGGAATCTTCTGTTCCACCAGTTTTGCGCTCTGGGAGGTGTAAAGAATCAGGTCGGTATCCCGCACGAAGAGCGGCAGCGACTTACCGTAGGTAGCACCCGCCACAAACGAGCCTTCGAAATTGATGCTCATTTTCAGTGCATTGATAATCTTGGGGATGGTCTTCTCTTCCGAAGCCACCAGCCCGATCGTCTCGATGGCGGCCCGGTCTACGATCGAAAGCAGGGTATCCGCCTTGAAACCGAACACTACCGGAAGCAAGCGGCCCGTCTCGGCAAACTCGCGGAATTTGTTGACCAGCTCCAGGGGAACAAAAAGGGCGTCATATTTTACGGTCTTGTTGTATTCATTGGCATTCAGCACGGTGCTGCGTATCCCGACTTTCTTTTTGATGGCGTCGGCCAGCATCCTGCCCAGCTCGTCCGTCTCCCCTATGGCCGCACAGCTCTCGATTCGGTCGGGCCAATCCATATAACTGAGCTGCTCCTGAAACAGCTCGTCAATCTCCGTCTCGTCCAGGCCGTAGCCGATCAGCTCTTCCAGCAGGCGGCGCATCTTCTCTGCACCGATTTCCAGCCGGTCTGCCTTGTCCAGGTCAGTGGTCTGCCGCTCTACTATAAAGCCTCGCCCCTGCTCGCTGTGGATCAGCCCCTCGTCGGCCAGTATGTGGTAGGCCTTGCGCACTGTATGAAAACTGGTCTCCAGCTGCTGGCCCAGCTGACGCGTGGAAGGCAATAGCTCTCCCACCTGGAACTGCTTGGTGGCAATCATCAGCCGGATACGGTCGGCGATATATTTGGCGGATGTTTTCACTGCCCTTTCTTGTTATTGTCAACCAGCTTCTTCAACTCCGAAAGCAGCATCAGCGATTCGATGGGGGTCATCCGGTTGGGATCGCATGCGTCCAGCTTGTCGATAAGCTGCTCCACATGCGGATCCAGCTGGGTCTGAAACAGCGACATCTGGTCTATCTGCGCCTGCTTGTCCATATTCTTCGCTGCCTTCTTGGCGGCCACCGCTTTCTTTTTAGCGCCCTCTTCCAGCGTTCCGTTGCTGTCGGTCAGGTCGAGGCTGTGACTCTCCAGGTTTTTCAGGATCTCGCGGGCACGGTCGATAACGATCGAAGGCAGGCCGGCCATGTCTGCCACCTGTATGCCGTAACTGTGATCGGCACCGCCCTTTACCAGCTTGCGCAAAAAGATAACCTTGCCGTCATGCTCCTTTACCTGCACATTGTAGTTGACGATGTGCTCGTACATATTCTGCAGCTCGTTCAGCTCGTGATAATGGGTAGCGAAGAGCGTCTTGGCAGCCACCGAAGGCTGGTTGTGCAGGTATTCGGCCAAAGCCCAGGCGATACTCAATCCGTCGAAGGTGCTGGTGCCGCGACCCACCTCGTCCAGAAGGATGAGCGAGTTGCGGGTAGCGTTATTCAAAATGTTGGCCGCTTCGTTCATCTCTACCAAAAAGGTACTCTCGCCGGCAGCCAGATTATCGGAAGCGCCTACACGAGTAAAGATCTTGTCCACCAGACCAATATGCGCTTCCTCTGCGGGTACGAAACAGCCGATCTGCGCCAAGAGTACGATCAACCCGGTCTGCCGTAGGATGATACTCTTACCTGCCATATTTGGCCCGGTGATGATCAGGATCTGCTCGTCCTCGTTCTCCACGTGAATATCGTTCGGAATAAAAGGCTCTCCGGGAGGCAAGGTCTTCTCTACCACCGGGTGACGGCCCTTTGTAATATCGATCACCTGATCGTCGGCAATTGCCGGTTTGCAGTAGTTGTTACGAAAGGCTACTTCGGCAAAGCTCTGCAGGCAATCGATCTCGGCCAGCGCGCCGGCTACCTCCTGCACCTGCTCCGCAAATTCGGCTACGTAGAGGCGAAGTTCTTCAAAAAGCTCATACTCCAGCGTCTTGCTGCGCTCTTCAGACGAGAGGATCTTCTCTTCCACCTCTTTCAGTTCCGGCGTAATGTACCGCTCGGAATTGACCAGCGTCTGCTTGCGGATGAAGTGCTCAGGCACCTTCTCCTTATGCGTATTCGTCACTTCAATGTAGTAGCCGAAGACCTTGTTGTAGCCGATCTTGAGCGAACTGATGCCCGTCTCTTTGGTCAGCTCCTCTTTGATCTTGGCAATGTATTTCTTGCCGTTACGGGCCACATCGCGCAGCTCGTCCAGCTCCTCGTTGAAGCCGTCCTTGAAAATACCTCCGTCGCGAACACTGGCGGGCGGGTCTTCCTGGATGGCTTTCTCGATTCGTTCCTGCACTTCGATCAACAGTTTCAGCCGGTCGCGAATATCATTAAGCAACGGCTCGTCCAGCTGGCTGAACTGCATCTTGATGCGCGGCACCTGAGCCAGCGACAGCTTCAACTGCATAAGGTCCCGGGCATTGGCACGCCCCACGCAGATCCGCGATATCAGACGTTCAAGGTCGCCAACCTGCTCCAGCTCCTCGCGCAGGTTCTCCCGTGCTTCGTGATTTACGTTCAGGGCTTCTACCGCATTCAGGCGTTGCGTAATAGGCTTCAGGCGCTTCAGGGGACGCATAATCCACTTGCGCAACATCCGCCCGCCCATGGCCGTGCAGGTCTTGTCGAGGATGGAGACCAGCGTACCTTCCGTGCCTCCCTCCTGCAGGCTGGTAATCAGCTCCAGGTTTCGCTTGGTGGAATTGTCCAGCGCCATATACTCCTGGTTTTCAAAAGCGTGCAGTCGACGGATGTGTCCCAGCGAAGCTTTCTGGGTCTCCTGTATATAGTGCATCAGCGCGCCGGCCGCCACATGGGCAATGGCCAGGTCTTCCACGCCGAAACCCTTCAGTGAATGCGTTTCAAAGTGGTCTGTGAGCAGATTGTAGCCGTAGTCGCCTTCATATACCCACTCTTCAATAAAGGAGATGTTATAATCCTGCAGTTCGTCCGGCACCTTGTTCTTCATCTTCTGCGAAAGCAGCAGTTCGGCCGGACTGATAGACTGAAGCAAATCCTGTACATACTCTTTGGAAACCTGGCTCAAGGCAAACTCTCCGGTCGACACATCGGCAAATGCCACCCCTGCCGTACCCCCTTCCCAGTAGAGTGCCGCCGCATAGTTGTTACGCTTGTGTTCCAGCAGCTTCTCCGACATGGTAACACCCGGCGTGGTGATCTCGGTCACTTCGCGGTTTACTACCTTGCGGCCGGCATCTTTCGCTTCGGATGGGTCTTCCACCTGCTCGCACACCGCCACGCGGTGGCCGCGCTTCACCAGCTTGGGCAGATAGGTATCGAGGGCGTGGTAGGGAAAACCGGCCAGCGGTGTCTGGTCGCTTCCGTTGTTGCGTTTGGTGAGCGTGATACCCAGCTCCTTGCTTACCAGCTCGGCATCTTCCGAAAAGGTCTCGTAGAAATCCCCTACCCGGAACAGCAGGATCGTTCCGGGGTGCTTTTCCTTGATTTCATCGTATTGCCGCATCAGCGGCGTTTTCGACTTGGTTTTGGGACTCATCTAACTAAGGTTGACCTTTTATGAATGATTCGCTTACTATTGTAATTGTTCTATATTAAATGCTGAGCTAAGGTACGACTGCCACAAAAAATCTTTGAAGTAGCATAAAAAATGTGGAGCTTTTATTTTAGCTCACTTATTCATAACCAGCAAGATCATAGTGCAGAAGTATAAGGATTTCTGGCGGCTCATCGTAACAATGGTAAAAAAGAAAGATGTGTTTTTTAACGCATCCGCCATCACCTTCAACCTCTTTATCTGTGCCAT
>CAYWDK010000070.1:1960-9863 GCA_964457025.1 uncultured Balneolaceae bacterium | reverse complement strand
CCGAACCCATGAGCAGCTCGTAGAAGCTCTGCTGTTTGGGATAGGTCACCGTTCGGTAGTCAGCCAGCCCGGCCTTTTCGGCCGCAACCTCCAGCGCCTTGTCGAGGCCGCCGAGCAGGTCTACGAGATTTTGGGCTTTGGCGTCTTCGCCGGTCCAGACGCGTCCCTGTGCCACGGCATCTACGGCTTCCGTTGTCATGCCGCGGGCATCGGCTACCTTGCCGATGAAGGTGGCGTAAAACTCATCGGTATACTGTTGGAAGGCCTTCTGTTCCGTCGGAGTGAGACCCCTCGTGGGGTCGAGCCAGTCGGCATGAGGGTGTGATTTAACCTCGTCAAAAGTGATACCCAGCTCTTCATTGAAAAGTCCGTTCAGGTTAAACTTGGTTGAAAAGACGCCGATGGAACCCGTTATCGTAGTCGGTTCGGCCACGATGGAATCTGAGGCCATGGCGATATAGTAACCTCCGGAAGCCGCTACCGATCCCATGGAGACAATTACGGGGATCTCTTCGCGGGTTTCCTGCAGCATGCGCCATATCGCGTCGGAGGTGGTGCCCGAGCCACCCGGACTGTTGATACGAACCACCAGCGCTTTGACATCCTTGTCGTCACGTACCTTCTCCAGATTCTCCCGGAACCAGGAGGCACTGATATACTGCTGCTGTCCACCGAAGGGAAAGCCATTATTGATATCCGGCAGGATCTCTCCTGAAGCATAAATTACAGCAATACGGTTGTTTGAGGGTGTGTTCCTGAGGCCGGCGGTCGCATCGCTTACTTTATAATACCTGCTGTTGGAAACGGTATGGAAGGAGCGCCCTTCGTCCAACCCGATGCGTCCCCTGATAAGGTCGTCCAGCTGATCCTCATAGAGCAGCGAATCGATGAGCCTGTTTCGGTAAGCTGACTGCGCCATCAAGGTAGGCGGATTGTTGAGCAGTGCATTGATCTCTTCTTCGCTTTTGCCGGTCTTGCTGCTGACGGCAGAAACAAAAGTCGAGCTAACACCGGCCAGGAGCTCCTCCAGCTGGTATCGGCTCTCCTCCGACAGTTCTTTGTTGACATAAGGCTCGACGGCGCTTTTGTATCTGCCTGACCGGGTGATTTCAGCTTCCACACCAATCTTCTCAAACAGTCCGGTATAGAACATCACCTGGCTGTAGAAGCCGTCAAATTCAAAGAAGGACTCCGGCGGGGAGAAGACGGAATCGGTGGCTGTTGCCAGGTAGTAACCCTGCTCGTTGTAGCCAAGGTCGTTGGTCGTGGCATAGACAAATTTATCGCTGCTGTCACGGAAGGCCGCAATGAGGCGATGGGCTTCCTGCAGGTTGGCCCATCCGGAAGTGACAAAATCGATCTCCAGGAGAACGCCCTTTATCTTGTCATGGACGGCCGCTTTCTCCAGATTGTTTTTTAATGTTTGCAGCGACACCTTATTATTCATGCCGGGATTCAGAAATTCGTCAACCGGGTTGACAATATTCCGGTCGGGCAGCGTCCCCTGTATATGCATCTTCAGCACGGTATTGTCGCGGATGTAGGGCTCGGGTTCTTCGGCACTGCCGGCAAAGCTAATGAGCAGGATGATGAAAATGAGGGCAAGAGCCAGGAGAGTGCCCAGGATGGATGCAATCAGCGTTTGAAAAAACTTCATCGGAATGGGATAGTTGGTTAACCGGTTAACGTTTGGTTATTTCTGTTTGCAGGGAGAGCTCCAAACAGCTTCTTCATTTTATAAAAAGGCAACCTCTTTAACAATGAGCAAATATGACATAATCACAATCGGTTCCGGGCACAACGGCCTGGTAACGGCCTGTTACCTGGCGCGCGAGGGTTATAAGGTAGTTGTAGTCGAAAGAAGAGAAGATATTGGCGGCGCCGTGTGCACGGAGACGATGTTCCGGTCGGATCGCTTTCCCGGAGGCTTTCGGATGGATGTCGGCTCGTCGGTCCACATCATGATTCACCAAACCGGCATCATCGAGGAGCTGGAGCTGGAAAAGTACGGCCTTGAGTATATCGAAATGGATCCGATCATGTCCTACCCGGTACCGGATGGCAAGGGAGTCATTCATTTTTTCAGGGATCTGGAGAGAACTCTCGATTCCATTGCGAAGGTCGCCCCGGAAGATGTGGAGAACTACCGGGAGTTTGTCGACTTCTGGGGACGCATCAACAAGGGCGTGCTAAAGGCGTTTATGGTGCCGCCGAGCGGCAAGAATATCATTACGGAACTGGCGAGGGGACAGATGCGCGACGGCTCGATGTTTCGGAAAGGGGAACAGGCTTCCGGCTTGCAGAAGATCCTGAGCAGCTACGGCAGTGTTGTTGACAGCGCTTTCGAGAATCCCCACATGAAGGCCGCGATCATGTGGTTTGCGGCACAGTCCGGCCCGACGCCAGATCACCCTGCAACGGGCGATTTCGCCGGCTGGCAGTCGATGCTACACCAGAGCGGGGCCAAGCATCCGAGAGGCGGGAGCGGGATGCTGACGCAGGCGCTGGCCGAATGCCTGAAGGATCATGGAGGAGAAATTGTCACCGGCAGGCCGGTTGAAAAGATTTTGATTGAGAAGGGGAAGGCCATCGGAGTGCGGACGGAATCGGGGGAGGAAATCATGGCCGATTATATCCTGTCCAATGCCCACGTGCAGACCACCATGATGAAGATGGTAGGGAGGGAATATCTGGAGCCCTCGATGTACAAGAAGGTTGAAAATATAAATGTGGGTAACGGCTTCGGAATGGTCATCCGCTGTGCGGTGGAAGAGCTTCCGCAATACGATGCCTGCCCCGGCGATCCTTACATCCATAACGGCATGCAGCTACTGGCGCCTTCCGTCCAGTATATGAACAACGCCATTGGTGATTATATGAAGGGCAAGCCACCCGAAGATCCCGCGGTATTGGCTATGACCTTTTCGAAGATCGACCCCGATGTGGCGCCCAGCGGCGGACATACGCTCTTTGCCTGGGCGCAGTGGCATCCATACGATCTGCAGAACGGATTGCACTGGGATGAGATTCGCGAGCGCGAAGCCGACAAGATTTACGATGTCGTTTGCCGCTACGCTCCCAATATGAAAGGCAAGCTGATTGACCGCTATATCCAGACCCCCCTGGATATCGAGCGAAAACACGGCCTCTTAAAAGGCAACGTAATGCATGTAGAGATGAGCTTTGACCAGATGTTCATGTTCCGCCCCATCCCGGAGATGAGCGAGTATAAGACACCCATAGAGAATCTTTACCTCTCTTCGGCGTCCTGCCATCCCGGGGGAGGGGTGTTTGGCGCGGCGGGTTACAATGCGGCGCAGGTGATGCTGAAGGATCTGAAGAAAAAATGGTATCATTTCTGATGGACGATAACATCCCAAAAGTTATGAACAAGCAAAATTCGGTTATAGAGGTCGACCTTTCCGCCATTCGTGCCAACCTGCGGCTGATTCGGCAGAAGGCAGGCGACAGCGGTATCATGGCCGTGGTGAAAGCCGATGCCTATGGGCATGGAAGCCCAAGGGTGGCTGAGGCTGTACAGGAACAAGTCGCGGCTTTTGCCGTGAATGATCTAAGAGAAGGAATTGAGCTGCGCGAAGCCGGTATCACAAAGCCGGTCCTTATTTTTGAGGTGCCTGATGAGGAGAGCTGTTCCGCTTATGCCGATTACAACCTTACGGCTACTGTCAGTGCTCCCGATCATTTTGAAATCCTTCCGGACGGCTGCCGCTACCACCTCAACTTCGACACGGGTATGGGGCGCCTGGGCCTGCGGCCTGATCAGCTTGAGGAGGCCATATCAAAAATGAAGGCCCGTACCGGCTTGCACTGTACCGGCATCTACTCTCATTTCGCGACGGCGGATGAGCCCGGTTCTGAGCAAGCTTCCCGGCAATTGAAGTCGTTCCGTGAAATCAGGTCCCATTTTAGCGATGACCTGACAACGCATATGGCCAATACCGGCGGCGTCTTTTTCTATCCCGCCTCGCATTTTGATATGGTTCGCGTCGGAATCGGTATGTATGGCTATGCTCCGGGTAGAACAGAAATTTCGGGATTGAAACAAGCCATAAGCTGGCGCAGCCGGCTGGTTCAGGTGCAGTCCGTCAAAAAAGGTGAACCGATCAGCTATGGGGCAAGGTGGTCGGCTCCGGCTGACGGCTATATCGGTATTGTCCCGGCAGGATACGAGGACGGCGTGCGCAGGACTTTATCAGGCAGGATGGAGGTTGAGGTCGATGGCACATCCTATCCTGTAGCAGGGACCATCACCATGAATTACCTGATGGTGTATCTGGGAGATAACGAGATTCCGGAAGGGACGGTTGTCGAACTGATTAACAGAGACAGGCTTTCCGTTCAGCAATGGGCCGGGATGCTGGATACCATTCCCTACGAAGTCCTGACTTCGTTAAACCGTTCTATCCCAAGAGACTATAGGGATTAGGGATATACAATCCGTACGACTTCGATATCGAAGATCAGGGTCTCGTCGGCCAGGCGGCTGTTTGTGGGACCGTCTTCAGTAGAGCCGTAACCGAGCTCCGGAGGAATAACCAGTGTTCTGGCCTCGCCCTCTTTCATCCCGATAACACCTCGCCGCACACCTTCGATCAGGGGAGGGAACTGCCGACCGCCGTACGTAACCGTAACGGGAGTAAGGTTACTGAGCGTGCGTTGAAAGCCGGTTGCTTCGTTGAGGTAGCTGCTGTCAAAAATTTCCCCGTCGGTTGTGCGGCCGGTTATGAAGACTACGACCTGGTCGCGGCTTACCACTTCAAATTCACCTTCGCCTTCTTCCATGACGTAGATCTTGAGTCCGTCTTCGGTAGTGCTGTCGCTTACGGCAGCCGTAGTATCGAAGGGAGGAGGCACATTATCAAAGTTGGGGCCCGTCGAACTGTCTCCGCACGAATGCAGGAATACCAGCATGATGGGGATAATGGAGAATCGGATCAGTAACTTCGCGGTATCGGTAATTGATTTCATTAACAGTCGCTTCTTGTAAAGAATAAGTGAAATGGAGGTCTGAAAAAGCAGCCCTTAAATTCGCAAGCTATTCAGAGAACTTCAACACTCATTTGCGTTAAAATTCATACATGCCTATAACTACTTCTCAGCCGATTTATTATAGCCGAGCGCTCGTTGCAGATCTTTTTCACGCTGCCGGACGCCGACCTTGCTGACCCAGATGGAAAACTGGTACAAAAGTACAAGCGGAATGGCTATGAGCACCTGCGATACCGGGTCGGGCGGAGTCAGGATAGCCGACATGATAAAGCAGAATACGATAGCATGGCGCCGGTATTTTCTGAGGAATTCGGGAGTGAGCAGGCCGAATTTCGATAAAAAGAAACTGACGACAGGCAGCTGGAAGATCACCCCGCATGAGATGACCCACATGGATACGGAAGTAAAGTATTCGTTGATGTCGAAGTCGTTGTGGATGGCATCGGAAATCTGGAATTGGCTGAAAAACTGCAGAGCGAAAGGTACCAGGATGAAATAGCCGAAGCAGACCCCCGCCAGGAAGAAAACGGTAATAAAAAGTGCATTGACTTTACTCTTCCATTTTTCCCGGCTTTCAAGCGCAGGTTCCACAAAGGCCCACAGCTGATAAAAAAAGATGGGGGAGCCGATGATGCAGCCGGCCAATATTACGGTACCCCAATAGGTAAAGAACTGACCGGGCAGTTTACGGCTTTGCAGGACGAGATCGATGGCATCGATCTGCAGCCATTGGTACACAATGAAATCGCCACGGGTAGGGCCCAGCATTACACGGTCGACCAGGAAGTCGCCGAAAAAAATGGCGATGGCAACTCCGGCCAGCATCCCCCCAAAACCTTTGATGAGCCTCCATCGGAGTTCCTCCAGGTGTTCAAGGAACGACATATTTGCAGTCCGGTCCTTTGGCTTTTGAGCCTTCGGCGGATCATCTGTCATTATCTGTCGCTCTTCCGTCGGGTTCATGAGATTTTTTTACCACTTAGGCACTAAGTTCACTAATGTAATATATTTGATGAATCCTCTATACACCTTTCTCAGTGCCCTAAGTGTCTTAGTAGTAATTATGCGGTTACAAAATCGTAAAGGGGGAAGCGGCTGCAAAGGTCCTTGACGTCTTCTTTGGTCTTCTGAAGCAGGGATTCGTCCCCGGGCTTCTGCAGTACGCGGTCGATCAGCTCCACCACTTCTTCGAATTCGTCCTTTCCGAAGCCGCGGGTGGTCATGGCCGGCGAGCCGATGCGAATGCCCGATGTAACGAAGGGGCTTTCGGTATCGAAGGGCACCATATTCTTATTCAGGGTAATATTGGCTTCGCCAAGTGCTTCTTCAGCAGTTTTACCGGTAAGACCTTTGTTTCGAAGGTCGATGAGAATCAAATGATTGTCGGTTCCGTCGCTTACCAGGTTATATCCTCTTTCTTTGAAGGCTTCTGCCATGGTTTTGGCATTCTCCTTTACCTTCTGCTGGTACTTTTTGAAATCGTCTCTCAACGCTTCTTCAAAAGAGGCGGCTTTAGACGCTATCACATGCATCAGCGGACCGCCCTGCGTGCCGGGGAATACGGCCGAGTCGAGCACTTCGCTCCAGTTTTTGGTGCGGCCCGATTTCCTTGCTTCCACGCCCAGGGTATTTTCTCCGTCTTTGCCCAACAGGATCATGCCTCCGCGCGGACCCCGCAGCGTTTTATGTGTGGTAGTCGTCACCACGTGGCAGTGGGGCAGGGGATCGTTCAGCAGTCCGGAGGCAATGAGCCCGGCCGTGTGTGCCATATCCATCCAAAGGTAGGCGCCTACTTCGTCGGCAATCTCGCGGAAAGCCTTGTAGTCGAAGTCACGCGGATAGGCGGAGGCGCCGATGGAGATCAGCTTGGGCCGTACTTCCTTGGCCTTGTCACGCACCTTGTCCAGGTCGATACGGCCGGTATCCTTATCCACGCCATAAAATTCCGATTTGTAGAGGATACCGGAAAAATTGACCGGAGAGCCGTGCGTCAGGTGTCCGCCGTGCGAGAGATCAAGTCCCAGCAGGGTTTCTCCGGGCTCCATAAAAGCGAGGTAGACCGCCGCGTTGGCCTGGGCGCCGGAGTGAGGCTGTACGTTCACCCATTCCGCTCCGAATAATTTCTTGGCCCGCTCCCGTGCGAGCTCCTCCACTTTATCGACTACTTCGCAGCCGCCGTAATACCGTTTGCCGGGCAAGCCCTCGGCGTATTTGTTGGTAAGGGTAGAGCCCATCGCTTCGATGACGGCGCGGGAAGCAAAATTCTCGGAAGCGATCAGTTCCAGGTTGTCGTTCTGGCGCCGGCGTTCTTCGTCCAGCAGGCTAAACAAGGCGTTGTCTTGCTCGGAAAGGGATTTCATCGGCAGTAGTTATTTTTTCTCGGTTAAAGAGTGGATTTTGTTGATGCGCCGTTCGTGCCGCCCGCCTTCGAAGTCGGAGTCGAACCAGGCTTCAAGAATATCCTTGATCTGATCTTCATTGAGGCTGCGTCCCGGCAGGCACATGATGTTGGCATTATTGTGCTTGCGGGTCATGCTGGCAACATCGGGATCGTAGACCAAGGCGGCGCGGATGTGCGGGTACTTGTTGGCGGTCATGCATACTCCCTGACCGCTTCCGCAGATAAGGATGCCCTGCTCGTTTTCGCCGCTCTCCACTTTCTCGGCTACCTGCACGGCAAAGTCGGGATAGTCGACCGACTCTTCGGAATGGGTGCCGAAGTCGACCGGCATGTGGCCCATCTCTTCCAGCAGTTTCTTGGTGATCTCTTTGGCTTTGAATCCGGCGTGGTCGCTTGCGATCGGGATAATCATGGAATTGGCTAAGGTCTACGGGCTCTGTTAAAAATTCAGCCTGTAATATCTACAAAAAAAAGATGATGAGAAAGCGGGAA
>CAYWDK010000070.1:0-1860 GCA_964457025.1 uncultured Balneolaceae bacterium | reverse complement strand
GATGGTGCCGTGGCCGGTCAGGAAGGCGAAGGGGTAGTCGAAGAGGTCGCGGCTGCCCAGGGCTACATCCTGGTACTCCGGCTTGATGGAGATGGGGAGCTGCCTCTTGGCAAATTCTATAAGGTTCTTAAGAGATGAGGGATCGTTATACCAGTCGCCTCCTCCCCGGTATTTGATACGCGCCAGGGTGAAGCTGCCCTCTTGCTGGGCATCGGCTTTCAGTGGATACAGTCCTGCCAAAAAGGAGAGGGCCAAAACAATTGCGAAAAATCTGGTAGTCACGATGGTTATTTTTTGCTTAGTTGCTCACGGCATTACGGCGGATGAAGACCCGGTTTGTATCGCTTGCCAGGCTTCCGAAAAGGCCGATGCCGCCTTCTACATTATAAATAACATTCTGGATTTCTCCCGGCGGGAGAGTGCTGCCGCCTCCCTGCACTTCCTGAGAACGCAAAAAGTCGTACATATTGTCGTCGATGGCGTTGGCCGTGATGTCGTTCTCTTCATAAAAAGCCACGGCCAGCCACGGTACCCGTAACGTAAGCGTGCCGTCTTCATTTTCCTCATAATTCTCTTCGTTGATGATGCCCGAGGAGTTGATGGCATAATCCTGAATGTTTTCATCCTGGTCCAGTACCTGGTCTTCATAAAAGGGGGTAAGGTTGGCACTGTCAACATTTGCGGCATTTAGGGTAAATATGAAAAAGCCCTGCCGGCCCGGGTAGACGCTTCGCGTGGTAGTTATTTCGATTTGGGCCGGGTCCTGGTAGTCGATAGAGTCGACGACGGCGCCCACGGTCTCAAAAGTGCCGGGGACGAGGGTTTGGGCGGTAATCTCATGCGGTGAATTGTTGAAGGTAATATGCAGCCGGTATCGCCTTTCAGGCTGTACAATTACCGGGAACAGCGGTTCGTAAATGCCGTCAGACTGGAGTTGGTAGGGGAAAGTCTGTTCGATGTCACCGTTTCCGTCCAAGAGGTTGATCTCTACATTGGCATTGCTGACGGCGGCTTCATCAAAAGTATATTCGCGGCCTACAGGTAGTGTCTTGGAAAGGCGCACGGTTGGCAGCGGCCGTTCAGCTATAAGATAGGACTCTACCACGTAGTACTCTTCGTATTCGTCCTGGGAGTAGAGGTCACATCCTCCCAAAGCCAGTAGTATAATCGACAATGCCAGTATATGAGTCTGTTTGATCATCAGAAATCGACGGTATAGGAGATTGAAGGTAGAAGCGGGAGCATGGTGACGGTTTCTCGGTCGACGGGATTGGAATCCAGGTCATAGTTATAGAACCAGACATTCTTGCGGGAGTAGACGTTGATCAGCTGGAACTGCCACTCGGCCTCAGCCATCCCGAAGAAGGTCCCTGTTCTTGCAAAGCTCAGGTCAAGCCGGTGATAGGCGGGCAGGCGGGAGGCGTTGACCTTGCCTACAACGAGCACGTCTTTGGGCTGGGCGTCGGTCGGAAAGTCAAGGGCAAGTGTCCGCCCCAACGGCCTGGTGTAGGCCTGTCCCGTGGCATAGTTGAAGGTGGCGGTCGCTTTCCACCGTTCGCTGAACCGGTAGTCGAGCACCAGGTTGACATCGTGCGTACGGTCGAATTTCGGGGGATAGTAGCGGGCTGTCGCTTCGCCGATGGGAATATTATAGCCGGGGAATTTTCGCCGCGTCACCCCGAAGGTATATCCCAGGAATCCGGTCAGGCGCCCCTCCCGTTTTTCGAAGAAGATCTCCCCGCCGAAGGCATAGCCCTCTCCGAAGCGGAACAGCTGTGAATAATCGAGTCCGGCCACATCAGGCAGGCGAGGGTCTAGCTCAAATAGGTCTTCCATGGTGCGGTAATAGACTTCCACATC
>CAYWDK010000069.1:6426-9907 GCA_964457025.1 uncultured Balneolaceae bacterium | reverse complement strand
CTGATCAT
The DNA here is from genome assembly GCA_964457025.1 of uncultured Balneolaceae bacterium. Lineage (GTDB taxonomy): Bacteria > Bacteroidota > Rhodothermia > Balneolales > Balneolaceae > CAYWDK01. The sequence continues at coordinate 9,899 of CAYWDK010000069.1, read as the reverse complement.
ATTAAATCATATGGTTTCCGCTTTTGATGCGTTTATAACCGTGCGACTTAAAAACAAGCGTATTGAGACTGAGACAAACATGCTGAACCCAACTCAAACATTTACCATCAAATATCGTTTTTAAGAAAAGCCTGAAGAGCCGTATCTTTTGACCATGTTGCAGACTCTGAAACACATACTGACCAGCAAGAAATTTTACCTTGGAATCGGTGGATTGATCCTGGGCGGTGCCCTCTTTCTATACCTCCTGGACGCCTTCCTGATGCCGGCCTACACCAATTATGATGAAGGGGTAACCGTACCTGACGTCACGCATCTTTCCCTTACCGAAGCCGATGAGCTGCTTACTTCTTTCGGACTGCGTTTCGAGGTAGCCGACCGGAGGACAAACTCAGCCTATCCTGCCGATTATGTCATTGATCAGACGCCTACGCCTTCTGAAATTGTAAAGCCCAATCGCAAGATATACCTTACCGTAAACACCGCAAGCACGCCAAAGGTCGAGGTCCCGCAGGTGGTCAACCTCTCCCTGCGCAATGCCGAGATCCAGCTGCAGAATTACGGCCTGCAGGTGGGAACTATCAGCTACGAATCGTCCCGCTTTAAAAACAGCGTATTGCGCCAGTCGGTCGAAGCCGGAAAAGTTGTCGAAAAAGGAACGGTAATAGACCTTGCCGTAAGCGACGGCCTTGGAGAAAAAATGGTCTCTGTACCCGGGATTATAGGCATACGCCTTTCGGAAGCTCAGCAGAAACTCAGAGAAGCCGGACTTCGCGTAGGGGAAATCCGATTTCAGCCGACACGCCAGGTACCTCCAAATACCATAGTTGATTACGAGCCCAAAAAAGAGCAGGTTATTGAAGGCGAAACGCTGAAGTTGATCGTATCCGAGCGTTTCGAAGTCAAGGAAGAGAGCGAGTCCGGTGCAATTAGGGTTGATACTACCTATATTGCCGATCCGGATTCTACTCAACAATAAACTCAAGACGACTCATGGATTTCGAATTACCGATCCTGGCACCTTCCATACTGGCAGCAGACTATACCAAACTGGGCGAAGAAATCCGCACCTGCACCGATTCCGGCGTCGAGTGGATCCATTGCGATATCATGGACGGGCACTTCGTCCCGAACATCAGCTACGGCCCGGATATTGTGAAAGCGGCGGGAAGCGTAAGCGACGCTTTCCTGGATGTGCATCTGATGATTGAAAACCCCGATCTCTATGTCGAGGCTTTTGCCGATGCCGGCGCCGACCAGATCACCGTACACCAGGAAGCCTGCCCCCACCTGCACCGTTCCATCCAGAATATAAAGCAGCAGGGCATCATGGCGGGCGTCGCCGTCAATCCGGCTACCTCCCTTACAGCCCTCGACTCCATACTTGAATTTGTAGACCTGGTGCTGATCATGAGCGTCAACCCCGGCTTCGGTGGACAAAATTTTATAGAGAGCACCTACGGCAGGCTTCAGGAATTGCGTAACATCCGGGACCGGCAAAACTACAATTTCCTTATCGAGGTCGACGGCGGCGTGGGGCTTGAAAATATTGAAAAGGTATGCCGCGCCGGAGCGGACATACTGGTTGCCGGCAGTGCCGTATTTAAGGCCAAAAATATCCCCAAACGGATTGACGAGCTTACAAAGCGTGCGAAAATCGGCAAGGGCAACCTGGTCTAGGCAAAAGCCCTGACAGGCTGCTCAGGCTTAACTATTCTCTCGAAATTCCTTATCTTTTCTTTTTGCAATAACTAACAAATACAGAGGAACCGCTTATCGCAAAGCAACAACAAGCCGGAGAAGAAACCATCCAGATTGAAAAGGTGGAACCCGTACTTATACTCGGACTGCGCGACGAGTACCTTAGCCTTCTTGAGAAAGCCTATCCCGATACTAAAATCACTGCCCGGGGCAACGATATCAAGCTGCAGGGGCCTTCCGAAGACCGTGACGAACTCAAAGACATCTTCGAAGAGCTCGTGAGCATGGCCAGCCGCAACGGCGACATTACCGAGCGGGATGTAAAAACGGTTATGGCCCTTAAGAAAGGCGATCAGGACCTTAAACCGGCGCCTCCCAATCCGCTTGAGGCTCAGGATGTATCCGGAGATTTTATCCTTCATACCCATGAGGGGAATGCCATCACGGCCAAAACACCGGGGCAAAAGCAGATGATACAGGCCTCCTACAACAACGACATCGTTTTCTCGATCGGCCCGGCGGGTACGGGAAAAACCTTCACTTCGGTAGCCCTGGCGGTCAAAGCCATGAAAGAGCGCAGCGTTAAAAAAATTGTCCTGGCCCGGCCTGCCGTGGAAGCGGGCGAGACGCTGGGATTTCTTCCGGGCGACTTGCGCGAAAAGATCGATCCCTACCTCCGGCCGCTCTATGATGCGCTTGAAGAGATGATCGAGCAAGACAGGCTGGAACTCCATCTCGCCAAAGGCACTATTGAGATTGCACCACTGGCCTACATGCGGGGGCGTACCCTGAACAATGCTTTCGTCATACTGGATGAAGCCCAAAACGCGACAAACATGCAAATGAAGATGTTCCTTACGCGAATCGGCTTCAACAGCAGGGCCATTATTACCGGCGACATCACGCAAACCGACCTTCCCAAAAAGAAAGAGTCGGGCCTGATCTCCATCCAGCGTATCCTGAAAGACATAGACGGCATCTCCTTCGTCTACCTGGATGAAAATGATGTGGTCCGTCACAAGCTGGTCCGCGATATCATCGAAGCATACGATCGATTTGAGAACAAAAAGGGTTGATAACGATATCATGACCAAGCAACCCACACAAGCCTACCCGCTTTACGAAGGAACATTTTCGGTCGGCCTCGATAAAAAATTCAATCCCATCAGCCGGGAAGATCCGCCCGCAAAAGGGGCCCTGAAAATTGCTCTAAACCCCTTTCTGATTATCACGGGGGAACGCAACTACCTCTTTGATGTCGGCATCGGTGATTTTGGAGAAGGAACCAGCACCGACACCATTAAGGAAAATCTGACTAAATTCGGCCTGACCGAATACGATATCACCGACGTTTTTGCCAGCCACCTGCACTATGATCATATCGGCGGACTCGCCGGCAGAAGTTCAGGCTATTGGGAACTGACTTTCCCGGAAGCTAAGATCTGGGCTTCTGAAAAAGGATGGCAAAAAGTTATGGGACTGGAAGAGTACTATGATGAAGAAAAAACCGAATTTGCCCATTTCCTTGATGCCAAAGCTGACTTCCATTTCCTGGACCAGGAAGACCAGCCTTATCCTGAAATAACGGTCAAAAAAATCGGCGGCCATACCGAATTTTCCCAGGTACTGTTGTTTGATGACGGTGACCGGAAGTTCATGATGGCCGGTGACGTGCTGGCCACCCGCGGCGCAGTCAACCGGACTTATGCTGCCAAATACGATTTTGATCCCAAACAGAGTATGAAAGCACGCAAGGAACTCACAAAAAAAGC
>CAYWDK010000069.1:0-6326 GCA_964457025.1 uncultured Balneolaceae bacterium | reverse complement strand
CATCCCTTATGAAGATATCCCCCATTTCCCTGTGACTTCGGTCAAAGGACACGACGGCAAACTCATTTTCGGAGAAATCGAAGGTAAAAGAATCATCGCCTTTTCGGGACGGTTTCACCATTATGAAGGCTTCACTTTCGAAGAGACCGCCCTGCCGGTATATATTGCAAAAGCACTGGGCTCCGGTAAACTGATCATCTCCAATGCGGCCGGGGCTATCAATACGGACTTTCAAGTGGGCGACCTGATGGTTATCGACTCGGTTATGCGCCAGAATATGGCCATCTCACCGCTCGGAAACTCACCGCACCGCTATAACCACTATCCCTATGCCGAAAAAGCCCGCAAGCTGGCGGCTAAAGCAGGTCTGGCCGTACAACGGGGGACCTATATGTACGTCAAAGGGCCAAACTACGAGACCAAGGCCGAAATCCGTGCTTTCCGTTTCATGGGTGCGGATGCGGTCGGTATGTCCACGGCCCCCGAACTTTTCGAAGCGGCCCGTCTGAAGCTTAAAACCGTAGCTATCTCGCTGATAAGCAATATGGCCAGTGGTGTTACCCAGGCACGGCTTGACCACGATGAAGTTAAGGAAGCCGCCCAATCCCGCAAGGAGGACTTTGCCGGCTTGGTCATCAAGCTGGTCCACGAGCTGTAGAGCTACCTCTGGACCTCTATCCGCCTTTTCTATACATCCAGCTTTTGCTGCGGACCATAGCGCTCCAGGTACCGGTCCAATTTCACCTTTCTCCTTGTACTGTCAGAGGTCATGTACCGGACTTTACCGAAAATAGGCCGCTCCTGCCACGCTCTGTCAAAGCGGCCGAAACACCAGAAGATGCCCGAATAACTGTTCGGGTCACGCCCGTCGATGGCATACCAGTTGTTCAGGTCGATGAGATATTGAACGGCCGTCTCGGGATCGGGCGTCCACTCCAGTACCTTCTTGCCCCACAGCATCCGCAGGTAGTTGTGGATATTGCCCTCTTCCCTGAGTTGCCTTTGTGCCGCATTCCATAGCTCGTCGTGCGTCCTCGCCTGCTCCAGCTCTTCATAGCTGTACACCCATTCGCGTGGGTCGTCGGCGTGTTGCTTGAGAGTCTCCAGTGCCCAGTCGGGCAGTGATTCGAATTGATCATAGTCCGGCCGATGATGGGCAAAGTGAAAGCCCACTTCCCGCCAGGTGATCAGCTCGTCCAGGTACTTGCTGATATTGGAATCCCCGTTGAAAAAGCCGCCCCGGGATCCGTTGTTGTAGGTGATGTCTTCCAGATCCCACTCTCTGGGCTGGTGATCAAAAACTGTCTTAACGATTTCATATTCGGATATTTTACCGAAGTGCAGCCAGGGGCTCATCCCGCTGGTCTTATTCTCGTCGGGATCGTTGCGCTTTTCCCCATATTCCATCAGGCCGTACTGCACAAATTGTCCCAACTTGCCTAATGCGGCCTGCCGTGTACCCGACATTTCCAGCCGGGGGATATCGTGACGAATAGGCAAGCCGGAAACAAACTTGTCAGCATGTTCCAGATGATTGCCGGCTGATGGATACCGTTCGATAAATTCATCCGGCAAATTGACCTTCGACCTGTTCTCAAGATTATCAAGAGGATATTGTGCGGGAGGATGGGTAAAACACTCTACAAAATGCTTCTGCATAATCTTCCGAAAAAAATAGGCACTGTAGGGATCCTTGTCCGTAACCCCCAGGGGAATAATGCCGTTGGAATCGACGGTGACATAAGGCACATCCAGCCGTCCCCCCACCTTATCATTATGCTTGCGGATGATGAATACGGGATACTCATCCGAAATTACGCAACAGGCATCTTGCGCCAAGCTGTACAGCAGCCCTTTTCCGGCCCCGGGCTTGTCTTCAAGATAGGAATAGTAATTCAGATCATGATCCCGGGCATATTCCAGGTTTTCCGACATCCCCTCCATCATGAAATGATGTACCCGGTCGGAAGCCCAGGGATAGTCGCAGTTCAGCCCCTCGTAGATCAGCAACGGCTTGCCCAGCTTGTTGGCCCAGGCCACCGCATACTCCAGTGCATAATTGTACCGGAACCTCCGGTTGATTTGCATCCAGTACAGTACATAGTCGCCCTTGGTATCGGGCTGCTTGTCATTCCTCTCAAATACCCTGTAACTGTTGATGTTCTTTTGATTCATCGGAATATACTTTTCATTGATTCATTTGTGGAATACCTTTGAAGAAGTTAGAGTTCCAATCAACCTGCAAAATCATGGCGAAAACAATTATTGGTATCATGGGTCCGGGTGAGGGCGCACAAGCCGAAGAAGTACAAACCGCTACCCTCCTTGGTAAGCTAATCGCCTTAAAGGGCTGGGTAGTACTCACCGGTGGCCGGAATACCGGCGTGATGGAAGCCGCAAGCAAGGGAGCCAAAGAAAACGGCGGACTTACGGTCGGTATCCTCCCGGATGAAAACACCTCAGGAGCTTCGACATATGTGGATATCCCTATACCGACCGGGATGGGCAGCGCCCGCAATAACATTAATGTGCTCGCTTCCGATGCTGTCATTGCCTGTGGTACGGGAGCCGGGACTACCTCCGAAATCATGCTTGCGTTGAAGGCAGGAAAGAAAGTCATCCTTATTCAACAAGGCAGTGAGGCCACAGCCTTTTTTGAAAGTTTGGGTGACAGCCTGCTGCTTACGGCGGATTCGCCGGAAGAGGCGGTTTCTATTGTCGAAAAGATGCTTTAAGCCTCCGGGAAAGTTTGGATTCCATTCCATTACTACTATATTAGTATTAACTGTTTAGTCAAACAAAAGTACCTATGAAGAAATCATTGACTCCTCTAGGAGAAACCGAAATGGAAGTCCTCCATCATGTGTGGGATATGGGGGAAGCAACAGTCAAGGATGTGAAAAAACGTATCCTTGAAAACCGGGAAGTGGCCTACACCACGGTAATGACGGTTATGAAGAACCTTGCAGACAAAGGGTATCTCAAGTACCGCAAAGACGGAGTGACATATGTATACAGTCCGGCTCAAAAACCTGAGTCGGTTCGTTTTAACCTGGTCAAAGACCTGGTAAAGAAGGTCTTTAAAGGCTCGCCCAAAGAGCTGGTACAAACCCTGGTTGAAGGAGAACAGCTGTCTGATGATGACCGGGAGGAAATCCTGAAAATGATTGACCAAATTAAAGAGAAATAGCTATGGAACTAACTGCTTTAGTCAAAGAACTGGGGGCGGCCGGCCTGGAGATGTTTTGGTTCCCGGTTGCATTGTGGACTGTGGCAAGCCTGATAGCTGCCGGCATCATGAAGTATTCAGAAAACTCCTACCCCATTTTTCAGTACCATGGCCGTATTGCGCTGCTTATCGCCCTCCCCGCAGGTATCGTTGCCTCGATGGCTAACCGCTGGATCAGTACTTCTGCAGAAACAGCCGGGCAATTTGCCACCAGATTTATTGTGATACAGTCCCCGATCACGATCACATCCTCCCAAAGCGTTACGGAAACATCCTATTGGGGAGATCCTGCGGTTCTGTCCGGTATTCTGATTGCCGTTCTGGGGTTGACCGCCATGCTACTGCTTGTAAAGCTGGCAATGGACTTCCTTTCACTAAGCCGGTTTTCCAAAGAACTCACGGTTATACCTCTAGACAAAGTGAATGAGATATCAGAAGGCAACCTTCATACCGCGAGCAGGCTTCCTTTCCAAAGCAGAATAGCGTTTTCAACTGCTGTTGATGTACCCTTTACATTTGGCTGGCGTAAACCGATTATTGTTATTCCGGCTCGGCTGCAACTTGCGAATACCGAAAAACTGAATATGATTGTTCGTCATGAGCTCATGCATGTGCGGCATCGTGATTTCATGCTGAATTCCATGCTCATGGTTATCAAAGCTCTTTTCTGGTTCCATCCGGTTGTCCACAAACTGTTCCGGGACGCCAAAGAATACCGCGAGATATCCTGCGATACGGAAGTATTGAACGACAAGGACATTTCAAAGAAAAGCTATGCCCGGTTACTTTTCGAACTCGTTCCCGGAGAGACGCTGCAAAATGGTGTTGCCGTAAATATGGCTGTCGACTCATCAACACTCAAAAAGCGAATCCAGATTATGAGCACACAGAAGCACAGCCCCTCCCTTATTAAGACCAGCTTTTTTACGATGATGACTTCCATGCTGCTTCTTACGGGCATCATGGCCTGCACCGATATTCAGGACGGCGGGATAACCAAACAGGAAATTGAGAACACCCAACGGAATCTGGCGACGGCAAGTCCCGATAATCGACCACTCTATATAATCAACGGTGAAGAACTGGATGCATCGGAATCGGGCAATATACTTTCCCGCCTCAAACCGGAATATATCCAATCGATCGAGGTATTGAAGGGACAAAAAGCTATCGATCAATATGGGCAAAAAGGAATGAACGGTGTACTGCTCATTGAGTTGATTGACAAGCAGAAAGCCTTTTCAGACTTGTTGCCGGCACCGCCTCAAAAAGCTGTCAAGCCCGAAGCAACAGATGAGGATCACTATGTAGTGGTTGAACAAATGCCCAAACTCAAAGGCGGACTTGAGGGACTCGCAAGCAAGGTCAAATACCCGAAACCGGCACGGCAGGCCGGTATAGAGGGACGCGTCATCGTACAATTCATCGTAAATGAAGAAGGCAAAGTCGAAAATCCCAAAGTGATACGCGGTATCGGAGGCGGAGCTGACGAAGAAGCCCTCAGAGTCGTCAGGCAGGCAGAGTTCGAAGCCGGCAAACAACAGGGAGAAGCTGTACGAGTGCAATATTCTCTGCCTATCATCTTCAGTTTGGACAGAAAAAGAGCCGGCTAGTTTTATCCTTCCTTTTTTTCAATATTTAATAAGCGGGACTTCAAAGGTTCCGCTTTTTTTACTTTATTGAGTGACCCCAGGTGTTTAATACAGACTAACTGAACACGAGATTGTGAAACTAACGGCTTACGGTGTACATTTGTTCACTGCTTTGGGTGCTGCTTTGGGCCTATGGGCACTTGTCCTGACCTTTGACGGTTTTTTTAAAGAGGCGATGTGGGTACTGGCCGTAGCCGTTTTTGTAGATTCCGTTGACGGTACCCTGGCCCGCTATTTCGACACCGAGCATAACGCCCCTCGTATCGACGGTGCCTTGATGGACAACATTGTAGACTTCCTCACCTGGACAATCGTCCCCTTGTGCTGGATTTATGCCGCGATGGACATTCCGATATGGATTTTAGTAATTCCAGCTATCGCAAGCACTTTCGGTTTCACCAATAAAGAAGCTAAAACAGCCGACAATTATTTTCTGGGCTTCCCTTCCTACTGGAATATCGTAGTGTTTTATATCTATTTGCTGGACTTGCCGGTATATCTGGCCTCAATCATACTCGTGACCTTTGCACTATGTACCTTTATCCCTGTTAAATTTATTTACCCGACCAAGACCTCCTTTTTACAAATACCTACACTGATATTGGGTATTGTTTACTTCATACAGCTAATTTTGATGCTGATTCTGTTCAGTGAAAGTCCCGTATACCTCATATACAGTTCCTTTATTTTTCCGCTATATTACTTCACTCTCTCTTTTTACCTGAACTTGAAAAAAAGTGAAACATCGTTTCCCGGCTGACGTACCAACCGCATAACTGAAGTACATATTAATCTGACCAACTACTTTATGAGTGCTAGACTGAAAAAATCACGAACCGATAGAATGATATCAGGGGTATGCGGTGGCATAGCCGAATACCTCGGATGGGATCCGACCATTATCCGGATCATTTTTGTGATACTTACATTCCTTGGCTGGGGCAGTCCGGTACTATTGTACTTTATACTGGCTCTTGTAATGCCAGACTAAATACCTTTTTTACTCCATTAAAAGACGAGATCTGATACATCTCGTCTTTTTTTTTGGCTAAAATTGATATTGATATTCAATTTGCCAATAATTCGCATTCATCTTAGCAACAGGAGCTTATGAAAATAGGAATAGTCGGTCCCGCAGAAAGGGCAGTAGCATGGGAAAAAAATCTTCGCCCCCACCACTCGGTAAAGGAAGTGATCATTGCCCCTCGCTTGCAGGATTTGGGCAGTGTTACCGCCTGCCTGATACTGGATGAATCAGAAAAACAGCTGGATATCCTGCTTCAGGCAATTCAAAAAGGCTTGCATAGCTTCCTGGTTTCTAAACTTCCGACCGCTCTCTCTTCCGTTGAAAAGATCTACCATGCCGCCGAAGAAGCCAACGTATTGCTGCAGTTTTCTCACTGGCCTACCCTGGCACCGGCCTCACAGTGGATGAGCAAGAAAAT
>CAYWDK010000068.1:0-10059 GCA_964457025.1 uncultured Balneolaceae bacterium | reverse complement strand
AGGACCGCCGGCCGTGCCATCAGCAGCTGGCGCCTCCCCACGTGATGTTCAGCCACAACCCGTTGACCTGGTGGACGCCCTGATCCACCGAGGCGGTCAGCGTGTAGTCGCCGGCCGGCAGATCGCTGGCCGTCTTGGTGGTCCGGAGCAGCGGCTGGGTGATGCTATCGCGCCAGACCTCCTCGCCTTCTTGCTCGAGCACGAACGTGATCTCCCCCTGGCCGACGTGATCGATGTCGACCTGGGCGCGGGCACCGTCGGCCTGCGCCGCGGCCTCGGCGGTCAGGCTGCTCTCGGGGGTGAGCTGGCCGCTGACCTGTTGCTGCGAGCAGCCGGGCTCGACCTCGGCCCCGGAGCTGGCACCTCTTCCGTCGTCGAGGCTGCCCAAGCAGCCGGTCAGGCCGACGGTCAGGAGCAGAGCTACGGCGACGGTCAGGAGGGATCGGGCGTTCACGAGCACGTCCCCCCGCCCCACCGGATCTCGAAAGCGATCGACATGTCGTGGTAGCCCTCGCTGGCGGAGATCGTCAGCGTGTGGTCACCACGCGCCAGGCCCTCGACGTGTCCGTCGAACGCCGCGTCCATGCCTACGGCTCCGGTCCCACCCTCGGTGTCCGACCAGACCTCGGTGCCGTTGTGCTCGAGGACGAGCTGGAGCTCGCCGACCCCGCTGGTCGTGCCATCGATGGAGGCGGTGGCGGGCGTCCCACCGGCCTCGAGGGTGAGCACCAGGGGCTGGCCGGCGACGATCGTCGCATCGCGGCTGATGACGCTGCACCCGTTGTTCTCGGTGACAGTCTCATCCATCTCGACGCCGCCCCCGCCCCCGATGCAGCCGGTCAGCGGCAGCAGGATCAACGCCAGGACCAGGGTCCAGCGTCGGGTCACTGGGAGCCTCCTGCGGGGACCAGGCTGGTGAACGTGCCCTCGATCTGGTAGTCCTGGGACGTCGTGTGGGTGACGTAGGCCTCCTCGGTGCCTGTGGCACCGTTCCAGACGGCGATGTAGACCTTGCCTGGCGCGTCGACGCCATCGACCGTCAGCTCGACGGGGCTGGTACCGGACGCCCAGTCGGTCTTGCAGTCGCCCTGGTCGTCGCAGCCCCAGGCCAGGGTGATCCCCAGCTCCTGGGTCAGGGGGGTCAGCGGCTCCCAGGTGAGCGTCAGCTCGGCCTTCTCAACCACCCCGGTGGGATCGGTCTCGTGGATCTCGATGTTGCCCTGGCAGGCGTTGGTACCGATGCCGGCACCGGCGACGCAGACCCCGAGGGCCGTCTCCAGGGAGCCGGACTGGCTGTAGGGGACCTCACGCGTCTGCTCGGTCGCGTCCCCGCTGGGAGCCTCGTTCGCCTCCAGCGCTGTCTCGTCCCCTGTACCGATGCAGCCGGCGAGGAGGGCGGTGGCCAGGAGCAGACCGATCAACAGGGCGTGCGTCGTGGGCTTGGCTCCGTCGTCGCTGTCGTTCATGGATCTCGATCTCCGTCAGCGGTCTCTGGTCGTGTCATCTCCCTCGTGTCGGGCCACGGGGCGGCGGTCACGGACGACCGCCCCCGCCGGCGTCCCGAGCGTACCACGCCTCGATCCGGTCCCGGACAAGGGCGCGTTGCTCGTCGGTGATGACCTCGCTCTCCTCCAGCGCGGTCAGGAACGCGCGAGCCTCAAGGCTGGTCACGCGCCCGTCGTGGAGCATCTCCCGGGCCTCCCGGACCAGGCCGTGGGGTAGGAAGGCGAACTCGTCCTCGACCGCCCCCCGCCGTAGCTCCTGCTTGAGCTCCTCGACCCGGGTCTGGACGACCTGGAACTGCTCCTCGGTGAGGTACCCGTCGGTCAAGAGGCCGCGGCAGTGGGCCTTGCGTTCGGTCAGCTGGGCCTCGCACTCGGCCGGTCGGTCCCGGGTCGCCTCGAAGAGCTGCTCGATGGCCTCGAGCTCCTCCTGGAGACGCGATCGCTCACGGTAGCGGCGGGCGACACCGATCGCGCCACCGGTGACGGCCACCAGGATGCCCAGCACCCCGAAGGTCAGGTCCTGGTTCTGCTTCTGGAAAGCGGTCTCGATCATGTTCGGTTCGGTCGGCGCTTCTTGGCCGACGTGGAACGTGTGAGTGACCGAGGCTGTCTGGTTGGCATCGTTGCCGACCCAGAACCGGGCGGTCCGGTCGCCGGGGGCGGTGTAGGCGTGGGTGAGGGCGGGATCGGTCTGCCAGCCGGTCGTGTTCCCATCGCCCCAGTCGGCCTTGTACCGTGTGGCGTTCCCTTGGAGCCCGGGTCCCGATCCCGAGAGATCGACGTCGACCTCCTCGCCTGGACCCGGGTAGGCGCTGGAGACGTTGACCGCCGGCTCGATGGAGGCGTCGGTCTCCCCGAGGACCCAGAGGGTCCCATCCCCGCCGGCGGCCACGAGCAGGCCGTCGGCCACGCTGATGTAGTGGAACAAGCGCCAGGGTTTCTGCTCGGCGATGGCGGGATCCGACGGGATCGGCTTCCGCCACAGGATGTCGCCCGTCTCGGCGTCCATGGCGTAGATCGAGGTACCGTTGCCGTTGCGCCACTCGGCGGCGGCATAGAGGGTCTCGTCGGCGAGGATGATGTCCCCGTTGGCCCACTTCTCGTCGTAGCTGGGGTCCAGCACCGTCCGCCACCGGTTGTGGTGGGGGTCGGTGTCGTAGCGGTAGAGGGTCTCGGTGGAGGTGGCGTAGAACGCGTCGTCACCCATGGCTAGGCCGCCGAAGCTGGCGTTGGTCTGGGCGTCGAACTCGCCCACCGTCTCGGACCAGATCTCCTCCCCGTCCTGACCTGGGTTGAGCGCTAGGACCTGGTCAAGCATCCGAATGTAGAGGACACTCTTGGTCCCGGTCGGGTGGGCGCTGATCCCCTGGAAGGTGTCCTGATCGCCGAGAGACCTGTCCTGACCCGCGGCCCCCACCTCGGTCATGGAGACGGCACGCTTGTGGGACCATCGGATCTCCCCGCCATCGGGTCCCGGTTCGAAGGCGGTGAGGTGGAGGCTGCCGTTCTGGTACTGCATGGACGGATGATCCTCGCAAGGCAGGCCTGGGGTGCCTGTCACGATGCAGCCGGAACCCCCGACGCCGACAGCGTCCCAACCGGAGGCCAGCAGGTGGTCGCCGACGACCGAGATGCCGGTCAGGACGCTGAAGCGGGGGCTGGCGCCCTCCCGCGGGGTCCCGTCCTCGTCGGCCATGGTGCTCTCCCAGAGCCAGTGCTCCTCGCCGCTGCGAGCGTCCAGGGCCACCAGGTAGGTCTCCTGGCGGAAGGTCTCCTCCTGCTGCTGGTTGCAGAAGTTGTACAGGGTACCGTCCTGGATGATGAGGTGGCTGCAGGTCTGGGACCCGCGGTTCCCGTTGCCACGCGCGTTGGCCTCCCGGACCGTAGCATCCTGCTCGAACACGTAGTGAGGACCCCACGTCCAGGCCTGCTCCCAGGTGGTCAGGTCGTAGGCTTCGATGTGGACCTTGTCGGGCCAGTCGCGGATGGAGATGTAGAGGCGCTCACCGTCGATGGCGATGCTGCGGACGAACTCCAACCGGTCGAGCGTGATCACCGGTTCGACCTCGCCGGTGTCGAGGTCCACCCGGACCACCCCTTGCATGGTGTCGTTGCGGTCCTCGGTCTCGACACCATCCATCTCGAAGGATTTGAGCGGGACGTAGGCGCTGCCGTCGTGGATCAGCGGGCCAGGCCGCATGTACAGCCAGTCGGTGGCCAGGGTCCCCGGCAACTCGACCTGGAGGGCCACGTCCGGGGCCTGTGGACCCTGGGTAGGGACGTGCCCGGTGCGTGCCGGGTCGTAGCCGGTGTGCGTCCACGACGTGGCAGCGCTGGCTGTCGGCACGGCCAGCAGCAGACCGAGGACCAGCACGACCGCGAACCGGTGGGCGTTCATGCCCCAGCACCCCCACCGCCATCCCTCGCATACCACCGCTCGATGCGCTCGCGCACGGTGGCCCGCTGGGCCTCGGTGAGCATCTCGTCCTCCTCCAGCGCGGCCAGGAAGGCCTCGCGCTCCAGGGCCGAGACATCGCCATCGGTGACCATCTGCCGCGCCTTGGTCACCAGGCCATGCGGGAGGAACGCGAACTCCTCTTGCAAGGCCTCCAGGCGCAGGCTGCCACGCAGCTCCTCGGCGCGCGACTCCAGGACCGTGACCTGCTGCTCCTCGAGCTTGCCATCGATGGCCAGGGAACGTGCCCTGGCTTTGCGGGTGTCCAGGAAGGCCTCGCACTCGCTTGGCCTGTCTTGGAGCTCCTCGACCCCGTGCTCCATGGCTTCCAGCTCGTCCTGCAAGAGCGAGCGCTTGCGGTAGCGGCGTCCGACGCCGATCGCGCCACCGGTGAACGCCACGAGCAGGCCCAGGACCCCGAAGGTCAGGTCCTGGTTCTCCTTCTGGAAGGCGGTCTCGATCACGTTTGGCTCGGTCGGCGCCCCCTGGCCGACGTGCATGGTGACGAACGTGCTGGAGGTCTGGTTGGCATCGTTGGCTACCTGCAGCCGGGCCTCGACGGTCCCAGTACCGTTCTCATAGGCGTGCGAGAAGACGGGGCTCGTCTGCCAACCCGAGGCGGTGCCATCGCCCCAGTCGACCCTGTAGCGCGTGGCGTTGCCGAAAGCCCCGGGGTCTGTGTCCGAGAGGGTGACCGAAACGTCCTCCCCCTCGGCCGGGTAACGTTCGGCCGGCACCTTGGGCGGACCGATGCTGGCTTGGGTCTGGCCGACGACGTTGACCATACCGTCTTTGGCGGCGACCACGATCACACCCGGGCCGACAGCAGGGAAGCTGGGGATGGAGACGTTGCAGTCGTCCTCCCCGACGGTGGGGCTATAGTGCCAATCCCATAACAGCTCCCCCGTGGACAGGTCCCGGGCCTCGTAGCCATAGCCTGTGGGTCCGCAGACGTCGTAGAAGGTTGGGACGTAAACGGTATCCTCGTCGATGCCCATGGACCGCAGCCCATAGCCTCGGTTGGTGTCTGTGTCGGTCTGCTGCCAGTCGATCTCGCCGGAGCCGAGGTCGAACCGGTAGACGCTCTGGGGTGTCGTCGCGATGAACGCCTCGTCGGTGGCACCCATCGCGTACGCCCCCTGGACGTCCCAGTGGTCAGAGCGCCCGGCCTCGCTCTCCCAGAGCTCCTCCCCGGTGGCCTGGTTGAACGCGTTGTAGGCGTCCAAGCGGGTCCGGACATCGGTGTCGGTGACCACGGGCGTGGCGCCCACCAGGCGACCGAAGCCATCGATCGGACCGGTCCGCTGGGTGTCGTTGCGAGACCACATCGCAGAACCGTCTGTAGCGTCCAGGATCTGGAGCTCGAATTGGGACCGGATACGGCTGTTGGCCTGGTTCTGGTGAGTGAGGTACACATAGACGCGGTCGTCGTCGGCGGCGATCCCACCGACGTACGACCTGCGTTCCGGGCTGCTCGTGGCATCGGGGAGAGGGATCTCGTTCCCCGCGACCGTGGCCTTGTCGACGGGCTGGTCCCAGATCCAGACGTCCTCATGGGTCTCCAGATCAACGGCCATGACCCCCACCTGGGTCTGGGGGGCGATCGCGAACCCTTCGGTGCTGATCGGGTTGGGGGACATGCCGGCCTGCGGGTAGGTACCCAAGGACACGAAGAGCGTCGAACGGACCTGGACGGCCTCGTAGAACACCTCCCCGATGGGTTGTGTAGGTCTCGGATCCAGGCGCCAGAGCTCCTCACCGGTCGGGACCTCGTATGCGACGAGTTCGCCTGTGAACTCGCCCCTCGGCCCCTTCTCCTTGATCTCGTACTCCCCGACGTATAGGACCTCGGGGGTGATCTTGACCGGGAAGGCATCCTCAGAGAGGTTGAACAGACGCTCTGTGGCACCGGTGTCCAGGTCGATCCTCCAGAGAGCCTCAGCGCTGAGGTTCTCGTGTCCATCATCGATCGTGGCCACGAACGCCGCGTCCTCAGCGATGACCACGTCCCGCCAGGGGGTCCCGGGCAACTGCACCTGGAACGCCGTATCGTTCGTCTGCGGGCCCTCGAACGGGATCGCACCTGTCCGGCCGGGATCGTACCCAGAGCGCAACCACTCGGCCCCGCTGGCCACCGGCACCGCAAGCAGGGCACCGATCGCCACCAGCACGATCCATCGCCTCACCGTCCCACCTCCTGCCGGTTGGACGGTCGTGCAGCTGGCCCTTGGGCGTCGCTCCCACGGTCGGGAACCATCGCCCAGCCCCCTGGGCGGGTCCCCCCGGACGCCTCCATCGCCTGCGCCTCCGGAGCCCTGTCGCATCGTGGACGTAAAAATGTTGGGAGGCAACCGCTTGCTGCCGGTCGACCCTCTCCATAGGCGTGATCCTCTGACCGGGGGCGTCCCCGGTCGCCGACGCCGGGCCTTGCAGGCGGGTTCCCGCCTCCCGTTCCAAGCCGTTCCCCAAGCATCGTCTTGGGTCCCGATGGCAAGCGAGGGCGGATAGGTCGTGGGTCTGACGCGCGGCCTCAAACCCGAGGCCACGCGGAGGGATCAGAGCTCGAGCCCGAGGTCCTCGGCCAGCCCGACCAACCGCTCCCGGGTCCGCTGGTCGGGCGCGTGCGCCTTGAGGCCCTCCCGCACGAGGTCGCTGGCCTGGTCGGCCTCCCCCATCTCTTGCAGGATCAGGGCTCGTTTCCAGCACAGGTCGGCCAGCCGATCGCCGGCGTCGGCCTTGGTGAACCGCTCGGCGGCCTGCTCGTAGTGGGTCAGGGCCTGCTCGTGCTCGCCGCGGTGGTACCGGATGTCGCCCAGCTCGTCCTGGACGAGGCCTGCTTGCTGGTCGTCGGCCAGGGTGTCTGGGCCGAGCTGCTGGAGCACGTCGAGGTAGAGGTTGTGGTACCCCTCCTCGATGAGGTCGAACTCCTCCAGGTCCAGGTCCTGGCCGAGCAGGTTGAGCACGCGGCTTCGCTTGCCGGCTTCGAGCAGGTGGTAGAGGGCGTCGAGCCGGGCCTCCAGGGTGCCCTTCGTGAGGGCGTGCTCGGCGGCCTTCTCGTGGACCTTGGCCGGGTCCTCCAGGCGCTGGTGGAAGAAGGAGCGCAGCAGATCGTGGATCCGGAAGCTGTCGCCGTCGTCACGCAGCAGCCGGCGTCGGCGCAGCTTGACCAAGGCCCCGCCGGGGTCGCGGGGGTAGACGGCCTCCAGGTCGCCGGTGGTGAACGGCCCCTGGAAGATGCTGGCGTAGGCCAGCACGCGCTTCTCGCTCTCGCTGAGCTGGTCGTGGACCTCCTCGAGCAAGTAGGTCTCGGTCTCCCTGACCGGGATGCCCTCCAGGAGCTCGTCGACCGGGGTGCCGGCGCTCGAGGCCGCTTCGGCCAGCAGGAGCGTGGCCAGCGGGTGCCCGCCGAGCTGGCGGTGGACGCGCTCGGCGGTGGCCGGGTCGGCGGCCAGGTCCCGGTCGGCCAGGAGGCTGGCCACGTCCTCCTGGCTGAGGCCGGTGAGCCGGAGCTGGCAGACGTGGTCGACGGTGGGATCGTAGCGGGGAAGGGTGCGGCCGGTGACGACGAGCTTGCCGGCTTGGTCGCGCTCGATGGCCTCCCGCAGGACCGCCTCGACGTCCTCATCGCGCAGGCGGTCGGTGGCGTCGAACACGGCCACGAGGTCGCGTTCCTCGATGGCCCGGAGCAGCAGCTCGCGTTGATCGGCGACGGTGCCCCCAGCGGTGATGGCGTCCATCAGGGCGTCGTCGCCGTGGCGGGCCAGGAACACAGCCCAGCGGTGGAGCAGCCAGGTGAGCGATTCGGTGCCGGTGAAGCTGTGGAAGAAGACGGGCTGCTCGTCGAGCTTGGAGCGGGCGTAGGCGGCGGCTAGGCTGGTCTTGCCGATGCCAGCGATGCCCTCGATCGTGACCACCGGTTCGGGCCCGTCGATGGCTGCCAGCTCCTTGGCGCGGCCCACGAACCCCTCGGGTTCCGGGATGCGCAGCGTGAGCCGGTCGACGACGGTGCGGCGGCCTTGGTGGTCCTCGAGGCCGGTGGTCTCGACGGTCAGGCCCTGGCTTCCCAGGGTCAGGGTGATCTGCTCGACCACCAGGCGGTACTGCTTGATGTTCTTGCCATCGACGTGCTCCCACCCGGCCTCGACGAGCCCGGCGGCCTCCAGGCGTTTGAGCCGGCGGGAGACGTCGGACTCGCTCAGGGACAAGAGCTCGCTGATCGCCCGAGGGTAGCTGGGCTCGATGGCGAGCAGGCTCAAGATCGCCTGGTTGGTCTCGTTGGCCACGAGCTTGATGGTGTCCTCGGGCAACAGGTCTGCCTCCGCGATGGTCCCCCTTCGTCCGTGGGCGGCGCGATCAGCCGGGTGCGAACCGGTCGAGCAGGTCCTGGTCGGGAGACAGCTCCCGTTCGAGGCCCTGGACGCCGGTCTCGTGCCGGATCGCGCTCTCGACGGCCCGGAGCCCGTCCGCATCGTCGGTTCGGACGGCCGCGACGAGGTCGTTGTTCTCGACCTTCTCGCGGACCACGCCGAAGACGCCGTCGATGTCGGCCACGGCGTCCTCCACGGCGCCCTCGTACCCCGGAGCCGCGTCGATCCTCAAGATCGCCTTCACGGAGGGTCAAGCCACGGGTGCGGCCATAAGGGTTCGCGTCGACCCGATGAAAGGTCTCCTGGAAGCCTCCGGCAGGTGGCCCCGAAGCATCCATCAACCCGGAGCCCTTGGCTGGTCCCGGTGTTCGAGAAGCGGTCTCCCGAGGAACGCGCCGAGTTCGAGCGCGAGCTGGCCGACCGGCTCCGCGAGTGGCTGGATGAGGAAGGCCTGTCCTCCAAGAAGGAGCAGGACGACAACGCCACGTTCCACTACGTGGCCGAGTACCCGAAACGGGGCGGGGTGACGATGCACGTGATCCGGCCCAAGGACCGCCAGGGCCTCGTCCTCCTCTTGGGCATCCACCTCTCCCAGGGTCACGCCCAGGCGTTCAAGAAACTGGGCCCGGAGGATCAGCGCCAGCTGACCCACCGGTTGCGCAAGACCGCCTTCGAGGGTGGCGAGGTCGGCTTCTCCATGCAGGTCGACGAGGGCATCCCGGCCCGCTGGCAGTTCGACCGCCTGATCTACGACGACGCCATCAGCCGGCACACGGTGCTGACCGGCATGCGCAAGGTGTTCAGCAAGCACCTGGAGATCGTCGAGGTCCTCAACATGGAGCTCGGCGGTGCCGCTGCCGGCGGCGGCGGTGGCGGGTCGACGGCCTCGACCGCTGGCGAGGACGTGAAGGGGTACCTCTAGCTGGGTCGACTGGCAGCTAGTCTTGCCAACTCTCCATGTAGTCGGGATCATCGACACCCTTGGCCGCCTTGGTCAGGGTGAACCCGCCCTCGGTCTCGATCATGACCGCCGTCTCGTCGACGTGGTCGACGCCGATGCTGCCCTCGTAGCGGCCGGGCTGCGGGCCGTGGTGGAGGCCCTTGCGGTGGATGGTCATGCTGGCCGTATCGATGCCTTCCCGGCTGGCGAACTCGCCCTCGACGTAGAAGATCATCTCGTCGGTGTCGATGTTGCTGTGGTAGTAGGGCGCCGGGATCGAGTCCGGGTGGTAGTCGACCTTGCGCGGGACCCAGCTGATGACCTCGAACCCGGGTCCCTCGAAGGTGGCGTGAACCGGGGGCGGCTGGTGGATGCGGCCGGTGATCGGCTCGAAGTCGCTGATGTTGAACGTGAACGGGTAGTTGTAGCCGTCCCAGCCGACCACGTCGAAGGGGTGGGCCTCGGTGGTGAACGTGGTCACCTCGTCGTCCATCTTGAGGTGGACGGTGAACTCGCCCTCCTCGTCGCGGGTGATCAGCTCGCTGGGACCGTGGAGGTCGCGCTCGCAGTACGGGCTGTGCTCGACGAACTGGCCATCGGCGTTGCGGTACTTGTCGGGGAACCCGATCGGGCCCGGGCTCTCCATCATGAAGAACGCGTCGCCGACGGGGTCGCGGAACCGGTAGGTGGTGCCCCGGGGGACGTGGATGTAGTCGCCCTGGCGGTAAGGGAGCAGGCCGAAGACGGTCTCGAGCACGCCGCTGCCCTCGCGGACGAACCACAGCTCGTCGG
>CAYWDK010000067.1:9077-10243 GCA_964457025.1 uncultured Balneolaceae bacterium | reverse complement strand
GACAAGAGCGTACAGGTCGAGGTAAAACGGGAGAAAAACCGGCTGCACGTCATGGCTATCAACTCAAATCCGTTTACGGTAACCCTTATTCTGAATGCCAGCGGAGAGAACTATACGGTGCCCGAACGGTTGCCGGTGACGAGGGTTCTGGAACCCAACAGCAACAGGAGGGTATTGACGGTATCGGTGGACCAGGCTGCGACTTCGTTCTCTTTTAATACTTCATACAGGTGGCATATGGGGGATACTCAAGCCCGGCATGACAACAGTTATATTTATCGGCTGCCTTTTGAACGTGGAGCTTCATACCGCGTAGGCCAGGGTTTTGCAGGGAGTTTCAGTCATTCCGGCCGTTCAAATTATGCCGTAGATTTTATCATGCCCGAAGGAACCCGCATTTATGCGGCAAGGGAGGGGGTTGTAGTGCAGCTCCGGGAAGACTCCAACCAGGGCGGACCGGAAGACCGCTACAAGAATGAATCCAACTTTGTGATTGTCGAACACCCCGACGGGACCTATGGAGAGTATGCTCATCTGAAAAAGCAGGGGGTAATGGTTCATCTTGGCCAGCGAGTCAGCAAGGGACAGTTTATAGGTCTTTCAGGCAATACGGGCTATTCCTCCGGCCCTCACCTTCACTTTATGGTTACCAAAGCTTCTTCAAATGGCCGGTTTAATTCGTTGCCTGTCAGCTTCCGCACCCGGGAGGGGATCGTGGATAATCTTGTTGAAGGCGAGGTCTATACGGCCAGCCGCTAAATATTAATAAAACCTAATCTGTTTTTTGTAACAATATTTGTTTCATAGGGTCTTGTATGCAAAGGAGCTGGTTTTAGCGTTCAGCACAATATTATTTATTAATATACAAGGTCAATTTTGGAAGAGGCTAAAAAGAACATTCTTATCGTAGAAGATGAGCTCATCATCTCGTTGATGCTCGAGCAGATGGTTGAAAATCTGGGTCATAATGTATTAGCCAAGGTGACATCCGGAGAAGAAGCCATTGAAGTTGCCAGGAACCTGCAACCCGATCTTATCTTAATGGATATCCGCCTGCAGGGAGAAATGGACGGTATAGAGACCATGGAAGAGATCCGGAAATCGCTCAATGTACCCGTAATATATATTACCGGAAATACCGACAACCTTTACCGGAAACGGGTAGA
>CAYWDK010000067.1:0-8977 GCA_964457025.1 uncultured Balneolaceae bacterium | reverse complement strand
TTGACGGCCTTTCTCGGTACCTTCCTCCTTTATGCCGGCATCAATTATTTCAACACAGAGAGTTTTTCCGTAAATCCTATCGAGGAGTTTACCACCTGGGTCAACCAGCCCGATGAAGAGCTTCTGCAGGGCATGGGAGACTGGATGCAGGAGATGGGGTATGGAGAGCTTAGCCGCGAACAGCTTATTGAGCTGCGACAGGACGGCGTGACGGCGACTTTCACTTCCCGGATGCGGGATCTCGGTTATACAGAACTGACTCTTGACCAGCTTGTACAGCTCAGGCAGAATGACGTATCCTCGACCTTTGCGGCCATGATGAAAGAGCTGGGTTATGAACTTACCATAGACGATCTGATCCAGCTTCGGCAGCATGATGTTACCGCCTATTATACCAGTAACCTGCATGATCTGGGATATACGGAAGTGACCAAGGAAGAACTTATCCGGCTCAGGGATACAGGTGTTTCCACTTCGGATGTAGAGCGTCTTATCGAAGAGAGAGGCGAGCAGCCGTCCATAGAGGAGCTTATCCGATACAGCATCAGCAATCAGTAGTATTACGAAGCGGACGGAACAATTTTGGCTTTTCTTTTCTAAACAGTAGGTGAATTGTAATCCAAAAAGAATACTTCATCTATGAAAAAACTACTGCTACTGACTTTTTCCGCACTATTTTTAATGCATCCTCTGTCCCTTTCTGCCCAGAGTTCGTCTTCTGATGCAGCTATCAAAAATACATTAGGCATAGGCCCGAGACTGGGTTACTATAAAGCCAACGACGCCGAATCCGGCAACTTTTACGGTGGCCTGCAGACGCGTATTCGTCTTGGTCCCGTTTTCGGCCTTGAGGGTTCTATTGAATACCGGGCAGGCCAGGAGTATGAATTCGGGACAGAGACCGTAAAGACCAAGTTTGTACCCGTTACAGCCTCCGTACTGATGTTCCTTCCCCTGAATGAGAGCATCGCCCCATACGGTGTTGCCGGCCTGGGAGCTTATTACACCATATATGACTACGAGGGCACCTTTACCGGTAGTGAGAATAACGAGTTCAATATGGGCTACCATCTCGGCTTTGGCGTGGAGTTTCCCATGGACTCAAATACCGCACTTAATTTTGATTACCGTTATCTGTTCCTGAACCCGGATAGCAACGAATCCAGTCTGGACGATACCAGCTACAGCGGCAATGTATTTACAGCGGGAATTATGTTCTACTTGTAGGATTCTCCCCACTTATAATTGAAAGCCCTCATCGTCCGATGGGGGCTTTTTTATGGGAATTAACGCTTGTTTATTTCGGCGAAGCTTTACAATTTCCATGCCGCTAAAAGTTAGACCAATCTTAGAACTCTATAAGCAGAAATGCCCGAAATTAAGCTTCCGGAAGTAGAACTAAACATATACAGCCCGAAAGATCCCGTCGAGGTACCTATCGTCGAGAACTGGATCTGTACCAAGGAATCAAGCCCGAATTTTGTACGCCATATCACCTTCGACGTATCCGGCACCAAGCTGGAGGGGCATGTGCGGGTGGGCCAGTCTGTGGGTATCCTTCCCCCGGGAGAAGATGAAAACGGCAGGGCTCACAAGTTGCGCCTCTATTCTGTTTCTTCTCCGACCAAAGGGGAGGATGGCAATCCGGGACTGGTATCGACTACAGTCAAACGGACGATAGAGGAGTTTGAAAGCAACGAGCTATATCTGGGCGTCTGCTCCAATTATCTGGCAGACCTGCAGCCGGGCGATAAAGTCAGGATGACGGGTCCCAGCGGCCGCCGTTTTTTGTTGCCGGAGAATTCGGAAGATTTCAACTATGTTTTCTTTGCGACGGGTACCGGTATCGCGCCTTACAGGGGCATGGTGATGGATCTGCTCGAGAAGGGTATATCCGGGGACATTATCCTTGTATTCGGATGCGCTTACAGGACCGATCTTTTATACACCGATTACTTCGAGCCCCTTGACAAGGAGCAGTCGAACTTCCATTACCTGCCCTATATTTCCCGCGAAGACAGGCGCAGCGACGGGACCAAACGCTATGTTCAGACCTGCCTTATCGATGATAAAGAGCTGTTGGACCCTGTATTGGAAAAAGAGAATACCCTCCTTTACATTTGCGGACTGAAAGGGATGGAGTCAGGTATTTACCGTACTCTCGCTCAAAAAGGCCTGAATGCCTACCTTGATATCCGGGAGCCCGTTCTTGATAAAGACCCGGCCGAATGGGATGAGGAGGAGATCAAGAGACACGTGAAGCCCGCCGACCGTACTTTTGTGGAAGTGTATTAGGACTTCTCTTCTTCATTTTCCTGATCAGTAGCATAGGCATAGGTGAATTCCGCACCGAAGAGGACGATCTGCACATTGTAATAGATCCACAAAAAGAAAATTACAAAGGAACCAGCCGCTTTGTAGGCTGCCCGAATGTAACTGTTTTGGAGATAGAACTCGATGAGGCCCTTGCCTGCAAAAAAGAGAAGGGTGGTAAACAAGGCGCCGGCGAATATCTTTTTCCAGGCTATGCTGACGTCAGGCAGAAAACGAAAAAGCAAGCCGAAAAAGAATAGGGCTGCCAGAAAAGTGGAAACCGGAATGCCATATAACAACAAAGATGCAAGTGAGTCGGGGATGACCTGACTGAAAAGCGTCAGCAGGAAAGGTATCAGGGCGTCAAAGAAAAGAGAAGCGACGAAGAGGCCGGTCACAATGAGTATGAGCAGGAAGGAGAAAAACCGGTCGACTATATAGCGGTAAACGAAATTCCTTTTCGGCGCCTCTACACCCCAAATCATGTTGATGGATGACTTGAGTTGTGAGATGGCTGTGGTGGCGCCGAACAGAATCATGCCGATGGCCAGGGTGTTGGTGATAATCCCGGAACCGATACCTGTACCCGAATAGCTGCTTGCCAGGTTTCTGAGCGACTCCGACGAATCGGGGCCGATCAGGTCGGACAGGTAGGCGAAGAATATGAGCCGGGCGATCTGGTCGCTTAGAAGCAGCTCGGAGAGATAAAGTATGATTATCATGAGCGGCGCGATCGAAAATATGGTATAAAACGCAATGGCGGCTCCGTGAAGGGGCAGCTCATGCTCCAATGCATTGTTAAAGGTGTTCCGCAGAACCCGGTGCGCCTTTCGGTAGGATAGTTCAAGTTTCTTTTTCATCGGAAAGGCCGCCTGTCTTCTAATGTTTGTATTCAAGTTCGGTTACCCCGGCAGATACAACGTACTTCATGACTTCGGTAGAATTTATATGAAGGGGAGATACCGCCTCTTTCGGAACGATGTAGAGATTGCCGGAGAAATTGTAAGAGTGGGGGCAATAGACGGCCACCATATTGTCCAGTCCCAGTCTTTTCATATCTCTTTCGGTCACAAAGCCGATCCGTTTAACATTGGGAGTGCCCAGCTCTACGATGACAGGCTTGTTAAATTTTTTCTTGTCGCCAACGAAGGCTTCCGTGAGTTCTTTGATGGAGGTGTACAGTATTTTTACCAGCGGGACCCTTGTCAGAAAACGGTCGAAATAATTGACGATGGGTTTCGTGAAGGCCGTAGAGAAAAGATAACCTATACCCGCTACTCCCAGGAAAACCGTGATTATACCCAGGCCCGGTATGTCTATGCTTAACCACTCAAAAAACAGGTTGTTAAAGGTGTCGTTAGACCAGCGGATGGCGGCAATGATAATATAAATGGTTGTACCTACCGGAAATACGAGCAGCAGTCCGCGTAAAAAGTAATTGAATAGCACTTTCATAGTAAAAGGGTTCGCTTGTAATTGTTTTTCCAAATCTAATTGATTTGCGGATGGTTTTCATCCCGCAACCTAAAAATAGGGTTTGACCTAAAAGTTCACATACCGGGGTGAGTAAGAGTCTTATTTTTCCTATTTTTGTTGGCCTTTAATCAATGATCACATTTTAACAGCTTTATCGATGTCTCAAAAGAGCTCAGCTCAAATACGACAGGAGTTTTTTGATTTTTTCAGAAATAAGGATCACGTGGTCGTACCCAGCGCGCCCGTGGTACCTAAAGACGATCCTACTTTGCTGTTCACCAATGCGGGCATGAATCAGTTTAAGCCCATATTCCTTGGCGAGGAGTCGGCTCTGAATGTGGAAGGCGAGAGCTGGAAACGTGCGGCCGATACCCAGCGCTGTATCCGGGTAAGCGGGAAGCACAACGACCTTGAGGAGGTAGGGCACGATACCTACCACCATACGCTTTTCGAGATGCTCGGCAACTGGTCGTTCGGCGATTACTTTAAGAAAGAAGCGGTCCGTTGGGCCTGGGAGTTGCTGGTTGACGAATGGGGCCTGGAGCCCGACCGACTGTATGCTACGGTATTCGGGGGTGATGAAGAAGACGGCCTGCCGGTGGATGAAGAATCGATCGAGCTTTGGCAATCGGAAACGGGCGTGAAGCCGGACCATATCCTGAAGTTCGGCAAGAAAGACAATTTCTGGGAAATGGGCGAAACCGGTCCATGCGGACCCTGTTCGGAGGTGCATATCGACCTGCGACCCGATGAGGAGCGAAAGCAAAAGCCCGGTGCCGAACTGGTGAATATGGACGATCCGCGGGTGATGGAGATCTGGAACCTGGTATTCATACAGTTTAACAGGCAACAAGACGGATCGCTCGAAAAACTTCCCGCACAGCATGTGGATACGGGGATGGGCTTTGAGCGTATCTGCGCCGTGTTGCAGGGTAAGCGATCCAATTATGACACCGATCTATTCAAGCCGCTGCTTGACAAGATCGGTGAACTGGCTGCAGTGGAGTATGGAGATGACGAAGAGACGGATATCGCCATGCGTGTTATTGCCGACCATATCCGTGCGGTCTGCTTTTCTATTGCCGACGGCGCTTCTCCGGGCAATGACGGCCGCGGCTATGTGATACGCAGGATACTGCGCCGTGCCATTCGCTACGGCTGGGACAAACTGGATCTGAAAGAACCCTTCTTCCATAAGCTTGTGCCGGTATTGGCCGAACAGTTCAAAGAGGTCTTCCCCGTACTTATTAAACAGGAAGAGTATGTGACCAATGTAATACGTTCCGAAGAGCAGGGTTTTCTCAAGACGCTCGGGCAGGGAATCGAACTTTTCAACGAGATGGTGGAAGGCAAGGAGAAGCTGCCCGGTAAAGACGCATTCAAGCTGCATGACACCTACGGTTTCCCCATTGATCTGACCCAGCTTATGGCCCGTGAACGCGGTGTGGAGGTGGATGAAGAGGGATTCGAAAAGCTCATGAAGGAACAGAAGGAGCGCGCACGGGCCGCCGGTAGGTTTGATGCAGGGCAGGCTAAAAAAGGTGATTGGGTTGAAGTAAATGACGGAGAAGGATTTACCTTCCTTGGATACGACTCACTCAGTGCCGAAACCCATATAAGGGCTTATCGGAAGGAGGGGGAACGGAAGGCGCTCTTGCTGGATCAATCACCTTTCTATGCCGAGAGCGGGGGACAGGTGGCCGATACCGGTGTCATTACCAATGGCGAAGAGCACCTTCGCGTACTGGATGTGCAGAAAGGTACCGACGGCTTCATCCACTATGTAGACCGCCTGCCTGAGAATCCCGAAGGCGACTGGGAAGCTATTGTAGATATGGAGCGGCGGCAGGAGATTAAAAAACATCACACCGCCACCCACCTGGTGCATGCTGCGCTTCGAAAGACACTCGGAGACCATGTGGCACAGAAGGGTTCTTTGGTTGATGAAAAACACCTCCGTTTCGACTTCTCACACTTTGAAGGTGTGTCTTACGATGAGCTCCGGACAATAGAGCGCATTGTCAACGAAAAAATCCAGCAGAATATCCCCAAAACCGAAGAACGCAACGTGCCCATTGAAGAAGCCAAAGAGCGAGGCGCCATGATGCTGTTCGGTGAAAAGTACGGTGATACTGTCCGGGTCATTACCTTTGATCCCGACTATTCCGTAGAGCTTTGCGGCGGTACCCACGTGGATGCTACCGGTGAAATCGGTTATTTCCGTTTCACGGGCGAGTCGTCAGCTGCTGCCGGCATCAGGCGAATAGAAGCGGTGACAGGACTGCATGCAGATGAGTATCTCCGGAGTGAAAAGGAACTCATCGACCGGGTACGTACCGAACTGGGACAGAGTGAAGACCTCGCCAGGGATATCCACAAGCTGATTGAGGAACGCAAGGAGCTGGAGAAAGAGGTCGAGCGCCTCAGGCACCAGCAGAGTTCCGGCAAATTGGATCAGTTCATTGAGAATGCTACCGAGCTGGAGAACGGCATAAAACTGGTGTCGGGCGAGATTCCCGGCGCGGATATGGACCTGCTCAAGCAGCTTGGCTACGAAGCGCTGGACAAGAGCAAGAAAGGGACGGTTACCATACTCGGTTCAAGGGATAAGGAAGAAGGCAAAGTATACGTTGCGGCTGCCGTTACTGAAGACCTTATAAAAGAGAAAGGGCTGAAAGCCGGTTCACTGGTCGGCGAACTCGGAAAGATGCTTGGCGGCGGTGGCGGAGGACAGCCCGATCTGGCTACGGCCGGCGGAAGGAAGCCGGAAGAACTGGATAAGGTTCTCGGCCAATCCGCGAAAATTATATCCAAACAACTAAATGAATCCTGAGAAAGGCATCACCGAACTGCAGGCTGTAATCTTTAATAATTTTAGGTATATTTTCAGTCTCTTATACGCTAGATAATTGCAATTCAAATAGTAGAGGCGGCACAATCTGTCGCGGTCAGATATTATGGCAAAGAAAAAACAGAAAGATAAAGAAATTACGTTTACGCCCTCCGGTACGGGTATCAGAACCAACGGCCAGGTTGTCCGCAGTACGGAACTGCCTGATCCTACCGACAAATCCCACAAAGACCTTAAGCTGTCGGATAAGGATGTAGTCGACATGTTCGAACAGATGTACCTGCAGCGCCGCTTTGAGGAGCGGGCTATGCAGATGTACCAGAAGGGCAAGTTCGGCGGCTTCCTACACCTTTATATGGGACAGGAGGCGATCTCAACCGGAACGGCCTATGCACTGAATGATGATGACGATATTATTACGGCCTACCGCGACCACGGATGGGGGCTGGTTCGAGGAGTTTCTGCCAAGGAAGGCATGGCCGAACTTTATGGCAAGGTAACCGGCTGTTCCCGCGGCAAAGGCGGTTCGATGCACTTTGCCAATGTTAAGGAACATTTCTGGGGCGGTTACGGTATTGTTGGAGGACATATTCCACTGGCAGGTGGCATTGCATTTGCCAACAAGTACAAGCAAAACGGCCGGATTACCGCCTGCTTCCTAGGAGACGGGGCCGTTCACCAGGGTGCCCTGCACGAGACGTTCAATATGAGCCAGCTCTGGGAGCTTCCCTGCATCTATGCCGTTGAAAACAACGGCTATGCTATGGGTACGGCTGTACACCGTCACTCGGTTGGTGAGATCCACGAGCGGGCAGATGCCTACGGCATGAAGAGTGCCGTTATCAACGGAATGGATGTCTTTACGGTTTATGAGAAGATGAAAGAGATTGCCGACGATGTTCGTAAAAACAGCCACCCGTGGTTTATTGAGATACGGACCTATCGCTACCGCGGGCACTCGATGTCTGATCCCATGAAGTACCGGACCAAAGAAGAGCTGGATGAATACCAGAAGCTGGATCCGGTCGAACGGTTAAAGACCTATCTCCAGGACAACGATCTGGCTGACGACGAAAAGATTGAAAAGATTGAACAGAAAGTAGAAGATGAGGTAATGGAAGCTATCGACTTCGCCGAAGAGAGCGAATTCCCTGAAGCGGACGATCTTTACAAGGATGTATTTGTAGAGGACGATTACCCCTTCCACACCTAATAGCAAGAAACTAACAACAAGCTTAAAAGCTGACTGATAACATGGCTGAATTACAATTCAGAGAAGCAATCCGCGCCGCCATCGACGAAGAGATGGAGCGTGATGAAGATATTTTCGTAATGGGTGAAGAGGTCGCCGAATACGACGGTGCCTATAAAGTAACCGAAGGCCTGCTCGACAAATACGGGGGTAAGCGTATGATCGATACTCCTATCTCCGAGCTGGGTTTTGCCGGCATAGGGGTGGGAGCTGCCATGAACGGCCTGCGACCCATTATTGAGTTTATGACCTTTAACTTTGCCGTATTGGCCGCCGACCAGATTATCAATCACGCCTCAAAGATACGCTATATGACCGGCGGACAGATTGAGATTCCCATCGTATTTCGCGGGCCCAACGCTTCGGCGGGACAGCTGAGTGCCACCCACTCCGTTTCCTACGACTCGATGTATGCCCATTTCCCCGGCCTCAAGGTGATTTATCCTTCCGAACCCGAAGATGCCAAGGGTTTGCTCAAATCGGCTATTCGGGATGACAATCCCGTACTTTTCATGGAGTCGGAGCAGATGTACGGCCTGAAGGGTGAGGTAACCGACCAGGATGATTTCACCATACCGATCGGCCGGGCCAAAGTGAAACGCGAAGGTTCGGATGTAACAGTTGTGGCTCACGGCAAGATGTACCATGTCGCCAAACAGGCTGCCGGGAAACTTGCGAAAGAGGGAGTGGAAATGGAGATCATCGATCCCCGTACCGTCAAGCCGCTTGACATGGAGACCATTGTGAAGTCCATCCACAAAACCAACCGTTGTGTGATCGTCGATGAGGCGCATCCGTTCGGCGGACTGGCTGCCGAGGTAGGGTATTTGATCCAAAGAGAAGCATTCGACTACCTGGATGCCCCGGTTCAGCGTGTAACGCTTCCCGACACCAGTGCTCCCTTTGCAAAGAATCTTTTTGACGAATGGTTCCCGAGTCCCGAACAGGTTATTGATGCTGTAAATACGGTAACCTACAGGAAGTAATCAGTTTTAACGATATAAACTTAACGAAGAGTCTGAACACATGGCTATAAAAGTTGAAATGCCGAAGCTTAGCGATACCATGGAAGAAGGGGTTATCGC
>CAYWDK010000066.1:0-10334 GCA_964457025.1 uncultured Balneolaceae bacterium | reverse complement strand
ACGCCCACAACGCTGACCGCTTATATGGCTACAGCCTCCAAGTCGGCTACTTTCATCGCTTTTATACTGATCCTTTCGCGCATGCTGCCGGCGGATGCCGCCGAGTGGGGAGAGGTAATCAGGATTATCTCCATCATTACCATGATTTTGGGCAACATCATCGCCCTGGTTCAGGATAATGTGAAGCGCATGCTGGCGTACTCCAGTATTGCCCATGCCGGCTATCTGCTGGTTGGGCTTGCGGCCGGTACGCCCGAAGGCTACAGCGCTGTTCTCTACTACCTGCTGGCATACACCATTATGAATGTGGGCGCCTTTGGGGTGGTTGCATACTACGAGCGACAGCAGGGACTCGATTTTACCGATGTGAACAACTACGCCGGCCTTGGCTTCAAGCGTCCCGCCATGGGCGTGATGCTTTCCATCTTCCTTTTCTCCCTGGCAGGAATTCCGCCTTTCGTCGGCTTCATCGGCAAGTACCAGGTATTTGCCGCGGCTGTCAATGCCGGGATGGTCCCGTTGGCGGTGATCGGCGTGCTGGCCAGTGCGGCAAGCATGTACTACTATCTGCGTCCCATGGTCTATATGTATATGCGCGAACCGCATAAGGACATTCCGATGGCACAGGCCGGATGGCTCTTCAGGGGAAGCCTGATCGTGCTTACCATCCTTACGCTTTACTTCGGGATTGCACCCGGACCGCTTACCGAGCTGCTCTCTTCTTTCTACTCGGGTACCGGCGGATGGGCTGCGGGGATCTTTACTCCCTAGTGAAAATATTGCCTCCGAACGTATTGGAATTCCACTGAAAAAAGGCTATTTTTGCGTGCCTGAATTCTACTGATTCAGTAAACCTGCTGTCCCGACGACCGTCGGGACGGCTGTTTTCAACCGAAAACAACCAAAGGAAACATATCCGATGAGTAAAAATTATTACGAGCTAACCTATATCATAAACCCCGTCCTGGAGGATGACCAATACCAGGAGATCATCAAAAAGTACACCGGCTTGATCGAAGACAACGACGGTGATATTGATGAAGTTGACGAATGGGGAATCCGCAAGTTTGAATACGAGATGGATGGAAAGACCAGCGGCTTCTATGTAAACGCTTACTTCCATGCTCCCGGCACCCTGATTGACAAACTGGAGCGTGCGCTTCGCATCGACGATAATATCATGCGGTATCTGACGCTGAAGTACGATGCCAAGATGCTGCGTCACCGCGAACTCCAGAAGAAAAATGCCGTCCCCAATATCTTCGCCTACGAAGAGTCGGAAGACGAAGAATAACAGAATATCGAAATTATATAAGTTTTTGAATTATGATTAAGAATCCGTCACATCCTAAGAAAGGACATATTCGCACCCGGGAATGCAAATTTACCAAAGCCGGGCTTGAGTATATCGATTACAAAGACACCGAAGTACTGCAACGCTTCATGAACGACCAGGGCAAAATCCTGCCCCGCCGCGTTACCGGTACCAGTGCCAAATACCAGCGCCAGCTTTCGCGTGCCATCAAGCGCGCCCGATTCCTGGGAATGGTTCCTTATGTAGCAGAAAATCTCCGATAAAAAGAAAGTATTTGTTCCATGCCTAAGTACATGAAATTAATCCTGAAAGAAGATGTCGAGAAACTCGGCGAGTCCGGCGACATCGTAGATGTAAAGCCCGGTTACGGCCGCAACTACCTGATCCCTCAGGGTAAGGCGATTATCGCTTCCGATGGCGCCATCAAACAGCTTGAGATGATTAAGGAGAAAGCCGAACGACGCGCCGAACTTACCGTCGAAGCCGCCAAAGAACTGGCCGATCGCCTGGAGACTACCTCCGTCACCATTCCTGTTACGGTGGGAGAGGATGAGAAGATCCACGGTTCGGTTACCAATCAAGATGTAGCCAATGCCCTGCAGGAGCGCGATATCGAGATTGATCGCCGTAAGATCGAACTTGACCAGGACATCAAAACGTTAGGTGAATATACGGCTACCGTAAATCTGCTTGGTGAGCTTAAGCCACAAATCAAGGTTTGGGTAGTAAAAGAATAAGCGTCTGTACCGACGCATAACCCTAACTGTTTTTTTGATGAAACGTTTTATTACATATGTGATGGGGATCGCCATATTGACGCTATCCCCATTTTTTGTTCAGGCCCAGATGCTTGATCCGGTCTCTTTTGAAGTGATTTCCGCTCCGGAGGAGGTCAAAGCCGGCGAAGCTTTTGATATAACCGTAAAAGCGACCATCGAAGGCAAATGGCATCTCTACTCCATCCACAACGATCCCGATGCCGGGCCGTATCCTACCCAGTTCTCATCGGCCAATCCGGGCCTTCAGATTGTCGGCGATATCGAAGAGTCGGAAGCGGCCATTGAGTTTGACCCCAATTTTGAAACGGATCTGGGCTGGCACACTTCGGAGGCTACCTTTACCATACCGGCCGGTTTCAATACCGATATGTCAGGCGGCACCATGATCGACCTGGAGGTGTTTTACCAGGTGTGCGATGACAAGTCGTGTCTCCCGCCCAAAACGAAATCCATTACCAAAGCCATAACGGTGTCGGGAGTTTCGGATTCCCCGCCTGAAGCTTTAACGCAGCCTACCCAAAGCCAAGGGGCCGATTCCGGCGAAGGGGAGGGTAGTCAGTCCGACAGTGGCGAAATTACCCAGAGTGGCCTGGGCGGAGACGGTATTTTCTCTTTCCTGTGGCTGGCGCTTACCGCCGGCTTCGCGGCCCTGCTCACCCCCTGCGTATTTCCTATGATTCCCCTGACAGTCTCCTTCTTTTCCAAGCAGAATGAAGGGAAGGGGAGGAAGGCTGTCGGACAGGCGCTCGGTTTTGGCCTGGCTATCGTCCTTACGTTTACGATACTCGGTGCGCTTCTGGCCCTGATTATCGGGGCCTCGGGTGCCAACCAGTTTGCCGCCAATCCGTGGGTGAATCTGATGATTGCCCTGGTGCTGGTGGTATTTGCCCTGAGCCTGCTTGGTGCTTTCGAGCTCAGGCTGCCCTACCAGCTTACCAACTGGCTCAACCGCAAGAGCGATGAAAGTAGCGGTGTGGCCGGCGTGCTATTTATGGCATTGACCATCAGCGCCGTCTCATTTTCATGTACGGCTCCATTTGTAGGAGCAGTTCTGGCGGCGACTACCGGCGGTGAATGGTTTTATCCTATTATCGGTATGGTCGGCTTTTCGGCGGCCTTTGCCAGCCCCTTCGTGCTGTTCGCCCTTTTCCCGCGCTGGCTGGAGTCGCTACCGAAGAGCGGGTCATGGATGAACATCGTTAAAGTACTGCTCGGCTTTATCGAACTGGCCGCCGCCTTTAAATTCCTCTCCAATGCCGACCTGGTTTGGGAGTGGGGGCTTGTTTCCCGTCCGCTCACCATCGCGGCCTGGATCGCCATCTTTTTGCTGGCCGGACTCTATGTGCTCGGGGTTTACTCGGTGAAGCACGAGACCAAAGCCGAACAGATCGGTACCGGACGGTTGCTTTTATCGATACCTTTTTTGCTATTCAGTTTTTATTTGATTCCCGGACTTCTAGGAGCGAGCCTGGGCATCTGGGACGCCTGGCTGCCGCCCAAGCAGGCTACGGATGTCAGTGTGGTCTACTCCATCTCCCAAAGAGGAGGGGGCGGAGCCGGCAGTGAGATGGAAGAGGGCTGGTCGGATAATTATCAGGCCTCTGTAGAGACCGCCAAAGAGAGCGGCATGCCGGTTTTTATAGACTTTACCGGATACACCTGTACCAACTGCCGCGCCATGGAGACCAATGTATTTCCCCTCGAGCCCATACAGGAACGCTTTGGAAAGATGGAGCTTGTGCGCCTCTATACCGATGACGGTACCGATGGCCCTGCCAACCAGAAATTTCAGTTTGAGTTAACCGGTACGGTGGCTCTTCCGACTTATGTAATTGTCGATCCACAGTCGGGAAAGATAATGGACCAGCTGGTAGGATATGCGGATAAAGAGGAGTTCCGGAACTTTTTGGACTCGGGTTTAAACAGATTTAACAACCTTCGCCCTCCGGCGGCGGCAAGCGGACTTAATTAAAGTGTGCTTTAGGGCTACTTGAGTTAACTAAGTGTTAAAGGTTATTAAGTACTAATTAATTTAAAATTACTCATCCTGTTCTTTTGACATTTAAGTCAAAATGATCTATCATTTTGCATCTTTGTAAGCCCAAATATTAAATCAAAAAATAATATAATCGGAGTAATCGTATGATGTCGTCAATAGCTCTCTTTCTTCTTCAAGCTGGAGCTGATCAAGGCTTTTTTAATGTAATAGTTGAAAAGTTCAATGAGGGTGGTGGCTGGATGTGGCCGGTACTTATCGCTCTTATACTGGGTCTGGCAATTTTCCTTGAACGAATTATTACCCTCAATCTGGCTGACATCGACACCCGCAAATTTATCGTCGATGTACAAGAAGCTCTCCAAGAAGGAGGAGTACCTGCAGCCCAGGAGCTTTGCGCCGAAACCCGCGGCCCGGTCGCTTCCGTTTTTCAAGCCGGCCTGATGCGTGTTGATGAAGGTGTTGAAGCTGCAGAAAAGGCTATTTCTGCTTACGGTTCTATTGAGATGAGTTTTCTGGAACGAGGCCTGGTCTGGCTTTCACTGTTTATTGCCATTGCTCCGCTGCTCGGATTTCTCGGTACGGTAGTAGGTATGATCGAGGCTTTCGATGCTATTCAGCAGGCAGGTGACATTTCACCCACCCTGGTAGCCAGCGGTATTAAAGTTGCACTACTTACCACGGCAGCAGGTCTGCTTGCCGGTATTATTCTCCAGGTAGGCTATAACTACTGTGTTTCCAAAATCGACCGATTGATTGCCGAAATGGAAGAGTCTTCTATCATGCTGATCGACTCGATCATCGAGATGAAAGAAGGCGGAAATCCGGGCAATGTTCAGTCTCACAGTTCTGCACAGTAATTCGTCGCAGTATAACCGCCAATTTAAATTTGGAGAATTATGTATAGTGTTATAGGAATTGGAATTGCAGCAGGACTTGTGATTATCGGAGTTATCGCCATTGGAGTTTCCGGTGTTCGAAGCCTGAAAAATGGAAAACAAGATCTCAAGAAGGTCGTTACCTTTGTGATACCCTTTGCCGTATTCGGCATTGCGTATGCTATTTCCGGTTCGGCCAACGATGCCGGCATCGCCACCATGCTCTTTATGATGGCAGCCATGGCATTGCTGATCGTACTCACCGGTTTTCGAAGCACCTTTAATCTTTAGGTCCCAGTCACATGCTTATCAAAAAGACAAAGCGAGATGATGCAGAAGTTCCGGGATCATCCCTGGCGGATATCGCCTTTTTGCTTCTGATCTTCTTCTTGCTTGTAACCACCATTGACGTAGACACGGGAATCGGTATGGTACTTCCGCCGAAACCCGAGGAGAATGTCGAGCCGCCTCCCGTTAAAGAGCGGAATATGCTCAAGATACTGGTTAACGCTGAAGGTCTTGTGTTGATGGATGAAACACCTACCGCTATCGAGGATGTTAAGCGGAAGGTTAAGGAGTTCGTTGACAATAATGGACAGGATCCCAACCTGTCGGTATCGCCCGACAAGGCCATCGTCTCCATCAAGACCGACCGGCAAACCCCCTACAACATCTATATCGATATGTTGGATGAGGTAATGGGAGCTTATGCCGAGCTTAGAAACCAGGCTGCACAAGCCCGATTCGGCCGGAATTACGACCAGCTGGATGATGAGAGCGCAGCCGCAGAGGAGATTAAGAATCTCTATCCCAAGAAAATTTCAATCGCAGAGCCCGACCAAGGATAAACGTACATATGGGACATTTTCAGAAGAAATCTGCCAACACCAAACAGGAAGTGCCGACATCAGCGATGCCCGACATCGTCTTTATGTTGCTCATCTTCTTTATGGTGACAACGGTACTGCGCGAAGTTACCTTGCAGGTGCGCGTTACCTTTACCCAGGCAGAAAACATAGAGAAAATCGAGCAGAAGCGTCTTGTTTCCTATATCTACATCGGTCCTGAAAAATTGGCCGGTAACAGGGTAGGGCAGACCAAAATTCAGGTTGACGATGCGCTCATTGAAGATGTCGGTGCCATCAGGAAACTGATGTACGACAAACTTCAGGAACAGCCCAAACTGATTGTTTCCCTGCGCGTGGATGAACAGACCGAGACCGGTATTGTCACCGACGTACAGGAGGAGCTCAGAGAGGCAGGTACATTGCGTATCAACTACTCAACCAAACCGGAAGGTAATCCGGCTAACTAGCTCACGGTTTACAATTTCGAAAAAAAGGCAAGTACACCGCGTGTACCTGCCTTTTTTCATTTTTAGGATTTGATTATGGATGACCAGTCGTTTAGAACCATTGAGTCAATCGGGCGCTCGGCGCTGATTAAAGAACTGATGGAAACCTCAACCATAGACCTGGATGAGGTTGAAAAAGGAGTGGGAGATGATGCCGCCGTTATTAAAGGCGGCGAAGGCAAACGTATGCTGCTCAGCTCCGAGACCTTTATGGAAGGGGTCGACTTCGATTTGACCTATATGCCGCTCAATCATCTGGGTTATAAGGTGGCTTCGGCGGCAGTCAGTGACATTTATGCCATGAACGGCCGCCCGGCTACGCTGCTGGTCAATATGGCGCTTCCCAATAAGCTCTCGGTCGATATGGTGAAGGAGATCTACCGGGGCATTCACGCCTGTGGTACGGAACACGGCTTCCAGGTGGTGGGAGGAGACCTGACCGCATCACACCAGATCCTTTCGATCAGTATCACCGCACAGGGGACGGTCTCGGAAGAGCAGCTTGTCTACCGCTCCGGTGCCCGCGAAGATGACGCCATCTGTGTGACGGGCGATCTGGGCGGTGCTATCGCGGGACTGCGTATCCTGATGAGAGAAAAGAAATTCTGGGAAGAGCAGGGCGGGGCGGCCAACTTCCAGCCCGACCTGGATGATTACGAATATGTGGTAGGCCGGCAACTGGTGCCGAAGGCACGAAAGGATTTTATTGATTTACTGGAGGAGCAATCCCTGAAGCCATCTTCCATGATTGACGTTACCCAGGGCCTGGTAAGCGAGCTGACCCAGCTGGCGGAAGCATCCGGGAAAGGTGCTTTTATCTACCAGGCGGCCCTTCCCATAGCACTGGAGACCCGGCAGGTTGCCGACGAGATGAACGAAGACGTCGACAAATATGCGCTTTACGGGGGAGAGGACCTTGAGATGGTATTTACATTACCGGAAGACCAGGTTGAAGAACTGGCGAATGCTTTCGAAGATTTCGCTGTTATCGGTAAAATTACAGCCGAAGAAGAAGGTATCGGCATGCAGACGGCAGAGGGAGACCTCGTACGTTTTGATAAGGAAGAATAAGAGTATTCAATATCTACTTACGGTTTTCGTTATTTGCTAAACCTGCACACCTTATTTCCGTAGGCTGTTCCGAAATAATCTGATATTCATTAAACGGCAACGCAGCGTAACAATATTTACCTTATATTCTGTAGTTAAGCACAAAATATTTCACATTTGTTAGATGGCAAATCAAAGGAATTCACAAAATAAAAAAGGCTCCGATCCCGGCAACCAGATGAAGGGAGACGGAAAAAGCCCCAAGTTTCCAATCTGGATTTATATCGTTCTATTATTGGGTCTCCTGGGCATTCAGGTCTGGTTTATGAACCCTGATTCGGGCAGCCGGATCAAGTACAGCACCTTTCTTGAGTATGTAGAGAAGGGCTATATCGATCAGATTACGATTAAGAACGGAACACAGATAACCGGGGAGTATACTCAGAAGGCGATTCAAGAGGGTATAGCGCAGCCTCCGGGCAGTGAGAGCCAGTGGCAGCTCTCTAGCGGCAGCAATGCGCCCGCTACCTTCAGCACTACGATGCTTGAGGGCGACGATATACGACCCGTACTGGATGCCAACAGTGTGGAATACGACGTACGCATTGACGAAGACTGGTTCAGCGGTATCCTGATCTGGCTCATTCCCATCGGCCTCGCCATTGCATTCTGGATTTTTATTTTCCGCCGCATGAATCCCGGCCAGCAGGTATTGAATATTGGCAAGAACAAGGCTTCGCTGTACGACAAGCAGAAAGAGAATAAAGTATCCTTTAAAGATGTAGCCGGGCTTGAAGAGGCCAAGGCCGAAGTGGAAGAGGTTGTAGAGTTTCTGAGAAACCCCAAGAAATTTACCAAGCTGGGCGGTACGCTGCCCAAAGGAGTGTTGCTGGTCGGCCCTCCGGGTACCGGTAAGACACTGCTTGCCAAGGCTACGGCAGGCGAAGCCGACGTACCCTT
Source organism: uncultured Balneolaceae bacterium (assembly GCA_964457025.1). Lineage (GTDB taxonomy): Bacteria > Bacteroidota > Rhodothermia > Balneolales > Balneolaceae > CAYWDK01. The sequence continues at coordinate 2,002 of CAYWDK010000066.1, read as the reverse complement.
CTTTAGCCTGAGCGGTTCCGACTTTGTGGAAATGTTCGTAGGTGTGGGTGCGGCCCGTGTACGTGACCTGTTCAAGCAGGCCAAAGAGAAAGCGCCCTGTATCATCTTTATTGACGAGATTGACGCCATCGGCCGCAGCCGTGGCCGCGGTATGATGATGGGCTCCAACGACGAGCGGGAAAACACCCTGAACCAGCTCCTCAGTGAGATGGACGGCTTTAATACCGACAAAGGTGTCATCATTATGGCCGCCACAAACAGGCCGGATGTATTGGACTCGGCCCTGCTTCGTCCCGGCCGTTTTGACCGGCAGATTCTAATCGACAAGCCGGACCTCAACGGCAGAGTACGCGTGCTGGAGGTACACAGCCGTAACCTGAAGCTGTCTGACGATATCGACCTGAAATTGCTGGCTTCGCAGACGCCCGGTTTTGCCGGCGCCGAATTGGCCAACCTCTGCAACGAGGCCGCCCTGATGGCGGCACGACGCGGCAAGGAGGCCGTGGAGATGGAAGATTTCCAGGACTCTATCGAGAGGGTTATTGCCGGGCTGGAGAAAAAGAACAAGCTTATCAGTCCCCAGGAGCGGAAGATCGTTGCCTACCACGAGGCGGGCCACGCTATTGTAGGATGGTACCTGAAGCACACCGATCCGGTACTTAAGGTGAGTATCGTGCCACGCGGACTTGCGGCGCTGGGTTATACGCTGCAGACTCCGCTTGAAGACCGCTTCCTCATGACTACGGAAGAGCTCAACGACAAAATTTGTGCCCTGTTGGGCGGACGCATCGCCGAAGAGCTTATTTTCGGAAAAATTTCTACCGGTGCCCAAAATGATCTGGAGCGTATTACCAACCTCGCTTTCGCCATGGTTGCCGAATACGGGATGAGCGATGAACTAGGCTATATTTCCCTGAAAGATTCCCAGAATCCGGAGAACAGCTACGGTTTCAATAAAAAATATTCCGAACGTACTTCGGAGCGGATAGACGATGCGGTAGCCAATATCATATCGCACAACTACGAGCGGACCAAGAAACTCCTTACCGAGCACAGAGACCAGCTCGAAAAGATGGCACAGACGCTATTAGACAAGGAAGTATTGAATCACAATGACCTGCGTGACCTGCTGGGTGATCATCCGGAGGGCAAGTATCCCGAAGGTATTTTTGACACCAAGCAGTCGTCAAGAGGGGTCAATGGGAATTCAAAGAAAGCGTCTTCAGACGGGGAGAAAAAACCGACAAAATCCGAAGCTGCTGATAAGAAAAAGAACTCCGCGGGGAAGTCGAACAGCAAGAAAAAAGAAGAGTCTCCCGAAGAAACCGGCAAGTAGGTTCTGACGCTTACAACAGCCCTTCTTAACATTAGCTTTAAAGTAGAATAACAGAACCGTAACTGTGGAGTAATACCTGCGCAAAATAAGTGTGCTATCCTTTGCATGTCACGTAAAGGAAACAGCAATCTAAATCAGCACACTTATCGTGAAAACACAAGCATGCCAAACACTCAGCAAATTTCTGATAGTCCTGGTTGCGGGCTTTTTGTTAGTCTCGCAATCCGGATACGCACAAACGACGATCTCCGGCAAATCCGACAAAGGTAAAATTGCAGGAAAGATTGTTGACGCCAAGACGGGCGAAACGGTAATAGGAGCCAATGTTGTCATTGCCGGTACGGCTCAGGGCGACGCCACCAATATCGATGGAAAGAAACGACAGCTGATAACATTTTATTGAAACGTCTCATATACCAAGTGTGAGGTGTGCTGATTACAAGGGAGGCTGCGGGGACCGGGGCCTTCTTTTTTATAGGGCGCTGGGAAGTGAATAATTTATGGAAAAGCCTTAATTTAAAAGTTCTGAGGTTTTTTTAAGGTTGGCTTGCCTCAGGAACCCTTTTGCACAACATTTCGTTAACGTGCTCTGAATTCAAAATTTAACCTGGAGAACCGTGGTTTTTGTAAGCCGGAAAGCACATTTTAACGCCGCGCATCGCCTGC
>CAYWDK010000065.1:0-10348 GCA_964457025.1 uncultured Balneolaceae bacterium | reverse complement strand
TTTAATGGGTGTACCTCAACCGGCAAACACCCTTTTTCATTCCTTCTCAGGACTGCCTGTGCTCCAAAATCAACTCCTTGGTCTTTTTATAATCCTCATCGGGACCATAGCTTCCCATCTGGGCTTTGATGAAGTTACCTTCGGCATCCACAAACACTTTGAACGGAATGCCTTGCACGCCCAGCTTCTGGTGCAATTTGTTACTGTCGATAAGATAGGTAAAATCGTAATCGTGCTTTGACTTGAAACTGACGGCATCCTCTCTCTCATCGGTGAAGCCCGGAGTGACGGCCAACACGATGAAGTCATCAGGGTACTCTTCCATCAGGTCCTGCAGGGTCGGAAAACTGGCCAGACACGGCTTGCACCAGGTTTCCCAGAAATCGATCATGACCACTTTTCCCTTAAAGTCGGAAATTTCAACCGGCTCACCCTGCAAGTCGGTAAAACTGGCCTGCTCTACATATTCGGCATCGGAAGAAGGTTCCGCTTTTTTCTCTGAACTGCCGCATGACAGTAAGGAAAATGCCAGAACGAGGGGCAAAATTATACTTTTGAATCTGTACATAGAATTAAAGCTGTCTGTTGGTTTGATAATGCTGTTCTTGTCGGTTTTTAAACACCGATTGAGTATAACCATTATTCTGCTGTGAACCATTTCATCGGCAGATTTTTTTTGGAGAACCGCTGTTGATCGAATTCTAAGACGAATTGTTGGCCGCCGGTCTTACTTTTACAAATTTTCGCACCTCGCAACCCTAAGGAAGACCAGAAGTTACAGCTTTTCTCCTTTATTTACTGCGATTTACTTTTACAGTATTTGTTATATATTAAAAACACTTAACCCATTCAATATTAAAGGACAACGCTTATGTCAACTAAAATCAGATACATACTTTCTTCAGTACTGCTTTTCGGTATGTTGGCAATGTCGCATGCGGCACATGCCCAGTTTACCGTCAGCGGTACGGTGATAGACGACGCAACCGGCGATCCGTTGGTTGGTGTAACCATTCAAAACCAGGCCACCGGTTCCGGAGTAGTAACTAATTCGGATGGTAACTTTAGCATTACAATCAATGCGCAAAGTGCCCGACTGACCTTCTCCTATGTAGGATATCAGTCTCAAACCATCGAAGTCAACTCGACAACCAGTGACCTGACGATCCGGCTTGAGCAGGATGTGGCCGAACTGGGCCAAGTGGTTGTATCCGGACTGGCAACGACCGTAAAACGTTCCAACCTGGCAAACTCCGTTTCCTCGGTATCTTCCGATGAGCTGGTTGGCGGTTCCGAGGCACAAACATTGAGCTCCAACCTATACGGTAAGATTCCCGGAGCAAATATAAGTGCCAACTCGGGCGCGCCAGGCGGCGGTATCTCAATGCGCATGCGCGGGGTCACCACCATCAACGGTTCCTCCCAGCCGCTGTACATCGTGGACGGGGTCTACTACAACAACGATGCCATCCCCAACGGCTCCAACGCGGTGACGCGGGCGGCGGCCGGCGGCAGCTCCTCCAACCAGGACAACCCCGTGAACCGTATTGCCGATTTGAACCCTAATGAGATTGAAAGTATCGAAGTACTCAAGGGTGCTTCGGCAGCTGCCATCTACGGTCAGCGCGCTTCAGGCGGAGTGGTCATCATTAATACCAAGCGGGGTTCGGGAGGACAGGCCGAGTTCAGCGCTTCGCAGTCCATCGGATTTACCACCATCTCCAAAAAACTGGGGTCCCGCCAATTCAGCAGGCAAGATGTCATTGATACCTATGGTGACGCCACTGAGTCTCCTGCGGTAGATTTTTATGATGAAGCCGCTGCGGAAAACCGTTTCCTGGACTATGAAGAGCTGCTATACGGTCAGGAAGGCCTGCTTTCCAAGACCACCCTTAGCAGCAGTTTTGGCAATGACGCCACCTCCTTCTATATATCCGGCACGCTTCAGGATGACGAAGGCATCATCAAAACGACCGGCTATCAGAGGCAATCGATTCGTGCCAATATCGATCACCGTTTCAATCCCAAACTGAAGTTGGCGGTATCTAGCAATTATGTTCACTCTCAATCGAATCGGGGGCTGACCAATAACGATAACACCGGTACTACTTTTGGGGTGTCGATGACGGCTACGCCGAACTTTATTGACCTGCGGCCGGATGCCAACGGGAATTACCCCAACCATCCGTTCAACGCGGCTAACCAGTTACAAACACGGGATCTTTTTTCCAACACGGAGGATGTAGACCGAGTTACGACATCCGTAAAGGTGACGTATAACATTTTACAAAACACCAACAGCCTGTTGACCTTTAACTTTACAGGCGGTGTTGATTTCTTCAGCCAGAACAACAAGTTAATCTTTCCCAGTGCCCTTCAATTTGAACAGGCCAGCGGTTCGCCGGGAACAATTATTGAAACGGCTACGGAAAACCTGAACACCAACACCAACGCCATTCTGGTACATACCTTCACACCGAATGATGAAATGACCCTGACTTCACAGGCCGGTTATACCTCATTCAATAACGACCAGAACCGTATTCTTAATGTTGGTAATGGTGTACTTGGAACACAGACCAATGTAGATCAGATCGCTGAGATCAATATTGATCAGACCAAGATATTCCAGCGCGACCGAGGTTTCTTTGTTCAGGAAGAGGTGAATATTGATGATACCTACATTATTACGGCCGGTTTACGCGGCGATAAATCCGACCGCAACGGCAATGTCAGCAAGTTCTACCTCTATCCCAAGGCCTCTTTTGCATGGAATATCACCAACGAAGACTTTTGGAGCTCGGAAACCTTGAGCAATTTTAAACTGAGAGCCGCTTACGGAGAAACCGGCAACCTCTCCACTTTCGGCGCCAAGTTCACTTCGCTGGGAATATCCAACATCGACGGTCTCGGTGGTATCTTGATTAACAACACCCGGGGTGTCGAAAATCTGAAGCCCGAGCGCCAAAAAGAGATAGAAGCCGGAATTGATGCCAGTTTGGCCAGCGGGTTAGCTTCCGTTCAACTGACGGTATATCAAAAGAACATTGAAGATATGCTGCTGAACAGAGAGCTGGAACCCTCCACCGGCTTTACGGCCGAGAGTTTTAATGCAGGTGAAATGCGGAATCGCGGGGTGGAAATCAGCCTGAACCTCCTGCCGGTTAATACCAGCGACCTGCGTTGGAACTCGACCATCAATTTCTGGAAAAACACTTCTAAAATTATCGACCTTCCGGATGAGATATCTGCATTTGACGTAGCCGGATTCGGTACCTCCCTGGGAGTATTCCGGATTGCAGAAGGGCAGTCGGCCACACAAATCGTGGGTATTGATCCTGAATTGGATGGAAGCGGCAACCTGGTATACAGGGATGAAAACGGAGATGTCGTGCAGGATCCTGCCGACGGATCGGTATCCATCATTTCCAAAAAGCTGGGCGATGCCGAACCGGATTTCCAGGTATCCTTCTCCAACCAGTTCAGAATCTTTAAAGATTTTGACCTTTCCTTCTTGTTGCACTGGAAAAAAGGCGGTGACAATATTAACCTCACGGAGTTGTTGTACGACCTGAACGGTACCACCAACGACTATGAGGACACCGACCTTGAAGTAGCAGATTTCCGCTTGGAAGCCGCGGGCCTTACGGGTAACGAAACCAACGCCATCAAGCGTCTGAGCCTGTTGGGTGTAAGTTCCGACCACTTTGTACAGGACGCTTCCTACCTCCGAATGCGCGAAATCGGACTCTACTATAATGTCCCGACAGATGTTTTAACGGGCCTAAGCAGCAGTCTGAGATCCATACGCATAGGGGTTTCCGCCAATAACCTCTTCACCATATCTCCCTACAGGAGCTATGATCCCGAGGTTTCCAACTTCGGAAACCAGCCTATCGGCCGAGGCATTGAAGTGCTTCCCTATCCGGCTTCAAAACAGTATTACTTCCATTTCAAAGTTGATTTTTAAACAAGAGGAGTCTCTATTATGAAATATTTTAACCATTCCATTGCATCGAAGACGGTGATGTTTAGCACCATGCTGCTTCTCGTCCTGGGGTGTAATATACTTGACATTAAGGACCGGCCGGACCCGAACAACACCGAACTGGATACGATCATAGAAAATCCGACCCGTTCGGAAGTTAACACCCTCGTGGCCGGAACGCTATCGGGCATGCGCACCGACATGGGCATCTACTTTGTAGATGTAAGTATGATCGGCAGGGAGATGTACCGTTTTCTCTCGGCGGAACCCCGCTTCACGGGCGACCTGCTCGGCAAGGAAAACGCCCAGCTCGACGCCGGGTCCTTTTACATCACCCGGCCCTGGGCAGCCAACTATGCGACGATCCGCAATGCCAATATCCTCATAGAATCCACGAACACCGTCAGCGATCAAAATGTGCTCACGGATGCCGAAAAAGAGGGGGTGTACGGCTTTGCAAAAACCGTAAAGGCACATCAATACCTGATGTCGTTAACGCTGACCAACGAGAACGGCCTGCGCCAGCAAAATCAGTCCGATCTCTTTACGCCCGGAGCTGTGCTAAGCAAGGCGGAATCCTTCGCCTTGATCACCGGACTGCTGGACGAGGCTGCGGCACACTTAGATGACGCCGGGGCGGAGTTCGCCTTTACCCTATCCGGCGGATTCAGCGGGTTCAACGATCCCGCTTCTTTCCGTGAGTTCAACCGCGCCCTGCGCGCGCGAGTGGCGGCTTATGAAGAGGACTGGCCGGGTGTGCTCAACGCACTTTCCGAATCGTTCATAGACGCGACCGCTCCGCTGGATCAAGGGGTATACCATGTCTTCAGCGTGCTGCCCAACGACCAGCTGAATCCCCTGTTCGCGGATCCCAATGCCGGTTCGGGCGACAGTTGGGTAGCGCACCCTGACTGGATTGCCGAGGCTGAAGCGGGCGACAACCGAGTCGACGATAAGGTGGTATTGCGAGATATCTCCGCATCGCTCGATGGTCTGAACAGCGACTATGGATTGTTTGTCTATAAAGATCAGACGGCGCCCATTCCAATTATCCGCAATGCGGAGCTGCTGTTGCTGCGCGCCGAAGCCAACATCAACGGCACGCCGCAGGACCTCAACGCCGCGGAAAACGATATCAACGTGATCCGCAATGCGGCCGGGGTAGGCAACTACGGCGGGGTGGTCGACGCACCCTCCCTGACCGATGAGATGCTGAGGCAGCGCCGCTACGAACTCTTCTTCGAAGGGCACCGTTGGATCGACATGCGCCGGTACAACCGGCTGGACCAGCTGCCGCTGGACCGCACCGGCGACAACGTATGGGAATCCTTCCCGATTCCGGAAAACGAAAACCTGAATTAAATTCAACCGTGCTTATCCAGCAATAAGAATCAGGCCGTGCCGCGTTTAGCGGCGCGGCCTTTTTATTTTATGGGAACTTCCCTTTTTGTTAACTTAGCAGCCGTTCAAAAATAAAGGATGACCATCAGCCACCAATGAGCAAGAGCAGCAGTGACTTTATCATCGTAGGCGCCGGTATCGTCGGCCTCTCCACCGCATGGAAATTGGCACAGGCTTTTCCGGACGCCTCCATTACCGTGCTGGAGAAAGAAGACCGGGTGGCCGCTCATCAGACCGGCAACAATTCAGGCGTCATCCATTCCGGAATTTATTACAAGCCCAACAGCTACCGGGCTAGAAACTGCGTTGAAGGACGGCACCAGCTGGTCGCTTTTTGTGAAGAACACGGTGTGGATCATGAAATATGCGGCAAGGTGATCGTCGCCACCGAAGAGGAAGAACGTCCCCGCCTGCAGACCATCTTCGAAACCGGGCAGACCAACGGCATCGAAGGAATCAAAAAAATCGGGCCGGAAGAACTGGCTGAGATCGAACCCTACGCTACCGGTATCGAAGCCATTCACGTACCCTGCTCCGGTATCGTCGACTTTCCCGGTGTTTGCATCAAGCTGAAAGAACTGCTGGAAGCGGCGGGCAACCGGGTACTGCTGAGACAGGAGGTCGTCAATATCGAGCACGGCAGGCAAAGCCTGTCCGTTCAAACCAAAAATGAGACCTTTACCGCCGGACATCTCATCAACTGCGCCGGACTCTACTCCGACCATGTAGCACAGTCATCCGGCATCACGACAAAGCTGCAGATCGTGCCTTTCCGCGGCGAGTACTACGAACTGAAGCCCGAAGCCCGCAAGATGGTCAACGGCCTGATCTACCCCATGCCCAATCCTGACTTTCCTTTCCTGGGCGTGCACTTCACCAAGATGGTAGACGGCCGCGTAGAGTGCGGGCCCAATGCCGTATTCGCTTTCAAAAGGGAAGGGTATACCCGTCTCTCTTTCGACCTGGAAGAGACCATCGAGACGGTCAACTTCCCTGGCTTCTGGAAGCTGGCCAAGCAACACTGGCGCATGGGACTGGATGAATATTACCGCTCATTCTCTAAAAAAGCCTTCGTCAAAGGCCTGCAGAAACTGGTCCCCTCCATACAGGCCTCCGACCTTGAACCGGCGCCTGCCGGTGTTCGTGCCATGGCCCTGCGCCCCAATGGCGACATCGTAGACGATTTCCAGTTCGAGGCCACCGACCGGGAGGTCCATGTACTGAATGCGCCCAGTCCCGCCGCTACGGCCGGCCTCGCCATCGGTGACGAAATCGTAGAACGGGCAAAACACGCATTCCGCCTGTAGCCACCCTTTTTTACTCCCTTGCTTGTCATGCTGAAGTTGTTTCAGCATCTTTGGGTGTCAAACGAATCCGGCCGATACCTTTATGCCCGAAACCGATACCATCCGTATCCTCACCGACTCCCAGACGAGGCACCTCTACGCCAACGACGCTTCCATGTACGAGGAGCTGCCTCAGGGCGTCTGTTTCCCCGCTTCGATTAATGATATTCAACAGCTGGTCCGCCGGGCCAATGAAGAGCATTTCAGCATTACGGCCCGCAGTGCCGGCACCAGCCTGGCGGGACAGGCCACCGGCGGAGGCGTCATCATGGACGTCTCCCGGTATATGACCGATATCCTGGAACTGGATACCGAACAGAAATTCGCCCTGCTTCAGCCCGGCGTGATCCGCGACACCCTCAACCGTAAAGCCGGTCGGTACGGCCTGCTGTTCGGTCCCGACACCGCCACCACCAGCCGCTGCATGATCGGCGGGATGATCGGCAACAACTCCTGCGGCTCTTTCTCCATCAAATACGGCACTACACGCGACCACATCCGCAAGATCGAAGCCGTGCTCAGCGACGGCTCAAGGGCGGTCTTCGGTCCGATGACCGACGAAGAGCTCGAGAAGAAGAAAAAGCTGGAAAACCTGGAAGGCTATATCTACCGGGGCATGACTAAACTTATCCGGGAGAACCGGGAAGCGATCCTGGAAGCTTATCCCCATCCCGACATTATCCGACGCAACACCGGTTATGCGCTGGACCGCCTCTGCAGGATGCGGCCATTCAACGATGATCCCGATGCCCCGCTCTTTAACCTGGCGGAGCTGCTCTGCGGCAGTGAAGGTACCCTGGCCATGACCGCCTCGGCCGAGGTGGGCCTGGTGCCGGCCGATCCCCATAAGGTGGTGCTGACTCCCCACTTCAACTCGATCCGCGACGCCATGGAGGCGACCGTTGAGATCGTCAAACACAATCCGGCTGCTGTGGAGCTGGTCGACCACATCATACTGGGAGCCACCAAAGACAATATTGAGCAAAGCAGGAACCGCTTTTTCCTTGAAGGCGAACCACACTGTATCCTGATTATACAGTTTGAGGGAAGCGATAAAGAGGAGCTCCTGCAAAAGTCCAAAGGGCTTAAGGAAAGTCTGGACAGCCGCTGGAGTTATGCCACTCCGCTCATTTCTGACGAGGAGCAAGTTGCCCGCGTCTGGGAGTTGCGCAAGGCGGGGCTCGGACTGCTCATGGGACTGGGCGCCGACGCCCGCTCGCCCTCCTTCTGCGAAGATACCGCCGTTCGAGTGCCTGACTTGCCCGACTATATCGAAGAGTTCCAGGCACTGCTCAAGAAATACGATACCGACTGTGTCTTCTACGCCCACGCCTCCGTCGGCGAGCTGCACCTGCGGCCCGTTATCGACATACAGAAGCCGGAAGGCATACAAAAGATGAAAGCGATGGCCGAGGAGATCGCTGCCCTGGTCAAAAAGTACAACGGTTCCTTATCCGGCGAACACGGCGACGGGCGGGCACGCGCACCCTACATCGAGAAGGTGCTGGGCAAGGGGATGATGCCGCTGCTGCAGCAGGTGAAAGAGCTTTGGGATCCGAACTACATCTTCAATCCGGGCAAGATCGTCCGCCCCAAAAACATCGAAGACGACCTTCGCTTCTCGCCCGCCTACCGAAAGCCCGAAATAGACACCCAGTTCGAGTGGCGCAAGGAGGGCGGCTTCGGCGATGCGCTGGAGCTCTGCAACGGCGCGGGCGTCTGCCGCAAGCTGGCCGAAAGCGGCGGCACCATGTGTCCCTCTTATATGGCCACTAAAGAAGAAAAAGACAGCACAAGGGGACGCGCCAACCTCTTTCGCCAGCTCTTCTCGGGTAGGCAAAAAGAGGCTTTTGAGTCCGATGAACTGAAGGACGCCCTCGACCTCTGCCTCAGCTGCAAGGCGTGCAAGAGCGAGTGCCCCGCCAATGTAGATATGGCTCGGATGAAAGCGGAATTTATGCAGGGCTGGCACGATCGCAAAGGACTCTCTCTGGATGACCGTTTCTTTGGCCGAGTCGGCACGCTCTATCCGCTTGCAGGCCTTTTCCCGTCGGTTACGAACTGGTTAAACCGCACCTCTTTCGGCAAGCAGCTGTTGCAGTCGGTGATGAATGTGCATCCCGAACGCGACTTGCCCGAATTTGCCGGTCAGACCTTCCGGAGCTGGTTTAAATCTCACCCATCGGATCGCTCCAAAAGTGATCCGATGGGTAAAGGTGCCCCTACCCGCCAGATGGCAAAAACAGCCATCGGACGGGAAATAGCCGGACGGGGGGATCGGGCTAAGGTTGCCCTGCTGGTCGACCTGTTTACCGACTACCACGAGCCGGAGGTTGGCAAAGCGGCCGTGCGGCTTTTGGAATCCGTGGGCTATGAGGTGATCGTGCCCGACATTTCCGATTTGGGGCGCACCCGCCTCTCGAAAGGACTGGTAAAAGAAGCGAAAAAGAAGGTCCGCCTCCTGCTCCCCGAACTCTATGGCTATGCCCAAAACGACATAGCTGTTATTGGGCTGGAACCTTCCGAAATATTGACCCTTCGCGACGAATACCTTGACCTTTGCAAAGAAGATCAGCTGGAGATGGCCAAAGCCGTTTCCAAAAATGCCTACCAGCTTGAGGAATTCCTAATTGAGTCGGCCGGGGACCGGTTGCCGGCAGGCAGGGAGAAAACCAAAGTGTATGTGCACGGACACTGCCACGCCAAAGCACTGGTCGGCATGAAACCTACTATGAAGCTACTGAGAATTGCCGGTTACCAACCGGTCGACCTCCAGACCGGCTGCTGCGGGATGGCGGGCAGCTTCGGCTACGAAACGAAACACTATGAAGTATCAATGGATATCGGAGAACTGGTGCTTTTTCCCTCCCTGCGAAAGCTTGAGGAAGATGCCCTGGTCTGCGCTCCCGGTTTCTCCTGCCGCCACCAGATCAACGACGGCACCGGCCGCCGGGCCTTCCACCCCGCCGAATTGCTTGCCCGGAATTTGTAGCCTTTGCTATTACACAGTCTCCAAACATTTTATTGGCGCAAACTATAATTATAGAGCCGTGAAAAACCGTTGCACCAGCGTTATCAGTGTTCCATTCATTATATATCCTCTTCAATAGGCAGTCCCGCTTCCGTCCACGAGCGGAAGCCGCCCTTCAGCGACTTCACATTCCGGTAACCCATCTTCTGCAGGTTGTCTGCCGCCAGGGCCGAACGGTAGCCGCCCCCGCAGTAAAGCACCAGTTCCCTGTCCATATCCGGCACTTCGGTCTCAATATCCCGCTCGATGACGCCCTTGCCGAGGTAGTCGGCTCCTGCAATGTGCGACTTCTCCCACTCGTCCTGCTCGCGCACGTCGTAGAGAATGAAATCGTCATCCTCGTCATCCATCTTCTCCTGCACCTCCTGCGGGGTGATCTCATCCACCCGCGTGAGAGCGTCGTCAACCAATGTCACAAACCGTTCCGAATGTGTCTTTCCCATAATAATCTCTTTTTAGCCGCGAATGGGACGGATTAGGGATGATTAATCTGCGAATACACAATAACCGATCCTGTCCACGCAGGTCCGCGGCCCGTTACCATTAATTCTTAAAGGTATTCTTTTCGATGAGTTCCTGGGC
>CAYWDK010000064.1:0-10442 GCA_964457025.1 uncultured Balneolaceae bacterium | reverse complement strand
TCTTTCTTGCCTGGACCGTAGCTGCAGCGGGATTAAATCCACCGGCATCGCCTGAAACACCTATAGTCAGGACCTCGGTAGAGGCGCTTTTAAAGGAAATAACCTCGGAAAATCCTGATTTTACACCTACTTACGTCCGACTTCCACTCTCGGCTGAAACTGACCTCAGGGTATATGGCCTCTATGATGATGATGCCTTCTATTATTCTGAATTCTACAATAGCTTCCTGGCTGATCCCAAAACAGGGGAGGTAACGGGTGTGCTTCGTGTGCAGGAAGCAGATCTGAAAACGAAATTATCCAGTACCTTAATTCCGCTGCATTTCGGGCAGTTTGGAGGAATATGGAGCAAGCTGTTATATTGCCTGGCAGGACTATCGGGACCTTTTCTGTCGATCTCTGGATTTATCATCTGGAAAAAGAGAACTCAAAAGAAAAAGGTCGCATTTCCTAAATGATCCTTTCTCCTGAAAGATCAGGAGTTTTCTTTGAATCTAATGTCTTAGACCTCAATTGTCATCTTTTTCTTATATAGAATTAATTAATCTTTAAGTTTAGTTTAAGAGGTGACTCCGATATGATTTTTTAACTTTCATCCAATTGGAAATCAACACTTAACACATTAAATTATGGAAAGAATCACCCTACAAGAATTTTTAGAACTTCCCAACCATGAGCAATTTGAAATCCTTGAAAATGAAGGAAAATTTCTCGAAGATCGTTCCGACGGAAATAGAAAGAAACTACTTTACGCTGTCGACCGTTTTTACGTCGAAGTAGCGTTACAGAACCAAAAAAATAGAGTTACAGAATCAGAATCATATCAAACCAGAAGGTCTGGCTAAAAGAGTTATTTCAAGGGTCAGTTTTGCTGTTGTACAGGATCAGCAAAACTGGAAGAAACCGTTTTGGTACTAAAGCCTGTCCTTTTCATTTCACCCCAGCTGTTTACCCCTTTGATCTTTTCCCAATTTCCTTTCAAAGCAGCAAAAACGGTAATGGGGTGAAAGTAAAAGGGTTCAACAATAGCTGCCAGAAGCAGTTTTTTAAAATCAGCCGGTTTGGAATACTGGCTGTAAGTGAATTCATCTGTCAACAGGGCGAGACATGAAATAGAAATGGCAAAAACATAAACCATTATGGAGATCAACAGAAAAAAGGGCCAGCTGATATATCCTGTAGCTATAAGAAAAATGGTCACTCCAATACCCAATACCTCTAATAGAGGTGCCAGATATTCAAAAAACGTCCAGTATGGGATGCTCAGCATACCTAATACCCTATATTTCGGATTGAAAAACATATTCTTGTGTGCCCATAGCGTTTCCATAGTCCCACGGGTCCAGCGACTTCGTTGTTTATTAAACACGGCGTAGTTCTCTGGTGCTTCCGTCCAGCAAATAGGATCCGGAATATAAAATACACTGTATTTCTGCTGAGTCTCGATCATATGCTTTCTCATCCTGACCACCAGTTCCATATCTTCTCCTACCGTATTGGGGTCGTATCCTCCTGCTTTAATGGCAATTTCCTTGTCAAACATTCCAAACGCACCACTAATAAGGAGCAGCCCGTCCAGTTTGCTCCATGCCATCCGGCCCAGGAGAAATGCTCTTAAGTATTCCAGGACCTGGATTCGGGGAAGTAGTTTAGCGGGCGCATTAATGTCCACAAGCCGGCCTCCGTCGGAGACACAGGAGTTTGCGATCCTCAGTACACCTCCCGTAGCAATTACGCGGCGATCAGATAATTCGAGATAAGGTTTTGCCAGTTTTAGCAGGGCATCTTTTTCCAAAATGCAATCCACGTCGATACAAACCACAAATGGGTTCTCTGAGTAGTTAATTCCTACATTCAGGGCATCGGCCTTACCGCCATTGACCTTATCCAAAACCGTAAGCTTTTTAAATGCATGATTCCGGGACTTATATACCTGTTTTACCGGTTTGGTTTTTAATTGTTCAGTAACTTCTATGTTTACCGGTTCCAGGTCATAGGCTTCAATTAATAGTTGCAGTGAGTTGTCCTTGCTTCCGTCGTTGACCACGATTACCTCATAATTGTTGTAATTAAGAGATAATAGTGACTGCACATTTTCTTCTATGGTAAGGGCTTCATTATATGCTGGGGCGATAAGGGTCAGGCGGGGTGCCATTTCAGAGTTTAATATTACCTGATAATTCACAAACCCATTTTTGCGGAGGTAGTTCCTCATCGAAAAAACAGAGACCATACTCAGAAAGACATACGAGGACATGATGGTATAGGAAAAGAACAACATCCAAGCGTTAAAATCCGTCAGAAAATCCGGCCAGGCAAAGAATATAAGGTACGGAGAAAGAAGTAGGGGCATATCAGATCCGTTAGCAATTAAGTAGTTATTAAGCTACAAAAATATTCTTAAAATAGGACACTTTTCAAGGAAAAATGCATTTTAACGGTTTTAATAGTTATTTTATCGAAGTAATTATCAACTGATTACTGCTGTCTATCCAGCAGGCACAAGCTTTTCAAGAGTTCTTTGAGCCTGAAGCTTAACCGGGCGTGAGGAGGAAAGTTGAAGATCTTTAACCTGATCGAGATATTGATTTTGATGGAAAAGGCTGACCAGTCGTAATCCAAAAATAACCAGGCTTTGATTAGAGGACGTTAAAAGGAAACCAAATTCCGGCACCTCTGTAGTCTGTGCCTCTTTAATAGATTCCAATAGGTTCAATTGGATCCAGTCATTAATAGGTTCCTTGTAATCTGTGAGTAAAGAAAGCCCCTTTAAGCCTTGTAAATGCAACACTTCTATTAAAGCCACCATTTTCAGCGTATCATTCTGTGATTTGGTGTGCTCCAGAATAACAGGCGCAGCCTTTCTTATTTCCATTTCACTTAGTTCCTGGATTCCTTCACACTTCAAGTACCATTTTCTATTTCTGATCTTGTTATAGGAAAGCTTCAGGAGACCGGAAATACGGTAAAATTCCTGAAGTTTAAGTGCGATATCACCTCCATACAGCCTGTGAAGCTTAATAAGTTCTTCCAGAAATTGGCCTCTGTACACTTTTTTGTTCCACCTTCTGTTAAAATCTTTATCCTTTCTAAGATCGGTCATGGTAGCCTGATCAAAAGCAATAGAAAAAAGCATTTTTTCAATATGCTGAGCATATCTCTGGCTTAAGGTCTTTCTCCTCTTTTTCCTTAGCCTCAGGTAAATGGTAGTCCCCAGGAAAAAAATAATGGTAAGTACGATCAGTAGGATACAAATGACCAGAAACCATTCGGCGTGCGATAAATGGGGGATTTCGTTTTTTAACCTTTCCATGATCAGCAGTCAATGGATGTTATCCCACTATAGTGAGAGCGCTCCTGATCCCGGGGAGTTGTAAAGGACCGGAACCTGTTTGGGGATAGTGGATAAGCTTTCATTTTTATGCTTGAGGCACTAACCGCTGTATGCGCATGTTCAGTACAGAGGGACTAAAAGGCTTTGAAATGAATTCACTGGCACCAATGGTAAAAGCATCTAATTCCGTTTGTTCAATCCCCGAAGCTGTCAGTACGATCACAGGTGTTTCAAGAGAAAGATCGTTCCTGATGAGGTGGATCAATTCCATACCTCCGATTTTAGGCATGTTCAGATCGGTAATGATTAAATCAAAGGATTCTTGTTTAAGAAATTCAAAGGCGGCTTCACCGTCATTGGCATGTACCACTGTATATTTTTTGGCTTCCAAAAAATAAGTGAGGGATTTTCTGGTAAGAACATCGTCTTCGGCAAGCAGGATCTTCATAAGGTAGGGGGCATTGAAGGTCAAAAAATCACTATAAATTCCAATTAGTCAATATGTTGATTGACTTTTCAAAAATAAAGATTCTTCTTTACTTGAGGAGAATTTAATCTTAAAGTTTACTCTTTTTTTCCCGGGTACCGGGAATCGGGAACAAACCAAACCATACGTAAGGGTTACCGGTCTACCTGATCAAAAGACTAAGAGAAACCAGTAAAAGAAAAAATACGATCACCATGACCTTATCTTCCCAGGTGTCCTCACCTCTCCTTCTGGCAATTTTTCGACAGCAATGTTTCTTATAGGTACTCATCTTAATAAAATTTAGTGGCACAATAGTTCTAAACTTCCTTAAGAGCAATTTTTTTCTAATTTAAGAAAATATTCACTTAAATCCAAGCCGCTGTCAGGTCAGGAGCTGCAGGATAACATCGAGCAGCCGGCTTTTTTTGCAGCCCAGTCTGGCCTTTTCTTTACCAGATCATCAAACCCTTCTGCAGCGTAGGGTTCTTTCATCGCCTCCTGCAGCTTCAAAAACAATTTATGGTCTCCTTTCTCCAGGTCTTCAATGGCCTGGTGCAACAGGTAGTTGCGCAGTATGATCCTGGGATTTGTCCTGTTCATCATTTCTACGGAATGTTTCCGGGGTATGTTGTTTTTCTCCAGCCGATGTAGGTATCGCCTGATGAGCTGCGTGAAATCAGACACGGCTGTAGCCGGGAGCTCTTCATAGAAAACTGCTGCAAAGTGTGGAAAAATCTCCTGGTCAGACATTTCCGGATGGACTTCGGATAACAAGCGGTAAAACAGGGTCATATCCGGCTGCAGGGAGGATAGGATTTTTTCAAACTCCGCGATGAGGTCTTTATCTTCTTTCTGGACTTCATCCAGTCCTAATTTGTTCCCCATCATGCGATAGTAAGCATTCCAGAAATACGGCTCGTAAGAATTCAGGGCTTCCTCCAATGGGTCCAGGTCTTCAAAGAGCAGGGAAATAGCGTTCGCCAGTTTGCCAAGATTCCAGTAGGCTATAGAAGCCTGGTTGCCGAAGGCATACCTGCGGCCTGGAAGATCGGTGGTGTTTGGGGTGAAATTATGATCGTAGTTATCTAGAAAAGAAAAGGGCCCATAGTCAATGGTGAGCCCCAAAATAGACATGTTGTCGGTATTCATTACACCGTGCACAAATCCCACTCTCTGCCATTCAACCATCAAAGTGGCTGTTTTTTCCACCACTTCCCTGTACCAGTCCAGGATCTTATCTTTTCCTTTAAGGTGTGGGTAATACCGGTCTATTGTCCAGTTGAGAAGCTGTTCCAGCTGCTCCCGGTCTTTCTGTGCGGCCAGCACCTCAAAATTTCCAAACCTGAGGAAACTGGGAGAGACCCGCATGACAATCGCGCCGGGTTCATATTCGGGATGGCCATCATAAAACATATCCCGTAGAATTTTTTCACCTGTTGAAACAAGACTTAAAGCCCGTGTAGTAGGTACCTTTAAAAAATACATGGCTTCACTAATAAGATATTCCCGTACAGAAGACCTTAAAACGGCCCTGCCATCTGCACGGCGTGAATAGGCTGTAGGCCCGGCACCTTTCAGTTGCAATTCAAAAATGCCTTTTTTCGATTCCCATTCTCCCAGGGTAATAGCCCGTCCATCTCCTAATTGTCCTGCCCAGTTTCCAAACTGGTGTCCTGCATAACAAGCCGCATATGGATACATACTGGAGGTAAGTTTATTTCCGGCAAGTATTTCCCGGTCTTCATCGTCGGGTGTAGCCATTTCAAGGTCTGCTGCCAGTTCTTCAGACCAGGCCAATATGCGGGGCTGGGGCACAGGCGTAGGTTCAGCTTTGGCGTAAAGTTTACCGGGAGTATGTCGCGGTGTTCGGTCTCCCGAATCATCTCCTTTAAAATTAGTGATAAAATCACTTTTGAATTCCTTCTCCTTCAGCCGGTGCATGGTTATTTTTTTTATGTCGTTAAGCTATAACACGACAAGAAGAGTACCAAAAATAAAGTACGGAAAGATTGTGATCTTTTTCTTTCAAGTAAATTGCAGATCAGCATAGTATTAGCATTTCGTCAGTAAATATTGAAAATGACAGAAGTGTTGTCAGAAATTTCTTTAGAAAATTAACAGCTGCTTAATGAATTGATCTTCTAAAAGTTAAACCTGAATTAAATAGTTTCCCCGGGTATGAGAAGTGTCCTATTTTTAATAAAAACTTTAAAACAAAAATTGTTATGACTTCATACCAGAGCAGAAACCAAATCCAAAGCGAGCTGCAGAGAATGCTGCCGCACCAGATCGAAGAGTGTAGAGAATGTGATGAACTTCCCCAAGCCCTGGAAGAACTGATCAAACATAATTTCCAGGCCACTTTTGTTTGTTATGACAGAAAAACGAACACCATTGAGGTGGGCGTGGAAGAACAGGAAGTCGAAAACAGGTATCCTGATATTACCGTACATAAATTCAAACTTGAGGAGGCAGTATCTCAGTTGAAAAAAACGTTCAAGAATTCGGACCAGGATCTGAAATTCTATGGGAAAATTCTTGCAGGTCATGGAGTGACCAATCGAATAGATGACGTGGTTTTAGTATAAATAAGTTTTCTGCCATTTTGGAAAAAGCCTTTTGATGAACTTCAAAAGGCTTTTTTAATGTGAAAAAGTGTACCTCAAATTCGGCTTTGCTGGGAGTTCAATTATCTTTGTTCATCAAAATTGCTGACATGACAAAATCCGGTTATATACTCTCCCAAACAGGCCTTTCCTTAAAAAGCATAGAAAATACCCTGCAGCTACTTTCAGAAGATGCAACCATTCCATTTATTTCCCGATACCGCAAAGAAATGACCGGTAACCTGGATGAGGTGCAGGTAGGCCGGATCGTGAAGTGCAACGCGGAATACGAGGAACTTGAAAAGCGGAAAAAGAGTATTCTAAAAGCCATTTCTGAACAGGATGCTTTAACGCCTGAACTGGAAACCAAAATACGTGATGCCGGAGATCTGCTGAAACTGGAAGATCTTTATCTGCCTTTTAAAAAGAAGCGGAAAACCAGAGCGGATTCTGCCCGGGAGCTGGGGCTGGAGCCACTGGCAAAAATCCTGATGGCACAGAATTCTCCTGATTTTACTGCTGCTGCCCGGAAGTTTACGGGAAAAGAAGTGGCTTCTGTAGCAGAAGCTATTGCAGGCGCTCAGGATATTGCAGCAGAATGGATCAATGAAAACCAGGGGGTGAGAAGTCAGTTGCGCAGGCTGTATAAGCTGAGGGCAGTAATAACATCTTCGGTAGTCAAAAAACAAGCTGAAGAGGAAGATGCACAGAAGTATAAGATCTATTTTGATTGGGAGGAAAAACTAGGGCATATTGCCAGTCACCGTCTCCTGGCTATGATGCGTGCCCAGAATGAAGGCTTCGTTCGGCTCAAAGTGGATGTTGAAAAGGAAAAGGCTTTTGAGCTCGTTGCAGGAGTAGTCTTAAAAAGCGCTTCTAATTCCTGTACGCCTTATGTGGAGGAGGCTATTGAAGATGCTTTAAAAAGGTTGCTGTTTCCTGCGCTTTCCAACGAAAGTCTTGCTGCAGCTAAAGAAAAAGCCGATGCTGAGGCGATCAAGGTGTTTGCGGACAATCTCAAACAGCTGTTGCTTGCTCCTCCCTTGGGCAGTAGGAGGATTCTTGCCCTTGACCCCGGTTTTAAATCCGGTTGTAAGCTGGTTTGTCTTGACGAGAAGGGAGATCTGCAGCACAATGAAACCATATATCCGCATCCGCCCCAAAAAGAGGTGGCTATGGCTTCAAAAAAGGTGAAATCACTGGTCAATGCGTATCACATAGAAGCTATAGCGATAGGAAATGGAACGGCTTCCCGTGAAACAGAGTTTTTTATAAAGAACATTCGTTTCGATAGAGATGTACAGGTTTTCGTTGTCAACGAAGCCGGAGCTTCAGTTTATTCCGCTTCTAAAGTGGCAAGGGCTGAGTTTCCGGATTATGACGTCACCGTACGTGGTGCAGTCTCTATTGGCCGCCGCCTTTCAGATCCGCTGGCCGAGCTGGTCAAAATTGACCCCAAATCAATAGGAGTGGGGCAATACCAGCATGATGTGGACCAGGCCAAGCTTAAACAGGAGCTGGACAGGGTAGTGGAAAGTTGTGTGAATGCTATTGGTGTAAACCTGAACACAGCCTCAGCGCCTCTTCTGAGCTATGTTTCCGGAATTGGGCCTGCCTTGGCTGAAAATATCGTTACCTACAGGAGTGAAAACGGCGAATTCTTCTCCCGTAAAGAATTGCTGAAAGTCCCGCGTCTCGGTGCGAAAGCCTATGAACAAGCCGCCGGATTTCTGAGAATCCCTGCTTCTGAAAACCCACTGGACAATTCGGCTGTACATCCCGAAAGTTATTCAGTAGTTGAAAAGATGGCGGCCGATCTCAGGGTGCACCTCAAGGACCTCGTAGGGAATAAGGAGCTCATTTCGAATATCACCCTTGAAACATACATTTCGGAGACGACAGGCCTACCTACCTTAAAGGATATCCTTCACGAACTGGAAAAACCGGGAGTAGACCCCCGGAAGTCGGCCAAGGTATTTGAATTTGATCCCAAGGTAAAGACCATTAAAGACCTGAAACCCGGAATGAAACTGCCAGGGATTGTGAATAACATCACCAATTTCGGTTGTTTTGTTGACGTCGGCATCAAGGAAAGCGGACTCGTGCACATCTCTAAATTGAAGAACGAGTTTGTGAGTGATGTCAATGCCGTCGTAAAACTTCACCAGCACGTCCAGGTCACGGTCTTAGAGGTAGATGAACAACGCAGGCGAATTCAATTGTCTATGGTGGATTAAGCCTTGAAAGTGGATTTCATTTGATCATCCAGAAGGAACTCCGATAAAGACCAATCGAAAGTCAGTAGCTAAGTCTCCTGACGAAGCAGGGCGAAGCCTTGGAAATACCCTTTTTGAGGATAAAGATGCTGTTCTTGCCTGTAGTAGATGAAAAGTTGGCAGATAGAAATCAATAGGATCAGAGCTTTCTACTGAGCTTTAGAAGAAATATCCTCTATGATCATTTTGGCGTGCACCCGGGAATTTTCGATGAACCATTTGTGGGTTTCCACTCCGCCGCAGATCACCCCTGCGAGATAGATTCCCGGAATATTTGTTTCCATAGTTTCAGGATCATACTCTGGGATCCTTTTGCCGTCATCAGAAGTTTTAATGCCCATACTGCTCAAAAATTCAAAATTCGGGCGGTAGCCGGTGAGTAGTAACACAAAATCGTTCTTCAGTGTTTGCTCTCCTTCTTTCGAGGAGAGAACCACTTCGTTTTCTTTGATTTCCCTGATCTCTGCGTTAAAAACAGCTTTGATGCTGCCTTCATCAATGCGATTGTCTATATCGGGCTTCACCCAGTATTTTACCCGCTCTCCGATTGCAGGGCCTCGAACGACCATGGTAACCTCGCCACCTTTCCTGTAGATCTCGAGAGCGGCATCTACGGCCGAATTGCTGGCGCCCACTACAATGGTTTTCTGAGTGGCGTAGAAATGAGGATCTCCATAGTAATGGGAAACCTTAGGAAGGTCCTCCCCCGGAATATTCAGGTAGTTGGGGATATCATAGAATCCGGTAGCAATAACTACATTCTTTGTGCTATAGGTCCCTTTAGAGGTGGTGACCACATGAAGATCTTCTTCAGGGGATTCCACTTTTTCTACCTTTTCAAAGAGGTGGATGTTCAGGTGGTTTGAAGTAGTGATCCTCCGGTAGTATTCCAGTGCCTCCTGTTTTTTAGGCTTCGGATTGTTGCTGATGAAAGGGATATCATCAAGTTCCAGCTTTTCGGAAGTAGAGAAAAAGGTCATATTCGCCGGGTAATTGTACAGGGAATTCACCAGCGGACCTTTTTCTAAGATAAGGTAGGAAAGTCCTTTTTTCTTGGCTTCCAGGCCGCAGGCAATCCCGATTGGACCACCGCCAACGATCAGGACATCATATATTTTTTCTGAACTATGAATGGGTAAGAGATTTTAATTCTTTAATCGTTTTCTCCGGGTCTTCAGATTTGAAAACAAAACTTCCGGCTACCAGTGCATCGGCTCCGGCTTCCACAAGTTGAGCAGCATTTTTACTGGTAACGCCTCCGTCCACTTCAATAAGGGTGGATGCATTGTTTTCCTGGATCAACTGCTTAAGACGCTTTACTTTTTTATACGTGTTTTCAATAAAACTTTGTCCTCCAAAACCAGGATTCACGCTCATGACCAGTACCAAATCAATGTCATTGATCACATCTGCCAGAAGTTCTACGCTGGTATGGGGGTTGATCGCGACCCCTGCCTTCATGCCTTCAGCTTTAATAGCTTGTAAGGTGCGGTGCAGGTGAGTACAGGCTTCGTAGTGAACGGTAAGGATATCCGATCCCAGGGCAGCGAAATCTTTAATGTACCTGTCAGGATCTACGATCATTAAATGAACATCCAGGGTTTTCTTCGCGTGTTTTCCTATGGCTTGCAAAACGGGCATCCCGTAGGAGATATTCGGCACGAAAACACCGTCCATTATATCGATGTGGAACCAGTCTGCTTCACTGTTGTTGATCATTTCGATGTCGCGCTGAAGATTGGCGAAATCGGCAGCTA
>CAYWDK010000063.1:5087-11174 GCA_964457025.1 uncultured Balneolaceae bacterium | reverse complement strand
TCGTTGGGATTGGTTCCCATCTCGATTTCCTGGGCGTCGGTGAAACCGTCACCATCGGTATTGGTGTTGTTCGGATCGGTATTATGAGTCATTACTTCGTCATAATCGCTGAGTCCGTCGCCGTCAGAATCGACTTCAAGCGGGTTGGTGCGGTATTCATTAACCTCTTCACCATCACTGAGTCCGTCACCGTCGGTGTCGGCATTCAGCGGATCGGTGTTGTGAGAGTTAACTTCTTCCCCGTCGTTCAGCCCGTCGCCATCCGTATCGGCCTTTAAAGGATCGGTTTGATATTCGTTAACTTCGTCGCCATCGGTAAGTCCGTCTCCGTCAGTATCAGCCATATTGGGGTCGGTACCGAGGTCGGCTTCCTGAGTGTCAGTCAGTCCGTCGCCGTCGGTATCAACCGGCTGCTCTTGAGTAGCTTCTTCGCTGGAGCTACATCCGTACTGCAGAGTGATACCTCCGAAAAGCAAGAATGATACGAGTAAAAGATTAAGAGCTCTTTTCATTGTGATATTACTCCTCTAAGGTTATTTGATTTGATGTAATGATTTTCTGTTAAGTTCTTAATGCCCTGCCAGTTATATCTTTCAAGGAGCCAACAAAATAATGATCGTCTGCATTTCAAACAAAATCTGTTATTTCGTTAGCATTAATTTTAAAATCGCCATATATTTGGTGCCCTCAAGGGGCTATAGCTCAGCTGGCTAGAGCGTCGCGCTGGCAGCGCGAAGGTCCGGGGTTCGAATCCCCGTAGCTCCACAAAATCGTTCATCAGTATATATCAAATTATCTACTGCCATACCAACTAATTTTAGGGATTCAAACTTTTTTACAGCTTAAAAGTTCCAAGATTTTTTTACACTCTGTTTCACTGCCCGCATTTCAGGCAGATTAATAGAAAAAAATAGTACTTTTAAGTGATTATTAGATAATCACTTAGTATACTACCGGTTACACTGTAAAAATTCGGACGGGAGGGTCAATGAATCCCCTAAAAAAGAATATAATCTACATTCCCTGTTTGGCCGTGCTTTTCTTGTTGTCAGGGACGTCGGTTCAGCAATCTAAAGCGCAGAATGCACAGGTCTTTCTGGAGTTGCAGCTTTCCCCAAACCTGACCAATTCCCAGGCTATCAACCTGACGAACATTCTTGCCAATAACGGTCGGGGTACCAATCTTTTCAGCCTCTACCTGCAGAACGAGAATATGAGCTCCGCGGCTAACAATCTCTATTTCAACCTGGAGCTCCGATCGGAGAAACAGGGACTTATCGCCGATATGTACCAACAGCAGGGCAAGCCGTTCAGTCTCGATCCTGGCCAGCAGATTTACGCCACGAACAACCAGGTACAAACCGGCTTGCCGGGTGTGGAAGAGCAGATCGACTTTGACGGTGGGCTGACACCGGACGGCGAGGAGTTTGTCAACGACCTGGGCGGGTCGACCAAGCTGCCGGCCGACCGCTACATCGTTACGGTCGAATTGTACCAGGGAGCGAATAAGAGGAATGGCGGTATACGGGTAGCCTCCTCTGTGCAGGAATTCGGCGGCGATATTGCCGATGACGACCGCGATATCTTCCTTACGAGCCCCGGCGACGTGGTGGGTTCCGGAATGGAAATTACCAACCCCTATCCCGAGTTCCGCTGGGAAGGTAGCAACGGTACCAACTACCGGTTGATCGTGGTAGAGGCCAAGGGACAGGACAGTCCCGAGTCGCTGATACAGGGCGCTCTTAGTACCGAGCCTATCCTTAACCAGGGAGCGGCCGCTACCGGTTCGTTGCTTGATTACGAAATTCTGGATGCACGTGCCCGCCGAACCAGTTTCCAGATGCCGCCTTCGGGCGTACAGAAGCTGGAGCCGGGCAAGCTCTATTTCTGGCAGGTACAGGCCGAGCTTAATACCAGCAACGGCGTTGAGACCAGGACGTCGGAGATATGGAGTTTCCGGCTGGCCGAACAGGGCAACCAGCAGACGATACAGGCCGGGCAAGAGCTGGCCCGCACCCTGCGCAGCCTGCTTGGTAATGACCAGTACCGGCAGCTGGCACAGCGCGGCTTCCGGCTGCAATCTATTGTAATAGACGGGCAAACCATTACCGGCCCGGCTGCCCTTCAACAGCTTGTTGAGTTGAAATCGAAGCTGGATGCGGGTGATATATCCATCATATTTGAATAGGCCAAGGAAATGGAGGAAATCAAGATGAGTTATTTCAAGAAAAATATCATTGTTACGGCCGGCACCATTGTAATCGGGATGGTTGTTATGGGCCTGGTAGCCGCCGATCTGGCAGTTACCGAAAGGACTGATCGGCCGCTGGCTTTCGTACGTAAATTCAAGCCCGATATCTTTGTGAAGAACCAGGGGCCCGAAGAGAAGGCCAATAAGGCGAATCCGTTGTACAGCGGGGATACCCTCCGCACCGACGACAGTGGCTTTGCGCTGGTACAGTTTATGGACAAGAGTATTGCCAAAGTGAAACCCAGTTCCCGGCTGATCGTGCGAGGTGAGGTTTCCGGCAAAGACAACACTTCCGCACGCATTTCTCTGGAGGCGGGAGAGATTTTCCTGAATGTCACCCAGCGTACCACCTCCGACTTTGAAGTGGCTACCGAAACGTCGGTCGCTACGGTTAAGGGAACACAGTTCGGGGCTAATTCAGGCAACTACTTCTGGGTCATTGAGGGCGTCGTAGGTCTGTTTTCTAACAATTCGGGACAGTCGGTCGACCTGACGGAAAGGATGTTCGGCCAGGTGAACGATGACGGTTCGATAGACACAGGAGAGCTTACCGACGAAGAGCTTGAAAACCTCAACGAAGGGTATGATGAACTGGAAGGCGGTCTTGAAGAGAAAGTAATAAAGTTGCGATTTAGGGATGAAAATGGTCAGATTAGGGAGATAGAGCTCAAGTATTATGAAAACTAGTTTTTAGTCTTAGCTTAGACAGGCCCCTCCGGGTCAGGTCATAAAAACAAACAGGGGTGCATATGAGACGTAAAGTAACACCGCTTTATTTCGTGGCGGCCGTATGGCTTATGCTGCTTTTCGCGCCTTTTACAGCTATTGCACAGTTTCAAATACAGCACCAGGCGCCTGCCGTCGTGGAAAAAAACGTGGGGACAGAGCTTACTTTTACCGTTCCCGGCATCAACGAGAGTGAAGTACAGGATGCTTTTCTTTTTTACAGGCTGGATGGGGATGTAGCCTACCAACAACAGCGAGCCAACCTCAACCAGTCAGCATTCAGTGCCGTTGTCACGATCACCGACAACTTTGCCAGCAGCCTTGAGTACTATTTTGAAATCCAGTATGTGGACGGGGGCCGCCGCACCTATCCCGAAGACCTTGCCAATTCGGGTCCCATACGTGTTGATATCGTGGATCAGCGTACCGATATGGCCGATGCCTCCGGAAGCCAGGGGAATATCGACTATACTATCCTCTCGCCGGAGCCGGGCGAGGGTGTGGCCAGTAACGATGTGGTGCTGGCTATCACACTGTTTTATGAGGAGGGAGCGATAGATACCGCAACCACATCTTTTGAATTGCTGCTGGATGGCGAAGATATTACCGAAGATGCCAATGCCAGCGAGTACTTTCTCACCTATGTGCCCGATCGACTGGACGAAGGCGAGCACACGGCCGTTCTCAGGCTTCGAAAACCGGATGAAACCGTTGTGATCACCAGCTGGAGTTTTATGGTAGTGAGCCCGGGTGCGGTGAGCGGTTCCTCGCTAACCAGCCTGGGAGATAGCGGGGCTTCCGGCTTCATCCCCAACGGACAGGTGGAATTGACGGCCCGGAACCAGGTGATTGCCGGCAACGCCAACGACGCGCTCAGCGGTAATGTAAGGATGTCGGGCCGACAGGGGGATATCCGCTATACGGCTTACGGGCTTCTGACTTCGCAGGAAGATTCCCGGCTGCAGCCCCAGAATCGCTACGGAGCCGAGTTTTATATAGGCGACTGGCTTGAACTTCAGGCCGGACATATCTATCCGAGTCTCAGTCCCCTTACAATTGCCGGGCAACGTGTACAAGGCCTTAATTTGGCCTTGCGTCCTTTGGGAGGAGCCATCCATTTACAGTTCCTGACCGGTAAGTTGCGCAGGAGCGTTTCCAACCTCTACACCAACATCACTGCCCAGGAACAGGTCGTCAATGATGTGGTAGTCGATACCACCTATTCGCTGGCATTTGAGAGCGGCGGTACCGGCACATTCGAGCGCGATATTATCGGCGGGAGACTCGGCTTGGGCCGTGCGCGAAAATTCCAGTTCGGCCTGAATATTTTGAAGGTAGAAGACGACACTAGCTCCATCGATGTGATACGTAACTATAACGACGTGCTGGCAAGCAATCCGCAGGCGGCAAGCGGCCTTTCGACCGAAGACCGTAACAAACTGCAAAGCGAGCCCGACCTGCTCACGGTCGACGGCAATCCGCGGCCCAAAGGGAATTTTGTGGCGGGAACCGACCTGATGTTCAATGCCGACAGGAACAGGATACAGTTCAGGGCCGACGGGGCTATCAGTCTTTTGAACGATGATATAAGCCAGGGTGCACTTACCGCCGAGAGGGCTGACGAACTCGGTTTTGAGATTGATGAGGATGTGGAAAATCTGCTGGACCAGCTTTCCTGGCTCATCATTATTAACGAAAACATGAGTGCGCTGCCCCTTCGGTTTGAGGTCGATTCGCAAAGTGGACAAACCACAGCCGAGCCTTTTTTCCCGACCAGTATATTGGCGACACAGTCGGAGTTTTCCATGAACTATTTTGACAACAATCTGCGACTTCAGTACCGGTGGGTGGGGCCCGACTACAATTCGCTGGCCAACTCCACCGTACGTAAGGATATTGCCGGTTTTACGGTGACCGACCGTTTTCGCCTGCTTCAGAACAGGATTTACGTGACCCTGGGATATGAGAGTCTCAACGACAATGTAATCGATAACAAAGAGGCTACCACCAATACCAATACGCTCCGGGCCAATGTGAGCTGGTATCCCATCAAGCGGGAACTGCCGCGAGTCAGCATGGGAATCATGAGTCGCAAACGGGACAACAGCGTAGACCTTTACAACCCTTTCGTAGCGCCGAGCCTGGAGAGTGCGGCGGTGCGTAACTTCGAGGTTATAGACGGGCAGGATGTGATTGCTCCCAACCCGCGGTTGGCCAATACCACACAGTTTACTACCTCCATTTCTCAGCAGTTCGAGCTCTGGGATATTACGCACGATGCCAGCATCAACTACTCGCGGCTCAATACCGACGACGAGCTCTTTGCCTACGGCGATGCCGTCAGCAACAGCCTGTCGCTGAATGTGGTAAACCGCTTCCGCAATCTGCCGTTGGATACAAATTTCGGATTCAGTATCAACAATACCGAAACCGCCAACGGCCTGAATAGCATAGATATCTTCGGCTTCAACGTGGGCGGATCGATGTTTTTTCTGGATGACAAGCTGAACGTTTCTGCGGGCCTGGCATTTACCAAAAACAAGTCTGAGATCGTACCGCTGATCATCAACGAGGGTGCGGACCCCAATGATATCAATGACGACTACTACGAGCCGGATCCCGGTTCGGTGACGGAGTCGAATAACAACTCCTTCATCTTTACCAGCGGGGCGCGTTACACCCTGAATAACAACCACGCTTTTGTGGTTGACATGAGATTTACCAATGTTAACAGTACATTGCCGGGAATAGAAACACCAAACGACCGCCTTATTCAGGCCAGGTACATCTTCAGCTTCTAGATTTTATGCCGTTTACAGCGAAAACAGTCAAAACATGGTGGATACTGTCTGCCATCGTAGCAGTTACTGTTTTTGTATCCCTGCTGATCGCCTACTCCACGCCGGTACGCCAGCTGGAACACCGCATTACCGACCAGTTATACGAACTGCGCGGGCCCATTCCCATACAGGATACTACGGTAGTGCTGGTCTCCATCAGCCAGCAGGCCGATCAGGAGATTCCCTATAAATATCCATGGCCCACCAGCTACTACGCCAAGCTGATCGAGAACCTCAACCAGGCGGGTGCCAAAGCGATTGGCTTGGATG
>CAYWDK010000063.1:0-4987 GCA_964457025.1 uncultured Balneolaceae bacterium | reverse complement strand
GCCAAGCTGATCGAGAACCTCAACCAGGCGGGTGCCAAAGCGATTGGCTTGGATGTAGTCTTCGACAAATTCGATACCTACGGACCTGCCAACGATTCTCTATTTGCGCAGGCACTGGCCAAGTATGGCAATGTAATCCTGGCTGGAAATATCGAGACGGCCGCCCGGCAGCGCGGATCCGGCAGCCAGTCGGTTACCACCCAGCTGGTGCAGCCCAATAAACTGCTGAGAGAGGCCAATCCCAATCCCATGGGGCTGGTGAAAGTGGTCAAGGATTCCGACGACCAGGTGCGCCGTTATCTCACTTCCATGGAGTATAACGGTAAGACCTATCAGTCGCTGGGCCTGGAGCTGCTCGAAATGTATAACGGCTGGGAGGATACGGAAGTGGTGGAGGAGGGCGACTATTTCCTCTTCGGCGACTACCGTATCCCGAAGTATAACGACCTTTCGTTTGCCATCAACTACTTCGGCGGGCCGGGCACCTTCGTGGAATACACTTTCGATACGGTAGTGGACGACTCGACCATCCTGCTGGAGAGTGAAGACGAGGACTTTCAGACCAACTCCTTTTCGGATCCTTTCTTCGGCCTGCTTTCTCAGGGTGTCTTTAAAGACAAGATCGTATTGGTAGGAGCGACCATGCCCGAGCTGCACGACTTTCACGCCACCCCCTTTGCCACTTCCGGTAATATGCCCGGCTTCGAGACCCATGCCAACGCCATCCAGACGGTGCTGTCGGGCAATTACATGCGCTATGCCCAAATATGGGTGAACCTGCTGCTGCTCGTGATAGCCGCTCTTGTGATCGTGATAGCAACCAAGAAGGCGGGCAGCTTGTGGGGATTTTTGATCTATATGGGTCTGGCCGCCGGAGCGATGGGCCTGGCCGTATTCGAGTTTCTGAATTTCAACTACATCATCGACCTGACCGGTCCGCTGACCGCACTTACCCTGGGCTATATTTCCACTACCAGTTACGAATATTTTATCGAGCAGCGCGAGAAGCAGAGGATACGCGGCATGTTCTCCTCTTATGTATCGCCCCAGCTGGTGAACCGCATGCTCGAGTCGGGACGGGAGCCCGAGCTGGGCGGCGACGAAGTCTATATGTCGGCTTTTTTCAGCGATATCGAATCTTTTTCTTCCTTTTCGGAAAAGCTGGGAGCCGGCGAGCTGGTGGAGCTGATCAACGAATACCTTTCGGCCATGACCAACATCCTTACCGAAGAGGGCGGTACGCTTGACAAGTATATAGGCGACGCCATCGTGGCTTTCTTCGGTGCGCCGGTGCCGATGGAAGACCACGCCTACAAAGCGTGCATCGTCTCCCAGAAAATGCAGTACCGCCTCGCCGAGCTGCGCGAGAAGTGGAAAGCCGAAGGCGACCGATGGCCCGAGGTTGTGAAACAGATGCGCAACCGTATCGGTGTTAATACCGGCCTGATGGTGACGGGTAATATGGGTTCGGAGAGCCGTTTCAACTATACGATGATGGGCGATAACGTGAATCTTGCGGCGCGCTGCGAGAGTGGGGCCAAGTCGTTCGGTGTCTATACCATGGTGACCGAAGAGACCAAAAAAGAGGCCGAAAAGTTCGGCGACCGCTGCATTTTCCGATATCTTGACTGCATCGTTGTAAAAGGCCGGACACAACCTGTGAATGTCTATGAGATTATGGGGCTGAAAGACCGCATTACCGAAGAGGAGCTGGAGTGCCGTGAGCTTTTTGAGAAAGGAGTGGAGGCATATAAAAACCAGCAGTGGGAGGCCGCCATCGGCTGGTTTGAGCAGTCTTCAGAACTTGAACAATACCGTCCGGGCGAGCAGCCTATGATAGAAACCAATCCCTCGCTGGTGTACCTGGAGCGATGCGAGCATATGATGGAGCAGCCTCCGGGCGAAGAGTGGGACGGCGTATATGTGATGGAGACGAAATAAGGGTAAGGAAAGGCAAAAAAAGAGAGGGTAAGCAACCTGCATCACGCCGCTACGACCTCCTACCGCTGCTACCTTCCGGTCCTGACGGAGTTCAGAGGGAGCTGGCTGCGCAGGGCCTACCCTCGAAGGCCGTAAATATACAGCTTGAGGCGCCAAAGTTGCAAACCACTTAGCCTTTAATCTTCCGATCCGCCGATGTGGTCGGCAATATGTTCCGCATGCACGCGGGTGTTTTCGATAAAGAGCTTGCTGGTATCCATGCCCCCGCACACCACGCCGGCAACGTAGACACCCTTGCGGTTGGTCTCCAGTGTCTTGTCGTTGAAGACCGGCATCTTCTTCTCATCGTTGGTCAGCTCAATGCCAAACTGTTCCATCAGCGAAAAGTTGGGTCGGTAGCCTGTCATGGCCAGCACAAAATCGTTCGGGATCGTTTTCTCGCCTTCCGGCGTCTCGATGACCACTTCCTTCTCCCGGATCTCCTTAACCTCGCTGTTGAAATATGCGTCGATCTCGCCGTTTTTGATGCGGTTCTCGATGTCGGGCTTCACCCAGTACTTGACCGACTCCTTGATGGTGGGATAGCGTACCACCAAGGTAACCTCGGCATTGGTACGGTAGGTCTGCAGAGCGGCATCCACGGCCGAGTTTCCGCCGCCGATCACCAGCACCTTCTGCCAGGCGTAGGCGTGGGCTTCATCATAGTAGTGGGTAACCTTGGGCAGCTCTTCGCCGGGGATGTCCATCTTGTTGGCTACGTCGTAAAAGCCGGTGGCTACGACCACCTTTTGGGCTTTGTAGCTGTCTTTGTCGGTGACGACCGTAAAATCGCCGTCCGTGCCATTGACTTCCTGTACCTCTTCATAGAGGTGGATATCCAGATCGTGGCTTTCGGCGGCGCGGCGATAGTACTCCAGCGCTTCACGGCGCGTAGGTTTGGGTCCGTGCGAGATAAAAGGCACGCCTCCGATCTCCAGACGTTCGGAGGTAGAGAAGAAGGTCATGTCTTTGGGATAGTTGAAGATGCTGTTGACCACGCTGCCCCGCTCAATGATTTTGACGGGAATACCCCTTTGGCGAAGGGCAATGGCCGTGGCCAGTCCGATAGGACCGGCGCCGATGATGATTACCATAAAATGCGATCCGTATTTATTGCGGTATTCTTTCGAGTGAAGAACAAAATACCAATTTAACCGGAAGAGTTCCTTCCGGAAAGTTGCCGGTTGAGGTAACCGGCGATGAGGCCGTTCAGCCAGTTACCGTTGCGGCTGCAGAAGCCGACATGCCCGCCTTCGTCGGTGATGACATAGTCGAGCGCGGGATTGTTTTTGATCGTTTCCAGCGGCATGCCCTCGATGGGACAGAGGGGGTCTTCTTTGCTGTGTATCAGCAGTACCGGCTTGCGGATGTCGCCGACAAATCGCCTGGACGAGCAGCTTTCGTAGTAGTGGTCGGCGTTGTCGAAATCGTGGATGATCGAGGTTACCTGGTCATCAAATTCATAAAGCGAGCTGCCCTCAAATCGGGGCAGGCCGGGATGGTGGGTTCGCTTTTCTTCCAGCTTGTTACGCAGGGTGCGCAGGAAGCGAAAGTCGTAGATACGGTTGAAGCCTTTGGAGAGCCTTTTCGATCCCAGCTTCAGATCATAGGGCGCCGAGACGGCTACGGCGGCCTGCAGGGGATGAACTTCCTTCTGCTCACCCAGTGACTTGAGCAGGGCATTGGCACCCAGCGAAAAACCCACAGCGCCCATCGGAGCTTCGTTAAAATGATCGGTTACCCATCCAAAAACAGTGGCGTAGTCGCTCGTTTCTCCGGAGTGATAGAAGCGCGGCTGCCGGTTCAGGCGCGAGCCGCAGCTCCGGAAGTTGACGCCGACCAGGGAGTAGCCTTCATCTTTCAAGCGGTGCATGAGTTCGGCCATATAATAGCGGCCGGTGGAGCCTTCCAGTCCGTGGAACAGCACTATAACGGGCGCGTCCGGGTCCTGCCGTATGACATCCAGTTCAAGAAAATCGTCATCGGGTGTGGGGATCTCGATGCGGCGGCAGTCAGGCATGGTCGTGTCACCGAAAAGGGAGCGGGCAATGGTGTGTACATGTCCGTTAAAGCACCAGGCCGGCGGATTCAGAGGCGGTATGTCGGGAAGGTTCGTTTTCATGAATCAAATGTATTGGGCAAGTGTACCAATTTTCCAATCGGCACACTAGTATAATAGCAGTCGGTTATTTCATCAAATCTTCATTAAGAAACCGGATCATTGCCGCGCAGTGATAACAAAGAGATAATAGGCAGGCAGCGCCTAAAACCGTATCTTTGAGCCTCAAATTATTTAAAAAACCTAAGATAGTCCGATGACCAACCGATTTGACGAAACACCTCCGGTAAGTACCGATTCCAGCAAAAAGACCGTAGCCGCTTCCCGCGTACGGATGAACGAACTGGTAATGCCCAACGACACCAACCCGCTGGGCAACCTGATGGGTGGTCGGCTGCTGCAGTGGATGGACGTCTGTTCGGCGATCTCCTCGCAGCGACACTGCAACCGAAATGTGGTGACGGTCTCGGTAGATAACGTGGAGTTCAAGAGCGCCATAAAGCTGGGTGAGGTAGTCGTGATAGAGGCCGAAGTGACCCGGGCATTCAACAGCTCGATGGAGGTGGCCATGCAGGTGTGGGCCGAAAACATGCGCACGGGAGAGCGCAGGCTCTGTACCACTTCGTTTTATACTTTTGTTTCGGTGGATGCGGACGGACGTCCCATTCCGGTCCCTGAAATTATCCCGGAGACCGATTTTGAAAAAGAGCGTTACGAACAGGCCGAAGACCGCCGGAAAATGCGCCTGAAAATCTCCGAGCAGAACAAAGAAGCCCATCAGAAAAAGGATAACTCCTGACGCAATTATTTGATGTGCGTCATTGAGACAGTCTGTATGCCTTCCCTTGTCTTAAGTCGCGCAAAATAGACGCCGCTGCTGAGGTGGCCGGCATCAAAAGGGATGATGTGTATGCGTGCTTCCAGTTCCTGATCCACCAGTTCGGCTAC
>CAYWDK010000062.1:0-11395 GCA_964457025.1 uncultured Balneolaceae bacterium | reverse complement strand
ATGAAGCATGGGTACCCGAAGCTTCCAGCCGCGAGGCGCGCCATAAATATGAAGGGGGCGTACTTTATGTGA
This sequence comes from uncultured Balneolaceae bacterium, assembly GCA_964457025.1. GTDB lineage: Bacteria > Bacteroidota > Rhodothermia > Balneolales > Balneolaceae > CAYWDK01. The sequence goes on along the minus strand of CAYWDK010000062.1, from coordinate 11,323 downwards.
TAGCCGGATCGGAGGGACTCACCGGGGCGGCCATGCTTGCGGCTGAGAGTGCCTGGTCAGCCGGACTTGGTGCAGTCATCCTTATCACCCCTCACGGAAACCTGGAGATCTATGAAAAGAACCTCCCGCAAATTATTAAGAAGACAGTGGGCAGTCGCGACGATCATTACTTCAAAGAGGAACATCTCGAAAAGACGCTTGAAATCATCGAAAAAAAAGAAGGACAGGTCCTGCTTGGACCGGGTATCGGCAGGGATAACAGCACCAAAAATTTCGTGCACTCTTTTTTAAAGACGTACTCAGGCAGCGTTCTTATCGACGCCGACGGCCTTTGGGCACTCGCTCAGTGGAAAGAGTGGAAAAAAACTAAGGAAGCCGAGTGGATACTCACCCCCCATCCCGGTGAACTGGCCTCACTGTTGGGAAGTTCACTCAACAATGATACGCAACGGTTAAACAGCGTAAGGGAATTCGCCGAAGAGAAAAAAATAACCCTGCTCTCCAAAGGATTTCCTATCATCTTGGGAACACAGGAAGGCAAAATATATTTAACATCCTACGACACCCGAAAATTCTCAAGAGCCGGTTTTGGAGACGTGCTTGCCGGCAAGGCCGCCGCTTACCGCGCGCTGGGCCACAGCCCGGAACACAGTGCCGCCCTTGCCTTGCTTGACGGCAAAGAAAAAATCGACCGGTTTATCAACGTAAATCCCGAGCGTACCGCCGAACCGAAAGACCTGATATGAACAGCGCACTTATCAACTATTTATCCAGGAAGGGATACCTGCTTCCTACGCTGATTACCCTGCTTACCCTCGGCACGCTTGCGCTGACACTGATGCCCGGCGATTACTTCAAGGCGAGCAGCATCTGGAGCTACGATAAAATCGGGCACCTGTTGCTTTTCGGCTCCTGGACCTACCTGATCGGCCTCTACTATTACATCTCATCCGACAAGAAACTTCACCTGTTCACCATTTTCATCGTCGGTGTAGCTTTTGGAATAACTATAGAACTACTGCAATATCTCCTGCCGCTCAACCGAGAGGCCGAATTTTTTGATATCGCTTTCGATACCCTCGGCTGCCTTATATCCGTTCTTATTCTGAAGAAAACCTTACCGGACAATTGACTATATCATTACTTGATTTTAAAACAAAATACTATTTATTTAATAGTACTAATTAAATAGTATTACAAATATCATAACATATGAAGCGCAAAAAACCCAAAGCGGACCTCAGGAACTATCACACCATTTTTCTGCAAACCGGCCTGATTGCCACCCTCCTTATTTTTATAGTGGCGGCCAAAGTAAACCTGGTTTCGGAACAGGCGGAAGTAGACCTGACCGAAGAACAGGAAGTAGTGGAAATGGAAGAGATACAGCGCACCGAGCAGATTGAAAAACCGCCACCCCCTCCTCGTCCCCCGGTACCCGTTGAAGTGCCCAACGACGAGATCATTGAAGATACCGACATCAACCTAGATGCGGAACTAAACCTGGATGAACCGCTTGACATGCCTCCTCCTCCCGAAGATGAGCCCGAGGAAGATTTCTTCGTTGTGGTGGAACAGATGCCCGAACTGATCGGCGGGCAAAAAGGGCTCTATGAAAAACTGGAATATCCCGACATGGCACGAAAAGCCGGGATAGAGGGAATGGTTATTGTACAGTTCATCGTCAACGAGGAAGGCAATATTGAAAATCCCCGGGTGCTGCGAGGTATAGGGGGAGGCTGCGACGAAGAAGCGCTTCGGGTAATCCGTGCTTCCAAGTTCAAGCCGGGACGCCAGCGCGGAAGGCCGGTCCGGGTTCAGGCATCCCAAACCATTTTCTTCCGGCTGCAAAACTAAGAAAGACTTACAGATACGAAAACCGGGCTTATTCCGTTAGCCATACAGTCCCTAATTTTATTTGCGTGCAAGCAATAAATTGATATCTTAGAGGACTTTAATTTTGGCAAACAGGAATAATTAAAAAGTGCTTTATGAGCTCGAAACGAAAAAATCCCGACGCTGACCTCAGAAAATATTACACTATTTTTCTTCAGCTTGGCCTGATTGCTACCCTGGTTATTTTTATTGTAGCTGCAAAGGTAAATCTGGAATCCAAGGTTTCGGATGTAGACCTTACCAATGAGCAGGAAGTAGTGGAAATGGAAGAGGTCATTCAAACCAAACAAATTGAAAAACCGCCACCCCCTCCTCGTCCCCCGGTACCCGTTGAAGTACCCAACGATGAGATTCTCGAAGATGAAATTATCAATCTGGATGCCGATCTCGATCTGGATGAACCGCTCGATATGCCTCCTCCTCCCGAAAATGATGAGCCTGAGGAAGACTTTTTCGTTGTAGTGGAACAGATGCCCGAACTGATTGGCGGGCTTGCCGAACTGCAACGCGGCATTCGTTATCCCGATATGGCCCGAAAAGCCGGGATTGAAGGACGTGTCATTGTTCAGTTCATCGTAAACGAAAACGGTGAGGTTGAAAACCCCCGCGTTATCCGCGGTATCGGTGGCGGCTGTGATGAAGAAGCCCTGCGTGCCGTACGAGCTGCAAAGTTCAAAGCGGGACGCCAGCGAGGCAAACCGGTACGTGTACAGTATAGCTTGCCGGTAATCTTCAAGCTCCAAAACTAGTTTTAGCTGCTATTCTTTTCAAAGGCGTGATTCTTCCGAATCACGCCTTTTTTTATTTCCGGAACATTGCGAGCCTTATTATCGTTTTAAACATAGAAATTGCGCTATATAATTTTTATATAGAGTAGAGTTAATGCCAATTGCAATATCCCCTTTCAGTTTACAAGGAGGAAACCATGAGAAAGGAAAGAAAGAAACCCAAAGCCGACCTTAGAAAGTATTATACGGTGCTTTTGGAGGTAGGCTTGGTAGTAGTGCTTGTCATATTCATTGCTGCCATGAAGATGGACCTTCGCACAGTGCAGAAGGACGTCGACCTTACCGAAGAGCAGGAAGTAGTTGAGATGGAGGAAATACAACGAACCAAGCAGGTTGAAAAGCCACCACCCCCTCCTCGTCCACCGGTACCTGTAGAAGTACCCAACGATGAAATTATTGAAGACCAAAATATCAACCTGGATGCCGACCTCAATCTGGATGAGCCACTCGATATGCCTCCGCCTCCGGAAGAAGATGATGAAGAAGAAGATTTCTTCGTCGTAGTGGAACAGATGCCGGAGCTGAAGGGCGGTATGAGAAAACTTCAAGGTTGCGTTAACTATCCCGACATGGCACGAAAAGCCGGGATTGAGGGACGCGTAATCGTCCAGTTTATCGTCAATGAGCAGGGACAGGTTGAAAACCCGCGTGTTGTCCGAGGCATCGGCGGCGGCGCTGACGAAGAGGCTATTCGTTGCGTCAAGCAATCCGAATTTGTACCCGGACGTCAGCGAGGTAAACCAGTCAGAGTTCAGTTCAGCCTACCTGTGATATTCCAGCTGCAAAACTGATCTGAATTCTTCACCACAGTTTAAAGGCGTGATCCCATGGGATCACGCCTTTTCTATTGAGAGGCGTACCAAGCCAGAAAAGATTTCAGCACATCCATGAGATTTTCGTAACCGACTTTTTCTACGGCCACTTCGGCACCTACCCATTCGACTTTCTCGATACCTTCACTCTTCTGAGGTTCCAGAGATCCGTTTGCCTCGGACTGCATCACAAACCAGTGCGTGGTTTTACCGTAGTCGGTCCCCTTTTGGGTATATTCGTGCCAGGTGTCCGGCAGGTCGGCCAGGATTTCGGGCAGTTCACATCCCACTTCTTCCGCCACCTCACGACGGGCGCACTCCTCAACCGATTCTCCCTTTTCAAGCTTCCCTTTGGGGAGGTCCCAAACCCCGCGTCTGTAGATAAGCAATACTTCCGGACCGTCGTCCCCTTCCCGGAACAACACACCCCCGGCTGCTGTCAACTTCTTCAAAGAAGCCTCCCGATTATTCTTCTTCCGAATCGGACGAGGGCGAAGAGAGGTCGGGAGCCGAACCGTCACCTTTCTTCTTCTCTTCGGCATAGTTTAAGCGCAGGTTGTTCAGGGTCTGCTCCAGATAATTTTTAAGTTCATTCGGCAGGTTGCCTTCGGTAAATTCCTGTAGCATGATCAGCGTGTCGATGGCGAATTTCGCCGACTTTAGCTCCCGCTCTACTTTATCTGTCTGTGGGTTTTTGATTTTGCCCATCCCCATCATCGCTATCTGCTGATGCTGCTGTACCAGCATCATAAACAACAGCTGGTTCTGCTGTTCGCCGGAAATCTTGTCACCGTTGATATTGAGATTATCCATATTCAAATCCTCTTCCCTTTCATAATTGTCAATTGATTCGAACCCCTTATAACAGCAGGCTACTTACAAATAATTTCGAAAACCTTCTTTAATAATTCAGCCTGTAACTGTACCTTATGTGCCTGTTAATTAACCGATTTCATTTTAATTATTCCAACTTTACATGGCCGTTATTCATCCCTTCAAAGCTTGGAGGCCTGTCCCTGAAAAAGTAACCGAAGTAGCCTGTGTGCCCTATGATGTAATCAGTGCCAATGAGGCGCGGGAACTGGCTGCGGGGAAACCCCACAGCTTCCTGCATGTAATCCGTCCCGAAATCGACCTGCCGAAAGGAATCGCATTTAACGACGACCGGGTATATCGTAAAGGAGCCGAAAACCTGAAGCGGTTTATAGGCAGTGATGTACTGAAACAGGAAGACAACCGTGCGGTTTACATCTACAAGCTGGAATGGAAAGGCACATCACAGACAGGAATATTCAGCTGCGTTTCGGTTGAAGATTACGACAATGAAGTGATACTGAAGCACGAACTGACACGGCCCGACAAGGAAGACGACCGTACGCGGCACATCCTCACCCAGTCGGCCCACGCCGAACCGGTCATGATGACCTACAAGGATCATAGGGGCGTCACTGAGATTACAGAGCAAGTCATAGAGCAGAAAGATCCAATCTTTGACTTCGAGGCAGAAGACGGGGTACACCATACCATCTGGAAAGTAACGGAGACCGGCGGACTGGTCGAGGCTTTTGCCGAGGTTGAGAACCTCTATATAGCCGACGGACATCACCGTTGCAAAAGCGCTTCCCGCGCGGCAGCCGAAAAGCGGGAGAAGAATCCCAACCACACCGGCAATGAAGAGTACAACTTTTTCCCGGCCGTGCTTTTCCCGATGTCGCACATGAACATCCTGCCCTATAACCGCATTGTGTTTGAGGCTCCGGATGATATCCTTGAACAACTGGAAGACCGGTTCACGCTAAGGAAAAATGCAGGCCCAGAGCCGGATGCCAAAGGCACCATCAGCATATACTTACAGGGGAAATGGTTTGGACTGGACCTGCCCGAAAAGGATAATCCCAATAGTGTGGAAAAACTGGATGCCTACCGGCTGCAGAAGTTCATCCTGGAACCTTTTTTCGGAATCCGTGATCCGCGCCGCGACGAGAATATCTCTTTTGTAGGCGGCATCCGGGGAACCGGCGAGCTGGAGAAGCTGGTCAATTCCGGCAAAGCCGATATGGCCTTCAGCATGTACCCCACTTCTATTGAAGAACTGGTCGAGGTATCGGATGAGGGGCAGCTCATGCCCCCGAAATCAACCTGGTTCGAACCCAAACTCCGCTCGGGACTGCTGGTACATACTTTTTAACAACACTTAATACCAATTACGATATGAGTCGCATATATAATTTCAGCGCGGGACCGGCAACCTTGCCGCTCGAAGTACTTCAAAAAGCCGAATCCGAACTGGTAGAATACAAAGGCAAGGGACGCTCCCTTATGGAGATGAGTCACCGAAGTGCGGAGTACACCGAAATCGACCAGCAAGCCAAAGCTCGTCTCAGCAGCCTGCTCGGTCTGGGAGATGATTTCGAAGTTATGTTCTTGCAGGGCGGTGCCAGCAGCCAGTTCATGATGATTCCCTTCAACTTTTTGCGGGATGAAGAGACTGCCGACTATATCGACACCGGACGCTGGTCGGACAAGGCCATCACCGAAGCCAAGCTCTTCGGCAATGTACACGTCCCCTTCAGCAGTGCCGATGGAAATTACGACCGCGTACCCAAACAAAACGAGCTTGACTTCAGCGACAGTCCGGCCTATGTGCATTTCACTTCCAACAATACCGTAGCCGGCACACAATTCCCCTCAGAGCCCGATACTGGTGGAGTTCCACTCGTCTGTGACGCCTCATCGGATATTCTTTCCCGTCCCATTGACATTGACCGCTACGGATTGATCTATGCCGGCGCTCAGAAAAATATGGGACCGGCCGGGGTAACCATTGTCATCATCCGGAAAGATTTTCTGGCCAGGGCTAAAACCGATGGCTTACCTACCATTCTCCGATACGGCACTCATGCCGAAAAAATATTCAATACGCCGCCGACCTATAATGTATATATGGTCAACCTTGTGCTGGAATGGATGGAACAACAGGGAGGCCTTTCCCACTTTGCTTCACTGGCACAAAAAAAATCGGGCATGTTGTATGATGAAATCGACCGCGACGATTTTTACCGCGGTGCCGTACAGAAAGATTCCCGCTCCATGATGAATGTGACCTACCGCCTCCCCTCCGAAGAGCTTGAACAAAAGTTTCTGGCGGAGGCCGCAAAGCATGGCCTGGTTGCCCTCAAAGGCCATCGGAGTGTGGGCGGCATCCGCGCCAGCATCTACAATGCCATGCCGGTTGATGGAGTTGAAACACTGGTGGAATTCATGCAGGATTTCAGGGACGCTAACGGCTGACAATATTCAACTTAAAGGAGGCCGAATATTGTCAGGATGTGATCGATGGTATTCGGTACGAAAGCCAGCAGATATACAATTCCCCAAAGTGCGCCTGCGATATGCGCCTCATGGTTGATCTTGCCACGCGCCTGCTTGCTTTCATACATACTGTAAATAAGGTAGAGTATGGCGAAGACAAAAGCCGGGATCGGGATGGGTATCAGAAAGATGTAGATACTCTCCATCGGGAAGAGAAAGATAAAAGCAAATAGCACTGCTCCCACAGCACCGGAAGCACCGAGCGTAGCATAGTTCGGATTATCCCGGAATTTGATGATCGAGGGAATACCGGCTACAATCAGCCCGGATAAATAAAGCCAAAAGAAATACCCCGGCCCCATGACCTGCTCCATAACCGGGCCGAAAAAATAGAGCGTAAACATATTTACAAAGAGGTGTCCCAGATTGGCATGCAGAAAACCGGAAGTGACCAGTTCGTACCACGTATTTTCCTTTACCGTTCGCGACGGCTTCAGGTATCCGATTTCAATCAATCCGGGATAGACATACAGTGCCGTCAGCGAGACGACCGTATTGATTGCGATCAGGAAAAAAGTTACGGAAGAGTAAAAGTCGAATTCTTGCATGGGATATCTTTAGTTGAGAACGAAAATAGAGAAGAGAGTGCTGCAAAGCCAATGCATTTTTGCTGCAGTACCGTTATGAGAACCATAAGTCGCCTATAAGAGTGATTTGTTGTTGCCCGTCTTCCTCAACTATGCTTATATTCAATTCCCATTTAAGCCGGTGTAGCTTTGGGGTAGAGTCCCGACAAAAGGTATATGTTGAAATATAAAGCCGAAGTAGCTCAGGGGTAGAGCAACGCTCTCGTAAAGCGTAGGTCGTCGGTTCGAATCCGATCTTCGGCTCATTAGCCTTTCTCTTTGTCGGGATAAAGAATAGGTCGCTGGTTCGAATCCAGTCACCGGCTCAATATTATCGGGATAAAGCATAGGTCGTCGGTTCAAATCCGATCTTCGACTCCCTTTTCTCCTTCTCAGCAAGTCCGGTTAAACCTCCTTTTTCACCCTTCCGATTTTTTTCAATCTGTGAAAAAAATTATTTGACAAATCTTTTTTCTATCTATATTTGCATCAATCATTTAGATGATTCCTATCTGGGTGGGGGTTAGGGTTTTGCCAAAACAGGCAAAAGAACGTAACCACAATCTTCGACTCTTAGGAGTTTAAAGATGGCTAATAAAGCTCAAAAGCCGGCCAAAGCTAAAGCAAAACCTGCCAAAGCCGCTGCTAAAAAAACCACTCCCAAGGCAAAAAAGAAGTAATATTGCCTGGACGACTCTCCGACTTTTGAGGGTCACATCTATATAAATGCACCGGTCCATATTCAGAATTGCCAGGTGTGTATGAATCAAGCCGGTGCATTTTCGTGCCGCGCCGTCTCAGTCGTAGTTGTATCCGCCTACCTCTCCCGTTGAGGCTTCCACGCCGAGCCCCATCACCATACGGTTCACAAAATTGAAATAACTAATTACCAGGGTGGCATCCAGAATGGCACGGTCGCTCAAATTCGCCTCCTTCAGACTCTCTATTTGGCTTGAGTAACTTTCTCCGGGTTTTTTTGTAAGATCCCAGGCAAGCTCACACAGCAACTGATCGGCTCTGTCCAGGTCAACTTCCCTAAAATCATTACGAAGCTGCCGCACTTTAGCCTCGTCTTTCCAGTAATGATTCAGTGCCTCGCCATGGTGAAGCTGGCAGTAATTGCATCGATTTGCCGAAGAAACCACCACAGCCATCATCTCTCTTTGTGCACGGCTAAGTGGAGATTTTCCAAACATCACCGTCATATACAGATCCATATGCCGGATGATGGATTCGGGATTAAGACTCTGAATTTTATGCACCTCTGCGAGCTTGCCTCTCTTTTCAATAAGATAGTCATAAATCTCCCTGAGCCTGTCATCCGAATGCTCGTAATCAATGACGTCTATATGCGGCATAGCCTACTTATTTTTCCCGTTTTCAATTTTTTGAAGGGCTGTTAAGAGGGCTTCATACTCTTCGCGGCACTCCCCGCAGTGGTCAAGGTGTTCCTGCACCAACGGCATGGCCTGGGCGGGCGACTTCCCTTCCAGCTTCATTTCGATAAAGGTATCGATTTTCTCATAGCACTCCCCGCACGACAGCTCTTCGTCGTGGGTACGAAGTACTGCACGAAGCAGATTTTTCAGTATGTCCAAATTCAGTTTCATCGTATATGATGGATGTCAGGACCTGTACGTTTCTTACGAATCCGACAGGTCGTTAAGCATCTCTTCGGGATCTATTCCATTTATTTCAAATTCGTTTTTCAGTTTTTGTCGCGCATCATACAACAACTTGTACAAATTGTTGCGGTTGGTGTTCATCTGCTCGGCCACCTGCGAAGCGGATAAACCGTGAATCAACAGTGCGGTCATCGCCTGCCGCTGCTTTTCGGTAAGTACATTGTCGATGATATCCTGAACCTTCTCCATAACCATCTTCTGGGCTGTTGTCATTTCCGGATCGGCTTCCATGGAAGAGAAGGTTTCGGAAAAAATCTCCCCGGAATCCTTGTCGGGATTGGGTCCTTTGAGATCTTCGATGGAGATATTCTGCCAGCGTTTTCGCCGCAATACAGTAAGCGCTTCGCGAACAGCTATCTTCATAGCCCAGGTGGTGAACTTGCTCTCCCCTCTGAAGGTGTGCACATTATCTATGATTTTCAGCAGGGCATCCTGTGCGGTATCCTCGACAAACTGTTCCAGCTCGCGGTCTACATATTTTGAAAGGGCAGGTTTGAGGCCCCTGACCAAAATCCGGCGCAACTCTGCCACAGCCCGTTCGTTTACGGGCTCACCCAACAATTCCACCCACTCCTCGTTGGTAAAGGGCGGTGTTGCCTTTTGCTTTTTATCAAACCAGCGGATCATATACAAACCGTTAAATTCGGAATGAATATAATACAGTTTTTCTGAAGGAATAAAACCGAATATTAAAGCTGCCGGAAATACCGACGTTCTCTCAGGCCAAAGCCTTAATGGATTTTTTTCCTGTTCAGGAATATATTTACGTAAATCTTTAACTATCGGATGATGGCTATATTAGGAGTGCCCAAAAGCAACTTTACCATACTATTCCTTTGCCTTGTCAGCTTTGTTCTCGCTTCCTGCGGTACCACTGCCAGGTATAACAAAGAAGACACACGGCTGAAGTCGCTCTCCTCCAAAAAAGGACGGGTTATTGAAGACGGTGTCGCCAGCTGGTACGGTCCCAATTTCCACGGCAGACTGACCGCCAATGGCGAAACTTATGACATGCACGGTTTGACCGCTGCCCATCGCACTCTGCCTTTTAATACCGTGGTACGCGTTGAGAACCTGGATAACGGCAAATCAGTTGTCGTACGCATCAATGACCGGGGGCCCTTTGCCAAAAACCGCATCATCGACCTTTCAAGAACGGCCGCGGAAGAGATCGATATGTTGGGCCCGGGAACGGCCAATGTCCAACTGGTGCTGCTGGAGGGTGATCTTGAGAACTCCCGTACCACTAACCTCAAAGTAGCCACCTATACCGTTCAACTGGGTTCTTTTCAAACCAAAGACCGGGCCTATGAAAAATCACGGCAGATCAGAGGATCGAGAGTAGAAGAGATTCGGCTCAGTAGCAGTACCGTTTACCGCGTCTATTACGGCATATTTACCGACAAGGATGAAGCTCAACGCCAACGGAGAAAGCTGGAACGGCAGGGGCATGGCGGATATGTGAAACAGATCGAAAACTGATCACCGGTTGCAGGAATTTCACTGATTTTTGGAACCGGGAATGGTAATTGTACCTGTCGGGGTTATGTAACCTGCTTATAAATTTCCATTTCTATTTTATTCCTGCATGAGAAAAAAAATCATCGTTATCGGCAGCGGATTCGGGGGACTTGCGACCGCTTCCAGGCTGTTATCCCGGGGATATGAGGTTGAAGTATTTGAAAAACGCGACAAGCCCGGCGGACGCGCCTATGTGTATGAGATTGACGGCTTTACCTTCGATGGCGGTCCCACGGTTATTACCGCGCCCTTCCTCTTTGACGAGATCTTTGAGGCTGCCGGCAAAAAGCGGGAAGACTATATCGAATTTGTACCGTGCGATCCCTTCTACCGGATTTTTGATCATAATGGAAAAAAATTTGACTACAACGGCGATCACGATTTTGTATTGAGCGAGATTGAGAAATGGAATCCGGCAGACAAAGAAGGCTACACGCGCTTTCTCAAATCCACCAAAGCCATCTTTGACAAAGGCTTTGTGGAGCTGGCCGACCAGCCGTTTCTCAGTATCTGGGATATGATTAAAGTGGCGCCTGACCTAATTAAACTGCAGTCTTACAAAACAGTCTACCAATATGCCTCACAGTATATTGAAAATGACTTTCTCCGCCGCTGCTTCTCGTTCCATCCCCTGCTGGTAGGCGGCAATCCCTTCCAAACCACCTCCATCTATGCCATGATCC
>CAYWDK010000061.1:0-11443 GCA_964457025.1 uncultured Balneolaceae bacterium | reverse complement strand
AAGTTCAGGAAGGCGAGGAAGGGTTATGAAATTGTTACCCGGACGCTTGAAGAGGGTGTAAGCCAGAAGCTGCTGGACGAGAAAAGGCCGAGAATAGCGGCCTATACCTTTTGGGCGCAGCTGCACGGGGTTATGTCGGTTGTGCTTTCAAAACGGCTTGATACCCGCATCGATCAGGAGGAGTTCATCGAGCAGGCGATTGACCACATAGTACACGGATTTCATATTCGAACAGCTATTGAAAAAGAAAGTGCTGTATAACTGTTATTTAATTTTGTGAGGTACCCTTATGGAATGGTTAAATGAAAGTTTAGGATTTTTGCTGGAATTCCCGCTCTGGAGTATTATAGCCGGATTCGTAATTGTCGCAACCCTCTTTTTATTCTGGGGACTGCCGCTTTGGGTCTGGGCCGTTGCCGGCCTGGCAACCCTGTGGGGATTGGAAGCCCCGGCATGGCTTATTACAGGCTATGTAGCCTTATGCCTGGTTTTCAATATCAAGCCGGTACGCCGTACGCTGGTAACGAAGCCCATCATGAAGCTGCTGGATGCGCTGAACTTCCTGCCGAAAATATCGGATACGGAACGTACCGCCATAGAAGCCGGCAATGTTTGGGTAGATGGCGACCTGTTTTCGGGCAAGCCCGACCTTAAGAAGCTGGCATCGGAAGACTATCCCGAGCTGACGAAGGACGAGAAGGAATTCCTGGAAGGTCCCGTAGAGGAACTGTGTTCCATGGTCAGTGACTGGGACGTATTCGTGAACAAGGAGTTTGATGACAAAACCTGGGATTACATGCGCAAGCATAAGTTTTTCGGCCTGGTGATCCCGGAGGAGTATGGGGGACACGGTTTCTCGCACTATGCCCACAGCACCATCATTACCAAACTGGCTTCACGCTGCGGTCCGCTCGCCACTACGGTGATGGTGCCCAATTCTCTGGGTCCGGCGGAATTGCTGATGCACTACGGCACCGACGAGCAAAAGGATTACTATCTGCCGAGGCTTGCAAGCGGAGAGGAGATGCCCTGTTTCGCACTTACCGAACCTACGGCGGGCTCCGACGCGGGCTCTATGGTTTCGGAGGGAGAGGTGTTCAAGGGTGAAGACGGCAAGCTCTATATCCGCCTCAACTTCACCAAGCGCTATATTACGCTTGCATCCATATCAACGGTGATCGGGCTTGCATTCAAGCTGGATGACCCCGAGAACCATCTTGGCAAAGGCAAGCATCTTGGCATTACCTGTGCGCTTATCCCCAGCGATACCGAGGGCGTAAAGCTGGGTCGCCGTCACGATCCGATGGGCGTTCCTTTCCACAACTGCCCGGTTGACGGGGAAGATGTGGTAGTACCGATTGATGCCATCATCGGCGGTGCCGAACAGGCCGGAAAAGGCTGGCGCATGCTGATGGAATCACTGGCCGTGGGCCGGGGAATTTCATTGCCCGCCCAGAGCGTAGGCGGTTCCAAGCTGGCAACACGAGCTATAGGCGCCTATACGGCTTTCCGCCAGCAGTTCGGCATTAACATCGGCAAATTTGAAGGCATTGAAGAGCCGATGGCCCGTATCGGTGGCTTTACCTACTTAATGGAGGCGGCACGCCGCTATACCTGTGGAGGACTCGACAGGGGGGCAAAGCCTGCGGTTGTGACAGCCATCGCTAAATACAACTTTACCGAGATGGGGCGAAAGGTCATCAATGACGCCATGGATATCGTAGGCGGAGCCGGCATATCACGTGGCCCGCGCAACCTCTTTGCCAGCGGCTATATCGCAATGCCCATAGCGATTACGGTTGAGGGCGCCAATATTCTTACGCGAAGCCTGATGATTTTCGGGCAGGGAGCCATTCGCTGCCACCCCTATGCCTACGATGAGATTGACGCCCTTACGCGCAAGGACGCCAAAGCTTTTGACGAGGCTTTCTGGAAGCATATAGGACATGTGGGCCGCAACAAGGCGCGGGCTCTGCTGATGTCACTTACCAGGGGAGCCATTGCTTCGTCTCCGGTCAGCGGACCCACAGCGAAGTATTACAGGAAGCTTTCCTGGGCCTCTGCTTCATTCGCATTCCTGGCCGACATCGTGCTCGGTTCCTATGGGGGCGGACTCAAGATCAAGGAGAAGATCAGCGGTCGCTTTGCCGACATCCTCAGCTGGATGTACCTGGCCAATGCCACCCTGAGGCGCTATGAGGCCGACGGCCGTCCGAAAGAAGACCTTCCCTTTGTTCAATGGTCGATGGAATACGCTTTCGGCCAGATACAGGAAGCTTTTGACGGTTTGTACGAAGAGATCAAAGTGCCCGGCCTGAGCTGGCTGTTCCGCGGACCGATCGGCTTGTGGTCACGCATCAACCGCATCGGCTCCAAGCCTTCTGACAAGCTTGGCCATAAGGTCGCCCAGCTTATGCAACAGCCCGGTGAACAGCGCGACCGCATTACCGAGGGTATCTACCTGACCGAAGATACAGATGAAGCTCTTGGCAAGTATGAGCGTGCGCTGAAGCTCTCTATCGAAGCCGACCCGATCTATAAAAAGATCCATTTGGCAATGAAGAAGAAGGAACTGCCCAAAACGCAGGCGCGGTTTGCAATTAAACAGGCGCATGAGAAAGGAATCATTAGCGAGGAAGAGGCAGCCAAACTTAGGGAAGCCGAAAAAGCGAGGGTGGATGCCGTACAGGTGGATGAGTTCACCTTGGAAGAGTATCAGAACGAAATTCCGACGACACCCTCGAAACACGAAAAGGCAGTGCCCTAACGGCCTGCTTTTGTTCTCCACAAGAGGTCCTGCAGACGGATAGTTTGCAGGGCCTTTTCTTTTGGAAAGGTATACACTAAACGGTTTTACCAGCCCCCGCTGGCGCCACCGCCGCCGGAACCGAATCCGCCGCCCCCGCTGAATCCGCCGAATCCGCCACCGCCTCCGAAGCTGCTGCCTCCGGAACCGCCTCCGCCCAGCCATATGAAACCGGAGGAACCCATGGTACGCCGCTTGCCGTTTCTTCGGCCTCCGCGACGGGAAATAGAATAAATTACGAAGATCACGAACAGCATAAAGATGATACCCGATACGAAGTCGTCCTCCTCGGATGACCGTGCCCGGCTCAGGTCTCCTTCATACTCTCCCTGGGCCAGCTCTATCATGATAGAAGTTGCCCGGTCGAGCCCTCCTGCATAGTCGCCTTCCCGGAATGCGGGGGTAAGGACGTTTCGGATGATCCTGCCGGCCATAACGTCCGGGATCGCGCCTTCCAGTCCGTAGCCTACTTCAATACGCATCTTGCGCTCATTGGGGGCGATCAGGATGAGCACGCCGTTGTAACGCTCTTCGTGCCACATGCGCCAGTCGTTAAACAGGGTAGTGCCGATTTCTTCAATGGAATATCCTTGCAGGTCCGGGAGAGTGGCTATGGCGATGACATTGGTCGTCGAATCGCGGTAGTTTCTCAGCTTGGTCTCAAGCCGCTGCTGATCGGCAGCACCGATAATGTCGGCGAAGTCGTTAACCATGCCGACAGGCTCGGAGGGGAGGTCCTGAGCCGAGAGCAGGGAGGGGGTTAACAACAAAAGGAGGATGGATATCTTCCGGAAATACTTCATCATGTCAGCCTAGGATTGTTCCGTATCTCGGTTGGGATTGTAGCTTATGTCGTCTTTCAGCTCGTTGACATCGCCGTCCTGGTAGGGGAAGAGCACCTTGATTTTAGCGCCCACTTTTTTGACCGCTTCCGCGATTCCCTGTTCAAACTGCTGCTCTTTGAAATGCTCCAGTATTACGTTCAGCACATCATTCCAGAAGTGGTCTTCTACCTGCTTGTGAATGCCTTTGCCGGCATAAACCGCCGCTTTCCGGTCTTCGCTGGCTATATAGATAAGTACCCCATTCTGCTGCTGGGTCTGGTCCATACCCAATTCATGGAAGATACGGGCGGCCCGTTCCAGCGGATCCCTTTTGCAGTGGTGTTCGATATGAACACGCACCTCGGCGGAGCTCATGCGCTCGGCTTCGGCAATAGCCTCTATAATGTGCTCTTCCTGTTCCTCGGTTAAAAATTTATTGGACGACATTTCCCTAAAGATTCCTTTAACTGATTGCCTGATGTTTAGTTGAAGTTGACTTCCGGAGCTTGCTCCGCACCTTCCTGGGCTTCGAAATAGGGCCGGGTATCATAACCCAAGAGGGCTGCAAAGAGGCTGCCAGGAAATTTCTGGATGGTGGTATTGTACGATTGAACGGCCTGGTTAAAACGCATGCGCTCTGTGGAGATACGGTTTTCGGTACCCTCCAGCTGGGTTTGCAGGTCACGGAAGTTCTCGTTGGCCTGAATCTCGGGATAGCGCTCAACGGTGACGAGCAGCCTGCTCAGGGCGCCGGACAACTGTTCCTGTGCCTGCTGGAATTGCTGCAGTTTCTGCGGGTCGTTAAGGTCACCGGTATTCAGCTGAATGGAGGTAGCCTGGCTTCGGGCCTCAATAACCTGTGTAAGAGTTTCCTGCTCGAAGTCGGCCGCTCCCTGAACGGTATTGACGAGATTGGGAATAAGGTCTGCCCTGCGCTGGTACTGGTTTTCAACCTGGGCCCACGCCTGGTTGGCAGCTTCCTGCTTTTCAACGAGGTTGTTGTTCACGCTGATACCGTAGATAACCAGCAGTACCAGAACGCCTAATCCGATGAGTGTTTTAATATTCATAGCTGGAATAAATTAAGGTTTTGTTTCACAAGCGGTGCAATATACGAAATGAGTCCGTAAAGGATACAAGACTATTGATCGGTAGTCAATATTTTGCCACGAAAACGGTTTTCCGATCTGGCCTAAGTTCCCTATCTTTTGTCCTTAATTTTTGAAGCGGCTAAATGGATAAGAAACCCAAGTTTATTTACTTCGACCTGGATGATACGCTCCTGGACCACCGGGATGCGGAAGCGAATGCTTTAGCTGATATCCACAGCCACTTTGAGCTGTTTGATGAGGTTGAGCTGGATGAGCTTGTGGAGGTTTACAGAAGGATCAACAAAACCCAGTGGGAGCGCTATGGCAGGGGCGAGCTGGGCCGGCGGGAGCTTCAGCGCAACAGGTTTGAGTTTACCCTTAAAGAGCTTGGGCTCGATACTTCATCTTTCGATGAGATCGGCTCCCGCTATATGAACTACTATCGCAGCCATTGGAGCTGGATTGATGGAGCCCGCGAGGCTTATGATGCCATCCGGCGGAAATTTGATACCGGTATCCTGACCAACGGTTTTACAGAGACCCAGAAGATGAAATTCCAGCAGTTCGGCCTGTATGAATCGGCACGCCACCTGGTGATTTCCGAAGAGGTAGGCATCCTGAAGCCCGAGGCCGGCATCTTTGAATATGCGACCAGGCTCGCCGGATGCTTGCCGGACGAAATTCTGTATATTGGCGACTCCTACAACTCCGATGTCATAGGCGGAACAAGCTACGGCTGGAATGTCGCCTGGTTCCGGAGCAACGGCAGCACGGACTCCGAAGAGAAGGCCGACTTCGTTTTCAATGACTTTAACAAACTGAAAAGCTACCTGGGGATTTGAGGTATATGGTATAGGGCATAAGGTTATTTCCCTGTACTTATATCCTATACCATATACCTTGTATCCTATACCTAAACTCAAAAACATGCCCGACACAACCTTGCAGGAACCCGAAGTTACACTCGAACTGGCTGAAGAGCACGGCCTGAATGAGGAAGAGTTTGAAAAAATAAAGGAGTTTCTGGGGCGAACGCCCACTTTTACCGAGCTGGGAGTCTATTCGGTGATGTGGAGCGAGCACTGTTCCTACAAAAACTCCATCCTTGAGATTAAAAAACTTCCCAATGAAGGTCCGCAGCTGCTGGTCGGGGCCGGGGAAGAGAATGCCGGACTGGTCGATATCGGCGACGGACTGGGTTGCGCTTTTAAGGTAGAGAGCCATAACCACCCCTCCGCCATCGAACCATACCAGGGAGCGGCTACCGGGGTCGGCGGCATCCACCGCGATATCTTTACGATGGGTGCGCGTCCCGTGGCCAGCCTCAATTCACTTCGCTTCGGCAAGCTCGACAATCCGAGAGTCCGTTTCCTGCTAGACGGGGTAGTGAGGGGCATCGCCGATTACGGCAACTCTTTCGGGGTTCCTACGGTGGGAGGCGAAATCTATTTTGATGACAAATACGAAGGCAATCCCCTCGTGAACGCCATGAGCGTCGGTATTGTCAAAGAAGGGGAGACGGTCTCGGCAATCGCCGAAGGAGTCGGCAACCCGGTTATCATCGTGGGTTCCAGCACGGGGCGTGACGGCATTCACGGTGCCACTTTTGCGTCTGAAGAGATCAGCGAAGAGAGTGAGGAGAAGCGTCCCAGCGTACAGGTGGGCGACCCCTTTACGGAAAAATTGTTGCTGGAGGCTTCGCTCGAGGCCATCAAAAACGGCGGCATCGTAGGCATGCAGGATATGGGAGCGGCCGGCATCTCATGTTCCTCTTCCGAGATGAGTGCCAAGGGCAAATGCGGCATGAAGCTTGACCTCGACAAAGTGCCAGCCCGTGAAAAAGGCATGACCGCCTACGAACTGCTGCTTTCAGAAAGCCAGGAGCGGATGCTGGTGGTAGCCGAGAAAGGCAGGGAACAGGAGATTATCGACATCTATGAAAAGTGGGACCTCAATGCCGTAGTGATCGGCGAAGTGGTAGAAGGGACCAATGTCACTTATGTCAAAGACGGGGAAGTCAAGGCAGATATTCCGGCCGACAGCCTGGTTCTGGGCGGTGGCGCACCGCAGTATGTACGCGAGGCCGAACGTCCGAAATACCTCGAAAAGACACAGAATTTCGATATCGATTCGCTGGATCATCCTTCGGATCTTGGCGGGACCCTGAAAAAGCTGATGGCTTCTCCGAATATCGCCTCCAAGCGATGGGTTCACGAGCAGTACGATACCATGGTGCGTACCAATACGGTGAACGGCCCGGGCGCTTCCGATTCGGGAGTAATCCGGATTAAAGGCACCAATAAAGGCCTGGCTGTCAAGACCGACTGCAACGGGCGGTATGTCTATTTGAATCCGCGGCGCGGGGGACAGATCGCCGTTGCCGAAGCGGCACGGAATGTGGTATGCAGCGGGGCCAAGCCGATGGCTATCACCAACTGTCTCAACTTTGGAAATCCCTATAAGCCGGAGGTGTACTGGACCTTCAAAGAGGCGCTTGGCGGAATGGGAGATGCCTGCCGCCAGTTCAACACCCCGGTCACCGGCGGAAACGTCAGCTTTTACAACGAGAACCCCAAAGCGGCCGTCTTCCCGACACCGGTTATCGGCATGCTGGGGCTGATCGAGGATATTGAGAAGCACACCATGACGCCCGGTTTCAAGAATGAAGGAGATGTCGTGCTGTATGTCGGGGCCGAGCGAAAAGGGCTGGGAGGATCCGAATACCTCCACACGATTTTCGACCTGACCGCCGGCGATGCACCCGAACTCGACCTTGCTTTTGAAGGCAAACTTCAGGATGCCCTCCTGGAAAGCATCAGGGGAGGCCTAGTCAATGCCGTCCACGATATTTCAGATGGCGGACTTGCCGTGACCCTGGCCGAGATGGCACTGTTCTCCGGTATCGGAGCCGAAATCGAGGTGGACGAACTGGGTGGAAAGCCGCACGAAGTACTCTTCAGCGAAGCACAGTCGGGAGTGGTAGTCGGTTGCTCTGCAGATTCGCTCGAAAAGGTTGAATCACACTTTTCCGAAAGGGGAATTCCGGTCCACAGGCTGGGAACAACCTCCGCCGGCGAACTGGATATCAAAGGCCACCTTGCGTTGAGTGTTGACGAACTTCTTACTATTTATGAGGGTGTGCTGCCTTCGGTTATGGATCAGTAGCATGTAGCCGTCCGCCATTTTCAGCTGAACGATTTCAGAGTGATTTCATTTCTATCCTATCAGCCTGGAAATCTTCATCTAAAATGGATTTGATATGCAGGACAAAGTGGTTCTTATCGTAGGAGGCTCGGGAGGCATAGGCGGAGCCTGCGGCCGGAAGTTTGCCGAAGAAGGCGCCAAAGTCGTTTTGGCCGCCCGTAATACTGAGAAAGCGGAAGCCTTGGCCAAAAGTATCAACGAAGATGGCGGCGATGCCTATGTGATTGGCGTCGAGACTACCGAACTGGCCTCCGTTTCCAAGATGGTGCGCGAAATAACCGAAGACCTCGGCAGCATCGACGTACTGGTCAATGCATTCGGCACGGCGGTCATCCAGCCTCTCCTCGATATCAAGCCTGAAGATGCCCGGCAGATGATCGATACCAATGTCTATGGTACTTTTCTGGTAACACAGACGGTGGTCCGCTATATGGCTACCGAAAAGAAGGGGAGGGTGATTATGTTCCCGGGAAGCCTCGGCAAATACCCCATGAAGAATACCTCGGTTTATGCCGCCTCAAAATATGCGGTTACCGGTTTCACCAAGGCATTGGTCGAAGAGCACAAGCGCAGCGGCGTTCACTTCACCCTGATGCATCTGGGAGGAGTGGATACCCCGATGTGGGACAATCCCAATGTGGATATGAGGGTGCAGCGCGACAAAATGCTAAGCCCCGAAGAAGTGGCCGATGCGGTTTATTATGCTGCCGATCAACCGGCCGGATCGGTCCTCAATGAGGTGACCATCCAGCCGGAATCACATCAGATGGTTTAAGCGGTTCCTACGAAAAGCTGTTGTAGCCTTCTTTGGCCAGCCTGCGGCCGGTCTCGTCGTAGGCTTCCTTCTCTTCAGGCGCCCACGTGCCCAGCCCGTCCACATAGCGGTTGTACATGCAGAAAGCAGCGGCTATGAGTACGGTGTCGTGAATTTCCTGGTCAGTGGCACCCTCTTCCCGCGCTTTGTCGATATCGGATTTCTGTACTTCTTTACCGCTTTGCTGCACCTTGCGGGCGATATCCAGCAGGGACCGGAGCTTCGGTGTGATATCGGTTTTCTCAAAGTCTTTTTTGATATCGTCGATCAGCGATAGGTCTCCGTCAAGATGGTGAGCCGCGGCGGCACCGTGCGAGGTGTGGCAGAAATGGCAGTTGTTGTGATAGGAGACGTAGGAAGCGATCATCTCCCGCTCTGCCGAACTGAGTGAGGATGGCCCTCTTAACAGTGTTTCTGCCAGCTCGTTGAGTGGTTTTGCCGTCTCGGGCCGGTAGTTCATCAGTCCCACAATGCCCGGCATATCATTTTTAATATCTATATAAGCCATTGTTTGTCCTTGATTGGTTGAATATAACAGTCTTATGACCCGTGGAAGATTTAAGGAATTTGGAGCTAATATTCCACTTAACTACATACGTAACGGCTTAATGGCCGTTGCTGGTAGCGTGATTCCTGCTTCGTAATGCCGGACACTCTTCTACCGCCTGTTTATATGATTTTTCGATCAGCCCGATACCTTCATCGATATGCTCTTTGGTGACGGTAAGCGGGGGACGGAAGCGGATGGTTCGTTCACCGCAGGATAGAATCATCAGCTGGTTCTTGAAGCAGGCCTTGATAACCGCATCCCGTGAATGGGTGTCGGGCAGGTCAATGGCGCAGAACAGGCCTTTGCCGCGGGGATTGCTGAAATGCTCGTGATTCTCGGCAAGTCCCTTGAGCTTCTGCTGCAGGTAGCTGCCGACCGTTGCGGCATTCTCCACCAGCTTGTCTTCTTCAATTACTTCGAGGATGCGTCCGAAACGGACCATATCTACCAGGTTTCCGCCCCAGGTGGAGTTGATGCGGGAGGAGACGTGGAAGCAGTTGGTTTCTATATCATCGACACGGTCATTGGAGAGGATGCCGCACACCTGCGCCTTCTTGCCGAAGGCGAGGATGTCCGGTTTCACATAGTGTTCGTGCGCCCAGAACTTGCCGGTCAGTCCGACGCCGGTCTGGACCTCATCATATATGAGCAGGGCTTCATGCTTGTCGGCCAGGTCACGCAGCGCCTGGTGGAACTCCAGCCGGAAATGGTTGTCGCCGCCCTCGCCCTGTATGGGCTCGATGATGATGCAGGCGATGTCGTCTTTATACATTTCGAAATACCGCTCGGCCTGGGCGATGGCCTTCTCTTCAAGAGCCTTCGCTTCCTTAATGTGTTCTTCGGTCTCAGGAAACTTCATGACGGGATTGATGACCCTCGGCCAGTCGAATTTGGGAAAATACTTGGTCTTGTTTGGAAGCGTATTGGTGAGCGAGAGGGTATAGCCCGAACGTCCGTGGAAGGCTTTTTCAAAATGCAGCACCTTATGCCCCTTTTCCTGGCGGTATCCCTTCTGGAAGTTCTTCTGCACCTTCCAGTCGAAAGCGACCTTCAGCGCGTTTTCCACCGCCAGCGCTCCGCCCGAAATGAAGAAACTGTAGGGCATATAGTCCGGGATGCCGACACGGTCGAAATTGTCCACGAATTCGGCCATCGCTTCGGTATAGATATCGGAGTTGGACGGCTTGTTCACGGCCACCTGCCCGATCTTTCGGATAAAATCATCGTTTGCCAGCCGCGGATGATTCATGCCCAGGGGGTTGGAAGCAAAAAAGGTAAAAAAGTCGAGATACTTCTTTCCCGACTTGGCATCGTGGAGATAAAGCCCCTGGCTCTGCTCCAGATCCAGCACAAGATCATAGCCGTCGGTGAGAATATGTTTGTCCAGAATTTCGTGGACGTGTTGGGGATTTACTTTGGTGTGTACTGACATACGCTACGCAATGGTTTTTGGCGGTTCTATAATTTCTGTGTTTCTGTAAAGATAGTGAAGAGAAATCCCAATTTACTATTGACAAGTACCCAAGTCAAACCTTATTATTGGGGTCTTGGATCGGGAAGCATAAAGTCATGAGTTATGCGTTGTATCCTACAACAAAACGATCCGGAATTTATTACATCGCGGGGTGGAGCAGCTGGTAGCTCGTCGGGCTCATAACCCGAAGGTCGCAGGTTCGAATCCTGCCCCCGCCACTACCGACACTCTCAAAGGCTCTCTATTACGACATAGAGAGCCTTTTTTATTTGAGGTTATGTACACTGTTTACGTTTTATATTCCCCTTCTTTCGAAAAGATTTATATCGGATATACTTCCAACCTGGAACAACGATTGCTTTCACACAACAAGCTTGGTAAGAAAGGATGGACGATCAAGTATCGACCTTGGGAGGTTGTGTTCACAGAAGAATTTACTACCAAACAAGAGGCTATAAAACGAGAGAAGGAATTGAAGACAGCTGCTGGCCGAAGGTTTATTTGGGAAAAGATAAAAAATATGAAGTAGCTCGCCGGTCTCATATCCGCCGGCTGGCGGACGCAGGTTCTCCCGAGTCCTCGGGATGCCCCCGCCACTACCGACACTCTTAAAGGCTCTCTATTACGACATAGAGAGCCTTTTTTTATTGGCCGCAGATTTCACGGATCTTTTGGATGGT
>CAYWDK010000060.1:0-11617 GCA_964457025.1 uncultured Balneolaceae bacterium | reverse complement strand
TCTTCTTTCATACAAAGTACTTTTTGATACAAAGTAAAATAAAAAAGAGTACTGCACAAGAGGGGAGGGATTATTTTTTTATAATTATCAGCTATCCGTATACAGTCACGGCCAAGCCGATCGGCTGTTTCAATTGACCGCCCGGTCTTTGTGCCTGAGCCGTTCACTTGCGCGTCTGGATCCTGTGTTTAATTTATAGCCCAGGCTAAAACCGGCAGAATACGAAAAGTTATTGCGAAGCTCTTTGCCAAGGGGGAACCGTATGGAGGTGCCGGCCCGCAGCCTGCCGAAAGTATAAGCAGTCATAAAATCTAAACTTTGATCTGCCTTTTCTCTCACGGAGAGGTCGGAATCGGAAAGCACTCCCATGCCGGTCAGGCCAACACCGAGTGTTAGCCCACCCTTCCTTAGATGCATTCTGGTGTAATAGCTGATCCAGACTTCATTTTCAGCACCTTTCAGCATCCGGTAGTGGGGTCCGCCTCCTATTAGAAAGACCAAACCGGAACCATGTTCGTAGTGATACTGCAGCTGCGCTTTGAATGAAGCGGATTCGGGCAGGAATGCTTCCCTGACAAACTCTTCCATCAGCAAGCCGGTGAGAATGCCGTCATTGTTGGTGGCCACGGGCAGTCGAAAAGCAGTTTCCAAGGCAAGCCCCGACGAAATAGATTCAAGCCGTATTCCGAGATAAGGATTCCCGGCCGCCGTTTTATCAATACTTTCACCTGTTCTTGTGGTGCTGCTGAAGTGCGATATAGGAAGTGAGGCAATGACCGAAAGGTTGTTGCCTAAATAAAACCGGGAATAGAATTGATAAAGTGAGGAAGGAGATTCGGCAGGGATTGATTCGTCAAAGGCCGGTACAGTGGCCTGAACGGCTACGATACCGGGATCGTGGGCATTATGGTCGGTCCACTGGCCATAGGAGCTATTCAATGCGCAAAGCCAGGATAGCGGTACCAGTATTATTGCGAATATAACGGGATTTCTGAATGGTATATACATAATAACCCCCATGCTTTGTTTAAGAAGCCCTCCATTTTTGAAGGCTTTGGATCAAGGTAACAATATCCGGTTCTATTTTCGTCAATGGTTATCCTGCATCTCTTTTCAACCGGATTCTTCTCCTCAAGATGGATTATTTCGGCCTGCATTCAATGATAACCGTTTACAGCAACTGCTAACTGTTTACTGATTGCTGATTACTGAAAACAGGGACGGTCAGTCCCCCGCTCAGAGGGGGACCGGTCCCGTATTTAGGATCAAACCTAGAAATAGTAGGCTGCCGTAACCGCCGCTCCGGTCGCGAGTCGGTTCGGCGAGTCGCCGCGGATAAGCAGGTTAAGCTGCCCTTCCACACCTACGCTAAAGTGGCTGTCAAAGAAGTATTCACCACCTCCGTTGGCTCCGATAAGGAAGTCCGTGACATTGTCGCCTACTTCGGGGGAGGTATGTTGAATCAGACCTAACGCACCGAAATAGGAGGCGAAATTGCTCCCCAATTCCTGGTAAAATTTAGCTTTCGCACCGAGATTGAGGGTCATAAAGTTCTCGGATTCGTTGACTACACCGAATACCGGGGCAATAACCATGTCGTCAGAGGCCCAGATCGGTACCATGATATTTACCTGGTTGCCTTGCAGGGAAGCAGACAGCCCCACCGAGCCTTCGCCTGGCCGTTGTTGCGCCTCGGCTGTACCGGCTGTTACAATTAGCAGGATAAGAGCTAAAAAGCTGTATTTACTGAAGGTTTTCATAAGGAAATGGTTTGATTAGTGTTGACCAATCTCCTTATATCTCGGCTTGGGGAAGTTGTTCCGTTGGAGGGGGAGACGTCAAATGTGAAACGTGAGACTTGAAACGTGAAAGGTGAGACGTGAAAAGTGAAACGTGAGACGTGAAACGGGGAGTTCGGAATTAGGTTTGCATCCTAATTTAAATTTGTATTTTCCAGCCTCCAGCCTCCAGCCTCCAGCCTCCAGCCTCCAGCCTCCAGCCTCCAGCCTCTACTCCCTAAGCTCCGCTTTGCAAGCCTCCAGGTCCTCCAGTGCAGGACCGTAATCCGGTTCGATAGCCAGGCATTTTTCGAAATATTCGATGGCTTCTTCATACTGCCCCAGGTGCTTCAGCATAAAGCCGATGTTATTGTAGGCCTCATGAAATTCCGGGTCCAGTTCAATGGCCTTTCGGTAGCTGCGGGCCGCTTTCACCGTATCATTATTGCGCAAATAGTGATTGCCCAGGTTGAAATGTCCCATGGGATTGTCGGGATCAATCTCGGTGATGTGCTGAAACAGTTCCCGGGCGCGTTCGGCTTCGTCTGCCAGCTCGTAGATATCCGCCAGGTTGTTGATGGCGGGAATGTAATCCGGCTTCAGGTCGATGGCATTCATGTAGTGGTTGACAGCCTTTTCGATCTGTTCGTCCTCAAAATAGCTGTTGCCCAGGTTGTAGTGGAGACGGTGGTCGTCGGGTGCATAGCGCAGGCCCTTCTCATAGGCCAGGGCGGCCTCTTCATATTTTCCAAGCAGGTGGTAGCCGGTGCCCAGCTCATTCCACAGACCGGCATCTTCAGGCTCGGCCTCCAGTTCCTGCAGAATCATCTCGATTTTTGATTCAATCTTGTCCATTAGCTGAGATCGGTAGTTTTCCTTGAATTTTGCAGCACGTTAAAGGTACGAAGGCTTACCGTAAGGTGAAACGTGAAAGGTGAGACGTGAAAAGTGAAACAGGGAGTTCGGAATTAGGTTTGCATCCTAATTTAAATTTGTATTTTCCAGCCTCCAGCCTCCAGCCTCCAGCCTCCAGCCTCCAGCCTCCAGCCTCCAGCCTCCAATTAAAAACGCTTGCCTATAAACTCCAGGTAACTCCAAAGGCCGAGGTAGGCGTCATTTACCGTACTGCTTTTGGGATGGAAGTACTTATGCAGCAAAGGCAGCAGGCTTCCGTCCATTACCACATGATTCTTTTTCATCCAGCGGCGGAACCAGCGGAAGGGAGAGTAGTGGAAGTCGACGACTGCTATATAGCCGTGCGGTTTCAGGTCGTCATATATCTGCTGCAGAACAGCCTCTGTCCGGCCGCCGGTCATGGTCAGTGAATAGGACAGCAGAATGAGGTCAAAGGCTTTGGTATCAAGCGGTTCGGATCCGTAGCGGCTTTGCATGAAGGTGACCTGTCGGCTGTCGCTGATTTTCCGATGCGCTTTTTCAAGCATCTCAGCTGAAAGGTCCACGCCATAAATATGGGCGTCGGGGAACAGGTACTGCAGGTATTCGATATTCTTTCCCGTCCCGCAACCCACTTCCAGGATACGGGGGCGTGGAGGCAGTTCGGGCAGGCGGTTCAGCAGAGATTCGCGCCCGAAAAGGAAACTCCAGCGCGTGGCGTCATATACTTTTGAATGGAGGCGGTAATAGGATTGCAGCTTTTGCTCTGTCAGCTCATCCCGCCTTTCTTCGGTTTGGGTATCGGTATGTCGGCCTTTGGTTTCTATCATGATATCAGTTTACGATGCCAAGGTGCGTACTTGCATAGGTGCCTACGCGGTCGTTCCGGTGTAACCTTTCTGCTTTGGTCGATTCGAAAGAAATCCGCTCGTGTACAAAGTGGGGCAAAAAATCATTGCCGGAAGCGGCCGATCGGAAAAGGATACGGGTGCCCGGCCGGCTGTTGTTCAATATCAGCCTCCACTCTTCGGCAAGCATCTCGGGATAGGTGTTGGCCATCCAATCCTGGTGGTCCAGCAATACATAGTGAGAGTAGTTGCCCGGATTCTTCTCCAGGAAGCTGCTCAGGTAGCTGTTATGAAGGTGAATGCGGTCAACCTTGCCGGCAATCTTCTCAAAGTTGGACTCTTTAAGGTAGTTGGGACAACAGCGTGGTGTGTAAGAGCCGGTCATATACACCCGCCAGAAATAGTTGTCGCGAAGGGGCAGTTCGGTAAAGACAGTGCGGATGGAATCTCTGATGAAACCGAAGATGCCTCCCTCAAAGTCCCGGTCAATCATCTCGCGCTGGCCGGCGGGTACTCCCAGCATGGCCAGTGTGGCGTTGCGATGGGAAAGCCACTTGAGAAAAGGGGTCCAGAGCTGCGGGTCGATCTCTTCAAAATAATATCTCTGTTCGCTCAGGTTACGGGAGTCGAGCAGGTTTAGCACGCTTCCGTACAGTCCCTTGCGTTTGATCCTGTTGTAAAACATGAGGGCAATCTTGCCGGAAGTCCCCCTGAAATAGAAGGTAGGTTGGGCAGCTGTGGGCGTAAAATAGTTATGATGGCGGTCCCAGAAGCGGCGGGCCGCATGAGAAAGCTCCTGCCGAATGTTGCGATGGTAGTGCAGGGATGCGTTGGACTCGTAGCCCTTTCCGAAATACTGCCAAAGAGTTTCGTAATTTCCTTTCCGGAAGAGTGTTTTCTTGAACTCCAGCAGGGCATTCTGAGCGGGATTGGCGTCTACACAGTGTATGGCTCCGGGCTTGTCAAGAAGGTAGTCGAGGGCGTTACAGCCGGCACTGGTGAGCATGACCACGGAGCTGTCTGGGCCTACTTGCAGCAGCTCCCGGTCGATGCGCGGGTCTTCCCAGCAGCTGTTATACACCAGCCGGTTCGACACGATTGAATCGAAAAAACGGTTTTGAAGATTTTGGAGTATATCGTTGAGTACGGCCATAATGTTCACTGAAGCTATAAAACCATTATGTACAAGGTATGAATGGAACGTAAAGGCTGTGTTAAGATTTTATGGAAGGCAACGATATTCCGACTGAGTTTCTCCGTTAAATTTGTATCTTTAGCACATCAAGCAACAAATTTTTGACTACCATGGCTGACAAGAAAAAACAGAACGACAACGACTCCCCGGCCCCGAAACCGAAGAACTATGAAAAACTGGTTGAGCGGCTCAGGGAAGAGCGGGAGGAAATCCTCAAAGAAATTGACAGAGATTATAAAGAGGCTCGCCGGTATGTGCGTTCGCATCCCGAAGAGGGTGTACTTGCCGGCTTTATCGGTGGAATCGCCGTCGGCTTTTTGCTGGGCCGCCTGCTTAAATAGCGGTTTTGCTTCTCTTTTCCGTAATCCATAACGAATAATCAATAACCATCAACGAATGAGTACCACAAGTATAGATACCAACGACCTTGACGACCTTTTTGAGCGCGTGGATGCGCTAAGGGGGTATCTTTGACTATGATCAGAGAAAAGTACGCATCATAGAGCTTCAGGAGCAGACGCAGAATCCGGATTTTTGGAACGACCCCGACCAGGCCCGGCAGGTGATGAAGAAGCTGGACCATGAGAAAGGAATGGTGAACAGCTGGGACGAGCTCAACGAGCTGAGGGACAGTATCCGGGTATATCTTCAGTTTCAGGAAGAGGGGGAGGATGTGGCCGATGAACTGCAGCAGGAGGTGGAGAAACTTCAGAAAGGTGTAGAGGATCTTGAGTTTCGCAACATGCTGCGTGGAGAAGATGATCATCGAGACGCCATCGTGACTTTCAATCCGGGGGCGGGGGGTACCGAGAGCCAGGACTGGGCCGAGATGCTTTACCGTATGTATACCCGCTGGGCACGCAAGGAGGGCCATGAAGTATCGGTCATAGAGTACCAGCAAGGCGATGTAGCGGGACTAAAAAGCGCGACCATCGAAGTCAGCGGTGATTTTGCCTATGGTTTTCTGAAGGCGGAGAGCGGCGTACATCGCCTGGTACGTATTTCGCCTTTCGACAGCAACTCAAGGCGGCACACCTCATTTTGTTCGGTCTTTGTTTCTCCTTTGGTTGATGATACCATCGAGATCGACATTAACGAGAGTGATGTGGAACTGCAGCGTTTCCATTCCAGCGGTGCCGGAGGACAGAATGTCAACAAGGTTGAAACCGGCGTGCGGCTGATTTGGGAGGGTGAGCTATCCGACGGCAGCAAGGAGCGCGTGGTGGCTGAATGCCAGCAGGAGCGTTCGCAGATGCAGAACCGCGAAAAAGCGATGGTACTGCTGAAGTCCAAGATCTATGAGCTTGAGAAGCAGATCAAGGAACGGGAAAAGCAGAAGCTGGAAGACTCCAAGAATAAGATCGAATGGGGTTCGCAAATCCGATCCTATGTGTTCCATCCCTACAATATGGTGAAGGACCACCGTACCGAGCACGAGACTTCCGACGTGGAAGGGGTCATGGACGGGGACCTTGACGAATTCATCAAAGCTTACCTGATGTCGGGGGTCAAAGATGATTAAGGGGGGATTTAATTAATGGTTTGTGTCGGGATAACGGGAGGTATCGGAAGCGGAAAATCTACTGTGGTCGATATATGGGAATCCCTTGGCGCCTTTGTACTTAATGCGGATAACCTTGCAAAAAATATAATGGTGAATAATGAGGAGATCCGCCGGCAAATTATTGAAGTTTTCGGGGAGGAATCATACTATGAAGACGGATCCCTGAACAGGGTCCACCTGGCCGACCAGGCCTTTCGCAAGGGACGGGTAGAAGAACTCAATGATATTGTGCACCCTTATATTCCGGAAGAAGTTGCCAAAGTCATCAATTATGCGGAAAAAGAGGGCACCGAAGTCTTTGTATTTGAGGCGGCTCTCTTATTGCAGGGAGTACGCCCCGGCTACCTGGATCTGATCGTACTGGTGCTGGCAGACGAAGAGAAAAGGGTAGAACGTGTAAGAGAGAGGGACGGGGTGGCTGAAGAGCTGGTGTACGACCGCATCGACAAGCAACAGAATTTTGACGAACTGACAGACCGGGCAGATATCGTGATCCACAACAACGGAAGCCTGGATGAGCTAAAGCGGCAGGCAACACGAATTTACCGATTGATCAGCGAGGGAGAAATTTAGCAGTTTAATGAACGGCAGACTTTCGTATATTTACACGTCTTTACAATAGCAGCGAAAAGGATCGGCAACCAACAAGAGACCCATGGTCGACAAAAAGAACAAGCGCTTGATTACTTTAGAGGAATACATCATCCAGGCCCAAAACAGGTTTCCGGGGGCTACGGGTGAACTTTCGCAGCTGCTGAGGGATATCGGCCTGGCAGCCAAAATTATTTCTAGAGAGGTCAATAAAGCGGGCATCACCAATATTTTAGGTGAAGACGGCTCTACTAACGTCCATGGCGAATCGGTAAAGAAACTGGACCTTTTTGCGGATAAACAGCTCATTTCAGCCCTGAATCGATCCGACATCACCTGTATGGTAATCTCGGAAGAGAACGACGGTTTTGTTGAACTCGACAACGAGGGCGGCAAATATATCGTCTACCTGGATCCGCTCGACGGCTCTTCAAACATCGATGTAAATGTCTCTATCGGAAGCATTTTTTCTATTTATATGCGATCCGACGACTCCGGAGACGAACTTTCCGAAGAGGATGCACTGCAGCCGGGTTTGAAACAGGTTGCGGCGGGCTATGTGCTCTACGGTTCCAGTACGCTTATGGCCTATACTACCGGCGCCGGAGTTACGCTCTTTACACTCGATCCCAGTATAGGGGAGTTTATCCTGTGTGATGATGATATCAAGATTCCCGATGACGGATTTATTTACAGTGTAAACGAAGGCAGTTACAATTCATGGGATCTGGGGTTGAAAAAGTACATCAAATACTGTCAGGTCGAAGATTCCAAGACCGGCCGTCCCTATAAAGCCCGTTATATCGGCTCTATGGTTGCTGATGTGCACCGCACGCTTATCACCGGCGGTATCTTTATCTATCCCCACAGCAGCCAGTATCCCGACGGCAAGCTCCGCCTGATGTATGAGTGTAATCCGCTCAGTTTCCTCATTGAGCAGGCCGGAGGCATGGCCATCGACGGCAAGCGCAGGATACTCGATATCGAACCCACCTCAATTCATCAGCGAACCCCTATCTATATCGGTTCCAAAAACAACGTGCTCAAAGTGAAAGAGTTTTTAAAAGAGTACGCCGATGCCCATCCTGCCGAAGAGAAAGAAGCCGCCCGGGCTTAGAATAGAACGCGGATCGGGCAGATAGGACAGATTTACACAGAATCATTATTTATGGCTGTCCTAAATCCAATTCTGTGGACACCTGCTTAATCAGCGTGCTATTAAAAAGCAACGCTCATTCCTTCCTGTATGTCGTGCGTCACGCAGAAGCCACCGTTTACCTCCACTACATAGCGTGCCGGTTCGCCTGAGGCAACGCTTTTCTGGGAAAATGGCTGCGTGCGCTGGTGGATACGGACAATCTCTTTAGCCTCATTAACGAAAATGATATCCAGTGAGAGGGGAGTGTTGGCCATCCAGAAGCTGAGCGGCTGCTGACGTTCAAAGATAAACAGCATTCCCTTGTCCCGTGGCAGGCTGTTTACGTCCATTAATCCCTCATTGCGTTCCTGCTGATCGTCGGCTACGGCAACCTCCACTGCGGTCAGCGAGTCACCGTCGGCATTCAGAAAGGTTACGGTTCGACTGTACTCCAGGATACGGCCTTTGGGATCGCCGTTATTGGAATTCTTTTCGGAAGAACATCCCGCCGCAAACAGAAAGAGCAGCGGGATGAGCGCAAACAATCGAATGATCATGGTCTGTTATTTAACCTCGAAAGTAGTTTCAGCTACATCGCGGCCGATTTTGTATTCGATGGTGTAGGTGCCTTTACCGAGGTAGTCAGGAGTGTCGTCTTCACCTTCGGCATCGGCGGTCCTCAGGTTCCACTTGAAGGAGTTGAAACCGTAACTGCCTTCGTCCGTGAGGGTGACCACGGCATTGCCGTCCTTGTCATGCACGGTAATGGTGACCTCTTCGTCCGATGCCCTTTTATTGCCGACCCAGTAGAGCCATTCGACGCTCGGCTCGTTGATCTCGCGGTAGGGAGCCCCTCTCTGGCCCCAGCGTCCGGAGGAGCGTACCGGCTCGGTCGCCATAGCCACAATCGGCTTTCCGGTATTGCCGGCAATGGTCTGCAGCGGCTTCACATCGGTTACATAGATGCTGCGTCCGTGGGTGCCTACCACCAGTTCCATATCACGGGGATGTACCACCATATCGTAGGATGCCACGTTGGGGATTCCGTTCAACAGGTGCCACTCCTTGCCATCGTCGAAACTGACGAAGGTTCCGTGGTCAAGTCCCACATAGAGCAGTCCGGGAACTTTGGGATCTTCGATGATGATGTTGGCAACATCGTCGGGCAGATTCCCTTTAACCGGGCTCCAGCTCTGCCCGTAGTTGGTCGTCTTATATACGTAGGTTTTGAACTCATCGTAGCGATAACCGTTGAGCGAGGCGTAGGCGGTGCCGGCGTCGTGCTCGCTGGCGTGTACCTCGCTTACCCAGCGGCGGTCGGGCAGGTTGCCCGATACGTCGGTCCAGCTGGCGCCGCCGTCACGTGTCACGTGAATATGTCCGTCATCGCTTCCGGCCCAGATCACGTTGAAGTTGACCGGGGATTCCGAGATGGTTGTTAGAGTAGAGTAGGGGACGTCACCCTGCGGATGGTCGCCTGTCAGGTCCGGGCTCAGGGTCGTCCAGCTGTCGCCCTGGTCAAAGCTGCGGTTCACTTTTTGCGATCCGAAGTAAATAATATCCGGGTTGTGGTTGCTCATCTCTACCGGCGTATTCCAGTTGTAGCGGTAGCGGTCTTCGCCGAGATCATGGCGTGGCGTAATGCGGTTGTAGTCGTTGTTGGCGCGGTCGATTCGGAAGTAGTTCCCGAACTGGAAGCCCGTATAGACAATATCGCTGTTGCGCGGATCTACGGCCACATGCATGCCGTCGCCTCCGAAAAGGCGTTCCCAGTGATTATTGTCATAGGGAGTTCCCTGCGAGGAACCGGTAAAAACACCGTTGTCCTGGAGGCCGCCGTAAATATTATAGGGCTTCTCCATATCGACGGCTACGGTGTAGAACTGGCCTACCGAAGGGTAGTTGTGGTGGATGAAGTTCAATCCGCCGTCATGACTTTCGTAGAGACCGCCATCGTTACCCAGCAGGATATGTTCGGTGTCATTGGGATCAATCCACATGGCGTGGTGATCTACGTGTACCGGCTGGTTCTCGGCGATAGGCATCCAGGTCTGGCCGCCGTCCTGTGATTTCAAGGCCGGCACGCCCATAATATACAGCTCGTCCGGATTTGTGGGCGAAACCCGCACTTCACCGAAGTAATAACCGTAGGTGAAGATGATGTTATCCAGGTCGTAGCTGTTCACCTTGGTCCAGCTGTTGCCGCCGTCGGTTGACTTATAGACCTCGGCTCCGGTAATATCGGTATCGAAGAGGGCGGCATTGGCGTCACCCAGATAATCGGAAAGTGCTTTGGGCTCATACTTGCCTTCTCGCACGTCCATCTTGACGCGGGCGGCGGTGTATTTTTCCGGGAAACCGTTGCTCCTCAGGTAAGTCTCCAGTTTCTGGTCTTCCAGATCCAGGAAGGTCTCATCGGTCATTTCTACAAAGTCGGCTTGCACCAGCCGTTCGCCTGCGTCTTCCTTTTTGGTTTTGGTTTCATACTGGTTGTCCAGGAAAGCGTACAGAATATCGGGATTGGTACGGCTGACATCCAGGCCGATACGTCCGACGTGTTCACCCTGCGGGAAGCCTTGAACAGACTTGGTCCACGTCTCGCCGCCGTCTGTCGATTTGTAGATGGCCGAACCTTCGCCGCCTTCCCAGAAGTTCCATGCCTGTCGGAAGCGCTGCCAGGTGCTGGCCCACATGATGTCGGGATTATCGGGATGAATAACCAGGTCGATAACGCCGGTGCTGTCGGGCGGCTGCAACGTCTGTTTCCAATTCTGTCCGCCGTCGGTCGTTTTATAGACGCCCCGTACTTCGTTCATGGAGTAGAGGGGGCCGAGGCTGGCTACCCAGGCAACGTCGGGATCAGTCGGATGGGTGATGATCCGGCCGATATGCTGCGATCCGCGCAGGCCGGCATACTCCCAGCTGTTACCGCCGTCGGTACTCTTGTAGATACCTGTACCGGAATAACTGGAACGGCTGCTGTTATTTTCTCCGGTTCCTACCCACAAAATACTTTCATCTGCCCGCGAGATGGCGATGTCGCCGATGGTAAGCGCACCCAGGTTATCAAAAATAGGGGTCATGGTGTTGCCGCTGTTGGTGGTCTTGAAGACCCCGCCTGAAGCGTAGGCAACGTAGAAGTTGCGGGGATTGTCTTCGTGCACGGCAATGTCGGTGACCCTGCCGCTCATTACTACCGGACCCACATTTCGGACCGGATACTCGCTGAAGATGGATTGCTGGCGCATCATCTGGCGCTTCTCAATAGATTCCGAACGCTCTTCGGAAGTAGTGGGAGTGATGGTGACATCCTGGCCATAGGCCGGACTCAAGAATAACAGTGTCAAAAGGACGGCTGAAAAACAGGTGGATAGTTTCATAAAGATCAGGCTTTTTCGAAATATTTGGTTGACGTGGGTCATTATAGGAAAGCTACTATATAACATTTATAAAAATTTTAAAAAACCGCTTTTGCCCTCGGCCGGAGCGAAGAACTTTTAAGAGTGGATCGCCGGTTGTTTTTTAGCGGTATTAACGGTATCTTCAAATGCTTTAAGTGAGCGCCGAAAGGTCCTCACTTTTTTTTGTACCTGAAATCAGAAAAACGTG
>CAYWDK010000059.1:0-11723 GCA_964457025.1 uncultured Balneolaceae bacterium | reverse complement strand
CCAATCTTGAAGCTCCTACCATTTAGTCAGTGATACTGGCAAAATAACAAAAGTTAATCAATAAGCCTGTAAGTGTTGACAGCTTGGCAGTACCTGCCGCTACAGGTGAAACTGCAGGCCGGCTACAGCCCCGCCTATAATTTCGGTAGTAAAGGTGGTCGATTTCATCAACAGCTGGGAGGAGAGGGTCAGATCCCAGTAACGCGTCTCTATGGCCGTACCGAAACCGAACTGCACGGGCAGCCCGGCAGCGAGCTTGGTCCCGAAACGGAGCGGTACATTGGCCAAGGGGCGAAGTTCCATGCCCAAATGTACTGCCAGCTTGGTATCAGTAAAGGCGGTGTTGTTAAGCCCCAGTGTAAGGTCTCCCATCAGTTTGAAACGTTCCAGATCCAGCATGGAGCCGGCGTTCAATGACGTAGGAAGCAGGGCCGAGAAAGGTTCCCTGTCCGGGTTTGAGACCGTAGTGAAGGGATTGGGTATCACATTGGCCTGATCAAAAAAGGCCAGGAATTGTCCCGCAGAACCGACAAATTTAGAGTTTGAAGGCTGCTGGTCGCCGATGACAGTTTGCTGTTGCGGCCTGCTAATAGCCAGCGGAGACTTCCGGTAAGAGACCAGTCCCAAATCGGTAATGGAAAAAGCAAATCGAAGCGACTTTTTTAGTGGCTTGCGGCCGTTTTCGTCCAGTATGGAGACGTCGCTGCCCAAAGGGATGACATAGCTCAGGCCGAAATCTATTCCAAAACCGTAACCGGTAGGTTTGTGGTAAAACCGGCGGTCAAGATTCCGGGCGATAGACTGCGATAGATTCCATGTCGCAATATATTCGCGGCTGAGCTGTGAGTAGTTTCCGGATGTTCGGTAGTCCATCCGGTACTCATATACCGTTTCATTGTTTTCCGGGGAAATGACATACTGCCCCTTATAGTTTGCATCCTGAAATGCACCTGCTGCCACAATCTTGGGTGCGATGCCGATATAAAGCTTGCCGAGGCGGGGCAGCAGGCCGTTGATAAACTGGAATTCACGGGCGTAGCCGAAAGAGAGCTCGTGCAGTACCTGCTGCTGCTTGATGAGGGTAAAGTCTCGAATTTGTTCCTGGAGATCTCCTATGAACTGGGTTGAGTACCAACCCCTGCCGGTGACCGTTCGGCTGCCGATGCGGCTGCGTGCGGCTATCGAATAAGAAGCACTGTTACCCTGCCATAGAGCCCCGCCCCAGATGATATCGGCGCGGGATCGGTGCTGCGAGAGCAGTTGGCGGGAGGAGTAATTTTCGCTTATGATCTCTAGCCGTTCCGCCTGTGAGATCGACTGGCTTCCATCCGTATAGGGGATGAAGGAGTCGAAAAAACTTTGGAGTTGTCTGCCCGGCCGGTTGGTAGAAAGAACCGGACCGAAGAAAAAGCCGGCATTGCCCGCCTGCAGGTGGATACGTCCTTCGCGGTCATATATCATCAGGTTGGCGGGATTGTAGAAATTGGCCGCTGTCCCCGTCAGGTAGGCCGCCCCTCCGCTTCCAAGCGAAAGGTTTTTGGCGCTTATGACCGGCTGTGCGAAAAGGGGAGAACTGCTGAAAAGTACGGCAATCAATGCCGCCAGCAGACATCCCGCAACTTTCTGAAAACATTTTTGAATGGAGTATGAATATTGCATCTGGGAGCACCCGGGCGCTGTTATCCTACTACTTTGAGTTTTGCCACCCGCAACATAAGGGTTTTTCGGCCTCTGTTTTTGAAAAATACCACTACTTTTGTCCTTTCACCACGTCCTGAGCGGCTTATTATTTTACCGGGGCCGAAAATATTGTGTTCCACCTTGGCGCCGACCTGGAAGGGATCCTCGTCCGGATTGTCGTAATGGATAGTGGTTCCCTGGTCAGAATTGCGGTTGTTTTTGGAGTAGAGTGGCTGTTTCCAGTCGTATTCGATACGGGTATTGCTATTTCCACTGCCACTGCCCGAAGAATGGCTGCCGGAAAAACGGTCTTTGTTCTGGTCGATGGTAGCCCCTGTTTCGGTGCGGACCACATCGGGATTGACCTCCTCAAGGAAACGGGAGCGCATCATTCGCTTCTCTTCACCGAATTTGAAGCGCGTACGGCAGTGGCTGAAAAAGAGTTCTTTCTCGGCCCGTGTTATGGCCACATAAAAGAGGCGCCGTTCTTCTTCAAAGTCGACTTCCTCGTTGTTACGGCTGCCTACGGGAAAGAGTTCTTCTTCCAGGCCTACCACAAAGACAACGGGGAATTCGAGCCCTTTGGCGGCGTGCACGGTCATGAGCGTGACGGCGGGCTTCTCTTCGTCGTATTTGTCGGTATCGGTAATCAGGCTGATTTCCTGTAGGAACGACCCCAGACTGGGGTTGTTGGAATTTTTCTCATAGTAGGATATGGCGTTTTGCAGCTCCAGGATGTTCTCTCGCCGGGTCATCGACTTCGGGGAGTTTTCTTCTACCAGCGCTTTCATATAACCCGACCGCTCCAGCAATTTTTTGACTACTTCGGTCAGCGTCTCACCTTTGCGCAGGTCGTCTTTAAGGTCCCGGATCATCGCGACGAAATCCTTAACACTGTTCTCGGCCGGCTTGTAGAGATCGGCCTCTTCCACATGGGTCAGTATGTCCCAGAGCGACTGGCCGGTCTGCCGGGCATGCGATGTCAGGTCATGCAGTGACTTATTGCCGATTCCACGCGAAGGCTCGTTAATGATGCGCAGCAGGTTGGTATCGTCATCAGGGTTGGAAAGCAGCGTAAGGTATGCGAGCACATCCTTGACCTCCTTGCGCTGGTAGAAGGAGAGGCCGCCCACCAGCTGGTAAGTGATACCCTTTTTACGGAAGATCTCCTCAAAAACACGGCTCTGGTAGTTGGTTCGGTAGAGCACGGCAAAGTCGTTGTACTCGTAGCCTTTGCGCATCTTCAACTCGTTGATGTAGTTGGCTACACGGTTCGCTTCGTCGCGCTCGTCATAGTTGTCAAGCACGGTGATGGTGTCGCCCATCTCGTTGTCGGTCCAGAGCGTTTTTTCCAGCTGACCCGAATTCTGTTTGATGATAGAGTCGGCGGCTTTGAGGATAGCCTGGGTGGAGCGGTAGTTCTGCTCCAGCGGGATTTCCACCGCATTCTCATAGTCATTCTTGAAGTTCAGGATGTTGGTGATGTCGGCGCCTCTGAAGGAGTAGATACTCTGGGCGTCGTCGCCAACCACGCAGATATTCTTGTACTTACTGCCCAGCATGTTGGTCACTTTGTACTGGGCGTGGTTGGTATCCTGGTACTCGTCTATCAGTATGTATTTAAAGCGGTCCTGGTACTTATCCAGCACGTCCGGATATTCCTGGAACAGCTCGATCGGCTTGATCAGCAGGTCGTCGAAATCCATGGCGTTATTGTGCTTGAGCCGTTCTACATAGATTTCGTACATCCGGGCCGTGATGTCGTCGAGCGTACTGTGCACGAAACGCTCTTGGTACTGCCCGGGGAGGATCAGCTGGTTCTTGGCGTCGCTGATGCGCCGCTGGATGGTACGCGGCTGGATCTCCTTGGGGTCGTAGTTGTTTTCCCGCAGTATCTGCTTGATGGCGTTCTGAGAGTCGTCGGTGTCGTAGATACTGTAATTGGAGGTAAAGCCGAGCTTTTCCGCCTCGAATCGCAGGATCTTGGAAAATACCGAGTGGAAGGTGCCCATCCAGAGCTTCTGTGCTTCGTCGCCGATGAGCTGCTGGATGCGGTCTTTCATCTCCCGGGCGGCCTTATTGGTGAAAGTGAGTGCCAGGATCTCGCCGGGATGCGCTTTCTTCTGGTGAAGCAGGTAGGCGATGCGGTAGGTCAACACGCGGGTCTTTCCGCTGCCGGCGCCGGCTACGATAAGCAGCGGCCCTTCGGTATGCTTTACGGCTTGCTGCTGGCGCTCGTTAAGGTCGTTTATGAATGCAGGATCTTTGGGCATTTCTAAATCTGTATGTGCGTGCTTGAAAAAGGTTAGTTGCTAGTACCGCCATCCTCCGGAATCCGGACAGGCTTGCTGGTTATTTCAGCCCACTCAAAATATCTTTAAGTTTTCGGAGGTTCGTTTCGGTGTCTTCTTTCTTGTCTCTCTCGCGCTGGACCACCTCTTCCGGGGCATTGTCGACGAACTGCTTGTTTTCAAGTTTCTTGTTCACCGATTTCAGGAAACCTTCCAGTCGGTCAATCTCTTTGGTGATGCGTTCTTTCTCTTTATCGAGATCGATCAATCCTTCGAGGGGGACGTAGAGTTCGGACCCCTCGACAACGGCAGAGGCGGAAGTATCCGGCTTTGCAAGGCCGGTGTCAACTGTGAAGCTGCCGATGGCCTGAAGCTTGCGAAAGATCCATTCGTTTTGCTGCAGTGCTTGTTGTATATCGGCATCTTTGGCCTTGATCAGAAGGTCGATTTCTTCCTTGGGGCTGACTCCGAATTCGGCCCGGATATTACGGATGGATGAAATCATGCTTTGTATGGCCGAGAACAGTTCGGTATCCGCTTTGGAAATATTACTCTCATCTACTTCGGGCCAACTGGCGGTTATGAGGGCGTCTTCGGTCTCGCGGTTACGTATGCGCTGCCAGATCTCCTCGCTGATAAAGGGCATGAAGGGATGCAGCAACTTGACCAGAGCCTCGAAAAAGTTAAAGCCGCGGCCCAGTTTGTCAGCCGGTATTTTGGCGCCCGGCTCATCCGCTTTTATCAGTTCGATATACCAGTCGCAGAAGTCGTCCCAGATGAGCGAATAGACTTTTCTAAGCGCTTCGTTGATTCGAAACGATTCCATATCGCTGTCAATGGCTTTGACCGTCTCGTGGAGGCGGGAAAGCATCCAGCGGTCGACCAGGTTGTCCCGGTCGATCTCAAGCTTGTCCGGCAGCTTCGCACCTTCCTGCTTGTTCATCATCAGGAAGCGGAAGGCGTTCCAGATCTTGTTGGCGAAGTTTCGGCCCTGCTCGCAGAGGTTCTCCTCGAATAGCAGGTCGTTGCCGGCTGGGGAGGAGAAGAGCATGCCCACGCGCACGCCGTCGGCCCCGTACTGGTCGATCAGCTCCAGCGGGTCGGGTGAGTTGCCCAGCGACTTGGACATCTTCCGGCGCTGGCTGTCACGGACGATACCGGTATAGTAAACATTGCTGAAAGGCTTCTCGCCTTTGAATTCATAGCCGGCGATAATCATCCGGGCCACCCAGAAGAACATGATTTCCGGGGCCGTCACCAGGTCATTGGTCGGGTAGTAGTAGTTGATATCCTCGTTGTCGGGATCTTTGAAGCCGTCAAAGACTGTGATGGGCCACAGCCAGGATGAGAACCAGGTGTCGAGTACGTCTTCGTCCTGGCGGATGTCGGCGGCACTGAGATCCTTGCCCGATTTTTCTTGGGCTTTCTCCAGCGCTTCCTCTTCGGTTTTGGCGATAACATACTCTTCCGGGCCCTCGCCGTAATACCAGGCCGGGATGCGTTGTCCCCACCAAAGCTGCCGCGAGATGCACCAATCGCGGATGTTCTCCATCCAGTGCCGGTAGGAGTTTTTGAACTTGGCCGGGTGGAATTGGATGTTGTCGTTCATCACATTTTCCAGCGCCGGTTTCGACAGCTCGTCCATCTTGCAGAACCACTGCAGTGACAGCCGCGGTTCGATAACGGCGTCGGTCCGCTCGGAATAGCCGACCTTGTTAGAAAGCTCCTCAACCTTGACCAGTTGTCCGCTCTCTTCGAGGGCATCGACCATCAGCTTGCGCGCCTCGAAACGGTCTTTGCCTACGAAGTGCTCCGCATCCTCGCTGAGTGTGCCGTCGGGATTGAGCATATCGATGATCTCCAACCCGTGCTTCTGACCGATCTCATAGTCGTTGGCGTCATGTGCGGGAGTGATCTTCAGGCATCCGGTTCCGAACTCCATATCGACGTATTCGTCGGCAATGATCGGTACTTCGCGGTCAACGACCGGAATGATGGCTGTTTTTCCTATCAGATCCGTGTAGCGTTCATCTTTCGGGTTGACGCATACGGCGGTATCGGCCAGTATCGTCTCGGGACGGGTAGTCGCAATGGTGACCCATTGGTCTTCGTCCGTAATCTTGTATTTGACGTGGTAGAACTTGGATTGAACTTCCTTATGGATGACCTCCTCGTCGGAGAGAGCAGTCTGCGCTTCCGGATCCCAGTTGATCATCCTCTTGCCGCGGTAGATGTATCCGCGATCGTACAGTTCGATGAAACAGTCGATGACCGCATCATACAGGTCATCTTCCAGGGTAAAGCGGGTCCGCTCCCAGTCGCAGGATGCCCCTAGTTTTTTGAGTTGCTGCAGGATGATGCCGCCGTGTTCGTCGGTCCACTCCCAGGCGTGGTCGATAAACTCCTCCCGGCTCAGGTCGGCTTTGGTGATGTCTTGCTCACGCAATTTCTGAACTACTTTTGCCTCGGTGGCGATGGAGGCGTGGTCGGTACCCGGAACCCAGCAGGCGTTGAGCCCGAGCATACGAGCCCTGCGCACCAGAACGTCCTGTATGGTATTGTTAAGCATGTGGCCCATATGCAGCACGCCGGTCACGTTTGGTGGGGGGATGACGACGGTGTAGGGATCCCGATCGTCGGGTTCGGAATGGAAAAAGCCGTTATCCTCCCAGAACGAATACCATTTGTCTTCGACATTCTCGGGTTCGTACTGCTTTGGAATATCCTGCAAGGTGTTTGCTGTACTCAAAATTGCTGGCTGTTAAAAGTGATTGAATTAAATTCGTCCTAAAGTTGAGAAGATAAGAAAAAGCTGAAAAGGGTGTAAGGAGGAATTGCGGTGAATATCATACGGCTGGTTGAAGCGTCCACGCTTCAACCGCCAGCGGCATTCAAGCGTGGACGCTTGAATGAGCCGGTATGACTGCCGTTACTTCACCCGTTTCAAACGCACGCCGAAGTGGCCGTCGCAATTATGCCGGTGGGGGAAAGTCTGGTAGGCAGTACCGTCTTCAGCCATCACCTCGTCGGCGACGTAGCCTTCAACCGACTCCAGCTCGAAATTCTTGTTTCTCTTCAGGAAGCTCTTGACCTGTTCCATATTTTCTTCCTCTTCGAGCGAGCAGGTGCTGTAGACCAGTCGCCCGCCTTTTTTGACCATTTTAGCGGCGGAATCAAGCAGTTTCTCCTGCAGTTCCACGGCACTTTTCAGACCTTCTTCGTCGCGACGCCAGCGCAGATCGGCACGCTTGCTGAGCACGCCGGTGCCGGTGCAGGGGGCGTCGAGCAGCACGCCGTCCGCTTCGGGAAGTTCAAGTTCAGTCACGTCGGCCCGGCGCACTTTGATATTTTCGGCATGGTATTCCAGGGCACTCTCGGCCAGCTTGTCAAGCCGCTCGGAAGAAATGTCTACGGCCAGAATCTCGCCTTCGGCATTCATCATATCCGACATCACTATACTTTTTGTGCCTGGAGCAGCGCACAGGTCATAAATAGTTTCGCCGGGCTGAGGGTCCAGCAGGGCGGGAGCGAAGCCTGCTGCAATATCCTGTACCTGACAGAAGCCCTTTTCGAGCCAGCCCTTGGAGATAAAGGGCGCCACGCTGTCAACCTGGAAATAGCCGGGCAGCCAGTCGCTTTCGGTGAAGGGAATATCGTTTTTGGTCATGCGCAGCTTAAAGTTCTCGGTCTTGGTACGCAGGTTGTTGGCGCGGACATAATAGACCGGGCGCTTGTTGTTGGCCTGCATCAGCTGAAAGGCCTCTCGCTCGCCGAAACGTTTGGTCCATCGCTCGACCAGCCATTCGGGGTGAGAAAAAGTGGTGGCGACCAGCTTGATCCGGTCCTTGTAATTGGGCTTGGGAAGTTCTTCGCCGTCGCGCTGCAGGTTGCGCATGATGGCGTTGACAAGGTCGCCGGTGCGGTGCCCCAGCATGAGCTTGGCAATTTCCACCGACTCATTGATGGCGGCATAGTCGGGGGTACTGTCCATAAACACCATATCGTAAATGCCGAGCCGCAGGATGTTCTTCAGGCTGGGCTTCATTTCGTCTATGTCTACATTGGAAAAGTGGTCGATCAGGAAATCGAGGTAGGAGCGGCGGCGCAGGATATTCTGTACGTATTCCCTGACTTCGGCGCGGTCGCGCGACTCCAGCTCGTTGGCCGCGGTATAATCAAGGATACCGTTTTCGTCAAAGTCGATTAGTATTTCTACGCTCACAGAACGTGCTGTCGCTTCAGTTTCCAATGTGAATATTTTTTTGGGTTAAAATTTCGGCTGCTGCTCAATCCATTTATATAACCGGCTGCCGGGGCATTTGGTTCAGAAATGCCTCGGCTGCCCGTCGTCTCTAACGATAAAAAAACCTGATCATTACGAACGGAATACAGGCAAGCAAAAATACGGTATTGGCAGGGGAGTTGCTAATACTGATTGAGGCAAATTTCAATTTCTCACTGCCTGCTTATCCGTTTTCCGGTCGGGTATTCCACCATATAGCGTAAGGTGCGGCTCTGGGTGCTGTTCGGGTCGACGGTGAGCTTCCAACTCAATTTACCGGTGGCCCGTACAAGCGCGCCGCCGCTGCGTTCCTGGAGATTGACCTTGATGTCTTCGTTGGTGGATACCGGGATCTGATCGACCAGGGTCAGCTCGATGGGTTGTCCTTTAGTGTTGCGAACAGTCAGCTCCCAGGCTTCGGTCTCGCGGGTGCGGTTGCCGAAGAAATTTTTCTCCGAGAACTGCCGCAGGCGGTTGCGTTCGATGATGATGCCCTCATCCTTGCCCAGCGAGAAGCGCAGGGTATCTTCAGGCGATTCGATCTGGATGGCAGACTCTCCCACATAGGTATTCTCAAAGTAGAGGTTCGCCTGTCCGTTGAGCAGATTGAGCTCTCCCCAGTCGGTGAGCATGGCCGTCAGGAAAGCGGTCTCCCTGACCTTGGGCGTGGCCACATAACGGTAGGTGGCGGGGAGGGAGTGCTGCTGCAGTCCGACGGCTTTCCGTTTGCCGTTTCCGGTGATGGTATAAGGCGTATCGATGGTAAAGCTAAAACTCGTCTGGCGTTGGTTGACACTGACCTGAGGGCCGGTTGCCTGGTCTACTGAAATTTCTCTTTCACTGGT
The DNA here is from genome assembly GCA_964457025.1 of uncultured Balneolaceae bacterium. GTDB lineage: Bacteria > Bacteroidota > Rhodothermia > Balneolales > Balneolaceae > CAYWDK01. Next base: position 2,625 of record CAYWDK010000059.1, on the reverse strand, counting down.
CATGGGCGCCGCGAGATCGTGTAGGGCTTCATCCGCCCGCTGGGCTTTTGCCTGGCCTTGGCGTTGCCGTACCGCTTCCCAGAAATCGAGATACCACGGCTGGATGGAGGGGATGGATGTTGATGTCATCGGTTCGGCGGATGAGACGGTGAGGCTGACATCCTCCCAGTCGATGCCCGTATTCTGGTAGACATTGGCTTTATACGTCAGTTCCAGCGGCTGATCGATATCTTCTACCCGGACGTCATAGCTTGGGTACCAGCCGGCGTTGGCGATGAAGTAGGTGAGCTCGAAAGCGACGCGCTGTGTTCGTGGAGACTGGATCTCGGCGATGATCTGTCCCGACCGCTGGCGAGCCTGCTGGCGGATCAGACTGATCTGCCGGTTTACCTCATTCAGCTTGTTGTTGATTTCGCTGATGGCATTGCGGATCTCGATCTTTGAAGTCTCGATCTCGGTGAGCTTTTGCCGGAAGTAGTCCATGGCTTCCTTGATCTCGCCGGCCGTGATCTTTTGGTTCTCCCCGCGCAGCTGCTGGTTGTTGAGCAGGATGTTTAGCTCACGCTCTATCACGCTCTGCTCGGCCTGCTTCATCTCCAGATCGGTTTGCAGGCCCTGCTGCAGCTGCTGCAGGGAATCCAGTTTGCTGTCGGATGCCAGGTCATTGCCGATATTCTTCCGGATGGAGAGTACGGTCACCGGCAGATTGGTCTTCATTTGCACCGACTGCTCATTGAGCAGGGATGAGAGTCCTTCAAAAACCAGGATGTTGTTGCCGGCCGACAGTTGCGCTCCGGCACTGCGCGTCAGCTGGGCGCCGGAGAGGTAGACGGTAGCATTCTCAATCTGGGAAGTGACGGGGGTTTGCTGGGCTTTAGCCGGAGTGGCGGCAATTATCAGGAGCAATAACAATGAAAGGCCTATGGAAGTAAACGTTTTCATAATAGCGGTATTTGGTTGAACAGTCGGTTAATGATAGTTCTATAACTCAAAAGATGGAAAGTTATGATGCAGGCCGCCAAAAAGTTGGGAGAATAGCATAAATCCTGTTCAATCTCTTTGCCTTTGCATCCAAAAAAGCCTAACTTTTGCCGCCTTGAAAGCTTTGGCTTTTCAAAAAGATTTTTTGATCGACAAATCCAGAAAACTAACTATCTCAATCGATTTAGATAATGAATAAAGGAACCGTTGCACAAGTTATTGGACCGGTTGTGGACGTTGACTTCGACCAGGGTGAAATCCCCCCGGTGCTTAACGCTCTATATATTGAACGTGAAGACGAATCCCGCCTCTACCTGGAGGTAGCCCAGCACCTGGGCGAAAATCGCGTGCGAACCATCGCGATGGACTCTACTGACGGACTGGTCCGCGAGACCGAAGTAGTTGATACGGGTTCCCCGATTTCGATGCCGGTCGGCGAAGACATCCGCGGCCGTGTATTCAATGTAGTCGGCGAGCCTATCGACGGCATTGAAGCGCCCAAGGGAGACAGGCGTTATCCCATTCACCGTCCCGCCCCCAGTTTTGAAAACCTGGCTACATCCACCGAGATGCTCGAAACCGGTATCAAGGTAATTGACCTGCTCTGCCCGTACTCAAAGGGGGGTAAGACCGGACTCTTCGGAGGTGCCGGTGTAGGTAAAACGGTTCTTATTCAGGAATTGATTAACAACATCGCCAAAGGCCACGGCGGCCTCTCCGTATTTGCCGGCGTAGGCGAGCGTACCCGTGAAGGGAACGACCTTCTTCGTGAGATGCTCGAAGCCGACATTATCAATTACGGCAAAGAGTTCAAGGAAGGCATGGAAGAGGGCAAGTGGAACCTTGAGAAAGTGGATACCGAAGTACTGAAGGAGTCCAAGGCGACCTTCGTATTCGGACAGATGAACGAGCCTCCCGGAGCGCGTGCACGTGTGGCACTATCGGGACTGACGCTCGCCGAATACTTCCGCGACGAAGTGTCCCGTGACATTCTGCTCTTTATTGACAATATTTTCCGATTCACCCAGGCCGGTTCCGAGGTATCCGCACTTCTGGGACGTATGCCTTCTGCGGTAGGTTACCAGCCCACGCTGGCTACCGAGATGGGTGACCTGCAGGAGCGTATTACTTCAACCAAGAAAGGTTCTATTACTTCGGTTCAGGCCGTATATGTACCTGCCGATGACTTGACCGACCCCGCTCCGGCAACCACTTTTGCCCACCTGGACGCTACCACGGTACTGAGCCGTGAGCTGACCCAAATCGGTATTTATCCCGCGGTTGACCCGCTGGACTCTTCATCCCGTATCCTTGACCCGCACGTTGTAGGCAAGGAGCACTACCAGACCGCTCAGCGCGTTATCCAGATTCTGCAGAAGTACAAAGACCTGCAGGATATTATCGCCATCCTGGGTATGGACGAGCTTTCCGACGAAGACAAGACCACGGTTGCCCGTGCTCGACGCGTACAGCGATTCCTCAGCCAGCCCTTCTTCGTAGCCGAACAGTTTACCGGCCAGCCCGGTAAGTACCTGAAGGTGGAAGACACCATCAAAGGCTTCAAGAAGATCCTGGACGGCGAACTCGATCACCTTCCCGAGAACTCCTTCCACATGGTAGGAACTATCGAGGAAGCCGAAGAGA
>CAYWDK010000058.1:0-11778 GCA_964457025.1 uncultured Balneolaceae bacterium | reverse complement strand
TGATGTCGATCAAGGCCAAGATGATGCTGCCCAAGGACGATGCGGAGGGCGACGAACTCGATGAAACCGACCCCCGTTACGAGCTGGTGCAGCGCCTGCTGGAATATAAGCGCTATAAAGAGATGGCTGACAAGATGGGCGATATCGAGGACGAGTCGCTGCAGAAGCACTATCGCGGCTACTTCAAGGCCGATAAGGTAGAAAAGCAGGCCTCCGGCGAGGCGCTGCAGGACGTCAGCATGTTCGACCTGATGGCGGCCTACAAAAAAGTACTCTCCGACATCAAGCGGCAGAATACTGTGCACCACGTAGAGAAAATACAGGTCACCGTGGAGCAGCAGACCGAGTACATTCTGGAAAGGCTGCACGAAGGCGGGCGCACCTCCTTCCGCACCATTTGCATAGAACTGAAAAGCCGCACCAAGGTAGTCGTTACCTTTCTGGCCATCCTCGAAATGCTCAAGGAGCAGCAGATCAACCTCTATGTGGAAGAGGACGACCCCACCGACTTTTACCTGGACCTCAAGCCGGTGGACGAGATCATCGGCCAGCCTTCCGCTGAAAAGGAATCCTAATACCAACCATATCTTTTTATCATGAAATTGAAGTATCCGGCATTAGTCATTGTCATTGCCCTGCTGCTGGGTTGCAGCGGCACCAAAGAAGCCAATCAAGGCCAAACCACCTCTCCATCTGTAACCACCTCCACCGAAGCCCTGCTCGGCTACCAGAGTGAAATTACAGCCGGATATATGCGCCGGCACCTCTCCGTGCTGGCGGCCGACTCCCTGGAGGGGCGCGACACCGGCAGCGAGGGCCTCAAAAAAGCCGCCGACTACCTGGCGGCAGAATACAGGCGGCTGGGACTGAAGCCGGCAGGTGACAACGGCACCTACTTCCAGCACTTCGACCTGAATGCCACGGTCAGGGACAGTATCGTTTTTGAAACCTATATTTTTGAAAATGGCGAAGAAAAAGTGATTGAACGCTCGGTCTCCAGTGCAGATCAAACAGCCAACTATGCCCGCTCTTTCGGAGGCGGCGACACGCTGAAAGGCGAGGTCGTCTTTGCCGGTTTCGGCATCAACGATCCCACGCATGACATTTCACATCTCGGCACTATGGACCTGTCAGGAAAGTGGGTGCTGGTATTCCAGGATATTCCAACCGTAGTGGAGGGCGACACGCTGGTGAACCCTGCCATCAACGCCCGCACACGCTTTTCGGTGCTCATGGGACAGAGGGGCGCGGAAGGGGTATTGTTGATTCCTGATGCGACGGTCGACGAATTCCAGCAGGCGGCCATGTACAACCAGACCGAATACGGCACCCCCTCGTCCATGCGGCTGGCCTACCTGGATGACGGTTCGGGTGGAGGGTTTCGCGGCGGATATAATGTGATCAACCCGGCCCTGGCCGCGCAGATGCTGGGGCTCGAGCAGGGGGTGGAAGGCTTGGACGAAGTGCGTAACGGTCTTATAGAAAAGATGTCGGATTTCTCACCCCGTACAACCGGCTTCGGATTAAAACAAATGCCTTATACATCCACGAAGACCATTACCACCAAAAATATAGCGGCTTTATATGAAGGTGCCGACCCCGAACTGAAGGACGAAGTGGTGGTTATGACCTCGCACTATGACCATGTTGGTATCGGTCAGCCCGACTCGACCGGCGATGCTATTTACAACGGCGCCGACGACGACGGCAGCGGCACGGTAGGTTTGCTGAATGTAGCCAGGGCGCTCTCCCGGGCCAAAGCCAAGGGCGCGGTTACCAAGCGGAGCATCCTCTTTTTGCATGTCTCCGGAGAGGAGAAGGGGCTGTTGGGCTCGCGCTACTACTCTGATCATCCCCTTCTGCCGATTGAAAAGACCATTGCCAACATCAATACCGATATGATCGGCCGGGTCGATCCCGAGCACGAGCAGCGGGGCGTGGAGGAGTATTCCTACATTATCGGCGGCAAAATTATTTCCTCACAACTGGACAGCCTGCTTCAAGTGGCCAACCGTCGTTCGGGCAACATCGAGCTGAGCGGCCGCTATAACGATTTGCAGGACCCCAACCAGTTTTACCGCCGCAGCGACCACTGGAACTTCGGCCGGCTGGGCGTGCCCTTTGTCTTCTTCTTTACCGGCGTGCACGAGGACTACCACCGTCCTTCTGATGAGGTGCACAAGATCCGCTTTGACAAGATGGCTAAGATCGTCCGCACCATGTACGCTACGGCGGTGCTGACCGCCAACGCCGAAAAGGCGCCCGAAGTGGATAACCAGGCGTTTATAAATATTACGAAAGGGTTGTAGCGCCTACCGGTCAGACCGGTATCATTACTATCGCCCAACGACGATAAACGGTGCCCAATTGACGGGATGATTAAAGAGCGGGTGGTTGATCATCTTCAGTTTGGCTTCGCGCATGGCGTCGGCTTTGAAACCGTAGGGAATCGATTGGTCCCAGCCGATCCAGCGCAGGAAGCGATCCGACCAGCCCTGCTCACCTTCAGCACGCAGCAGCGATTTGTAAAACTCATTCATCATAAAAGCGGTCGATCGATCGTAGACGCTCCAGAGGCTTACCACCACCGACGAGCTGCCGGCATAGAAGAAGGAGCGCTGCAGCCCCAGCATGCCCTCGCCCTTCACCATCTTGCCCAAGCCCGTATTGCAGGCGCTCAGCACTACCATATCCGAGTTGAGGTTCAGCCGGTAGATCTCCGAGCTCTTCAGCAGGCCGTCTTCTTCGGAGGAGATCTCCAGTCCGCCTGCGGTGGAGAGCACCAGTCCGCTCTGGGCGGGATTCTCCTCATCGATGATGCCGTGCGCGGCCAGGTGGATGAAGCGGTAGCGGTTCTTCAGCTGCTCCTTGAGGGCGCTTTCCGTGACCTGCTCCTCTTTAAGCGTGGTCACCTCCCGGAAATGCGAGGCGATAGAATCCACCTCCATAAGAGTGGACGGCAAGGAGTAAAAGGAGCTGTTCGGGCGGAATTCCGAAGTACCGTTCTGTTGCGTGCCCGAGCCGGCTACGGCCAACAGCTCTTTGGTGTAATTGCCGTCCGGCTCCTTCAGCAGCGTGAGGCTGGTAAGCGACGGCAGGTATTTGATGGTATAGTCTTCAATCAGATAACGGTCATTCTGCAAGAGCGCCTCAAAAGGCAGGTAGGCCAGCGCCCCGTCTGGGACGATAATCAGTTTTGAAATACCTTCCAGGTCGTTCTCAAAAGGAGCGATGAGCAGCTCGTGAAGCGGACGTGATCGAAAATCCAGTTCCGATTTCTGGGCGTTGGCCAGGATAGCGTCCTTGAAGTTGACCACCTGCTCGGTAAGGTCGGGAACATCGGCGCCGTCGAGCAAAAGCTGATGGGACTTGATTCCCTCCTCCGTTATAAGAAAGGAGATCAGGTGGTCGGAAGAGACGGCGAACTCAAGCACGGCGGTCCCGGCTGGGGTGATCTCCCGGGCCCGTTCCAGCGAGATGGGTTCCCGCATCTCCAGCTGTTTGTAGCCGGCATAGTCGGATGCCAGTTGGTTTTCAAAGGCAGCGTAGTTGAGCTCGGCGGTACGGATTTCCCGGCCTAAAGCTTCCTGCCGCTCACTGCCGGTCGCCCGGTCAAGCCGGGTGTAGAGACTGTCGAGTTTCTTCAGCATCCGGTTGCGTTCCAGGCGGGCCTCTTCGGGCAGAGCTTCGTCGATACGTTCGGAAGCCTGGACCAGCTCGTCGGAGAGCGAGCGGGCCTTGGCGGCTTCCACATAACGGTAGGCCCGGGCCTGGTCTCCGTCATAGGCCAGCGTCCACGAAGCCATGTCGATATAGAAATCCGAAAACTGGCGGAAATAGCTCGACTTCAGCCCCGATATGGCACCGGCTTTGGAGCGGCCCTGCTCAATAATATCGATGGCTTTTCGTCCGTACCAGAGGGCACTGTCCGATTGAATGGAGTGGTAGGTCCTTGCAAGATAAGGAAGGAGATCAAGCTGTTTTTGACCGCTGACCAGCTTACTGACTTCCCACCCTTTGCGAAAGCTGTCCAATGCTTTCCGGTAGTCCTCTGTTTCTGCATGTGTACGACCCAAACTTTGGTAGGCATTGGCCAGCAAGTTGTAGTCTTTCATTGAGTCGGCAATGGCAACGGCTCTTCGGCTATATCGGAATGCTGTTTGAAAATCATTACGCTCCCGTTCAACCAGGGCCAGATGCATCAGGGAGTTCGCAATGTCAACCGGACTTCCCACCGTGAGGTGTAATTCATGAGCTTTTTCATAAGACGCCACCGCTTCGTCCCTTTTTCCGAGGACCCAGAGGCGGGAGGCAATATTCCTATAACGGGTAGCTTTGTCGTCTGGAGCGTCCAGGTCTTCTATGATTTCAAGGGCTTGTTGGTAGTAGTTCAGGGCTTTTTGGGAGTCTCCAAGCTGACTGTAAAGGGTACCCAGGTTGTTGAGCGTCTCGGATGTGCGGGTCTTGCTCCCGGCCTGCCTTCGGTATTCCAAGCTTTTTTGGTAGGCTATCAATGCCTGATCATAGTTGCCGGTCTGTTTGTGCAGGTCGCCCAGGTTGGTATAAATCGTAGCCAGAAGATCTACGTTGCCGAGCTCCTTTCGTATTTCGAGGCTGCGGCTAAAATAGTCGAGTGCCTGGTCGTAAAATGAAAGTTCCCTGTAAAGTAAGGCGATGTTATTCAGCGTGATGGCAATACTTCTGCGGTTACCGATTTCCTGGAAGGAATCGAGGGCTTTTTTACGGAGTTCCAGGGAGCGGGAGTAGTTGCCGAGCCGGTAATAGGAAAGCCCCATATTGTCATAGATGACGGCCGTCAGCAGCCCGTAATTGGCTTCCTGCGACATAGGAAGGGCCCGCTCAAAGTATGTCAACGCCTCCCTGAAATCATTCTTCCGGTTGGAAGCCCAACCCAGGCTGTTCATCACGTCGGCGCGCAGCGAATCACTGTTGGCAGGATGGTCAAATTCCAGGATGGTATTGAACAGGGAAAAGGCTTCCTCGTAACGGCTTCGGTATACCAGCACGCTGCCGTATTCGCGGGCCGTTATCAGCCATGCCGCCGAATCCTGCAGCTGGTCGTACAGAGAAACTGCCTCGCCGAGATAAAACTCCGCCTCACGATACCTTCCCTGGTCTTTGAAGGTTTCTCCCCGGGCGCGCAGGGAATCTGCCAGCTGCGCGCTTTGAGCAAACGCAAGCGCCGGCAGCATCATCAACAATGCCCCTGCATAGAGTGTGTTCCTGACCATCATCATAAGCCGTAACGTTAAGTGCAGATAGTATATGTAAAGATTTTTTTATTCTTTACAAAGCACTGGATAATGGCGGGATTTTTTGGGATTCTGTAATTCCCGTCCGAAAAGGGGTGACAACTACAACTCGCACAAATCAGGAGATTCTTATGTTACATTTGCTTGAGGACGAACGCTTGTATGCAGCGATGCCCGATCACGGCGACGGCAGCGGCGGCGATGATGACCCGCCTCCCCCGCCACCCAACGATGATGGCAAATAAAAAATTAGGTGCCCCTTAGCCGGGGCATCTTTTTTATGTATAAGGCTAGTTGCCGATAAAGATAAAGGGAGCCCAGTAGACGGGATGGGCATACTGTCCCGAAGAGATCATCACTTTTTTGGCTTCGCCTAGTGCCCGGTAGGGAGCATCCCCTTTTTGCAGCAGGTCATAAAAAGTGATCATGAGCCGGGCGGTGGATCGGTCTTCTACTTTCCACAGCGAAACCACCAGACTCTCCACACCGGCGTACTGGAAGGCGCGGCTGAGTCCGATAATCCCCTCTCCAGCCACCAACTCGCCCCTGCCCGTCTCGCAGGCGCTCAGCACCACCAGCTCGTTCTGCATCCGCAGGCCGTAAATTTCTTCAGCATAGAGTATACCGTCCTCTTCCCCGTTATGCTCCGGATGGAAGACGATTCCGGCCCGGCCCTCTTCCGCCCCCGATACAAAAGCATGTGTAGCCAGGTGTACAAAGCGGTAACGGTTCAGCGACTCTTCCTTGAAGTTGGCCTCGGTGGCTTCTTCGCTGGTGAATACTTTGGAAGGAGTGTTTCCCGTCAGTGAAGCCCAGAAACCGCGTCCGTTGTTAATGGTTTCCGATATTTGCTCAACTTCGAAAGCAGTAGAAGGAAGTGGCTCCCACCGCCCGCTCCGGTTTTCGGTTTGCCGGGCAGGCGAAAAGGAGAAGACGGGCGCGAAAGCCGCAAGCTTTTTAGTGTGCTTCCTTTGGGTCCCCTCATCCAAAACCGAGGAGAGTGAAATCGAAGCCGTATAGCTGATCGAATAACGGTTAAGCAACCAAGGCAGTCCGGAGTAGTTGCCTGAATTTGCCGGCGTGACTGGTCCCCTCAACAGAGCCTCGAAGGGGAGCAGGTTTAATGCTCCGTCAGGCACAATAAGTAATTTGTCAGGCGTAGCATTCAGTTTGCTTTCGACCGGTTGGATGAGAGTTCGGTAGAGTTCGTATCCCAATCGTTGCCAGGTGGTATCCCGTTTTTCGGAGATAGCTTGGTTGAAGGCATAAATGCTTTCTTCGAGAGCCGAAGTGCCGGATACTTTCACCACATCCAGCTGACTCGGAGCGGCTATTACGGCCCAAAGAGCCTTCTCCCCGGCGAAGTATTCTACCAGAGTGAAACCTTTCCGTCTAAGCGAGGCTTGTACTTCCCGGGAGGATGTGATGTCCGGCCGGTAACGGAAGTCGTGGTAGGAAGGATATTGCTCCTTCAGATAGTTCAGATGATTGCTCAAATCCCTCCGCAGGCTAAAGAGCGAGTCTTGGAGTTGTTCCCTGCTTTCGGCCGAAACGTCCTGCCCGGAGCCGGAGATTTGCCGGTAGAGTTCCCCGATATTCCTGCGGAGGTTGTTTTCCCGTGTCACAAGGGAGTCGGGTATGCCGGCAAAGCGGCGGGCTTGCTGCCGGTACAGCTGTTCCAATATGACTCTCGATTTACTCTTCTCGGCATAGAAGTAAATATCCTCGAGATGCGACCGCTCACCGGTTTCGGAATGGAGGTCATAGCTTACTTCGATGGCACTTTCGTAGATTCGGTGACTCTCCTCGCCCATCAGCAGCTTGGACTCTTCGCTGCGGAATTCCCGCTGGATGTCATCCAGCAAGCCGGAAAGTTTCATGTAGGTATTCCGTGCCGCGAGGAGCGGCTGCAATTGGCTTTGTTGCTCGTAAAGAGAGTACAGAGTCTTCCCCTTTTCGTATAGCATATCCACGGCGTAAACAGGATGCCGGTAAAGTGATCCCGTACCGGATGAAAGCAGGCCTTCGGCTTCCCGAAGCCGCGAAAGGGATTTGGAATGATCGCCTTGCCGGCGGTGTGCCTTAGCGAGGTTGGTGAGTGCTTCAGCCACAAAGGGATGGTTTTCGCCCCTTGACCGGCGACTCAATTCCAGTCCTTCTTCGAAGTAGCGAATGGCTTTGCCGGGCTTTTCCTGGTTGAGGTAGAGCAGACCGAGAGTACGGTAATTGTTGACAAGCACCGGGTGGTTTTTCCCAAGCACCTCTTTGCGGATTTCCAGTGACTGCTGCAAGTAGTCGATGGCTTCCCCGTATTTCTCCATCTCGGTATAGATGCTCCCGATGTTGTTGTAAGTAAGCGCCAGGTCGGGATGGTCGGCGCCCTGGGTTTGCAGTTTGATCTCAGCCGATTTTTCCAGGTAGTCGACGGACTGTTTATAGTCTCCCATTTCGTAATAGCAGGCCCCGATATTGTTATAGATAAGGGCAACGCGGGGGTGGTTCTTCCCGAATACCAATTCGGTTGAGGAAGCCGCCTTTTTAAAGTAAACAATGGCTTCGCCGATATCTCCTTTTCGATAGTAGATACCGCCGATGTTGTTATAGCCTCCCGCAACAGCCGGATGCGACTGACCGTAGAGCCGGCTGTTGATCTTCAGCTCCAGTTCATAGAACTGCAGTGCATTGTCCAGCTGACCCAGTCTCCCGTGGGTGATGCCGGCATAGTTATAAAGCTTGGCCAGCTCTTCGTCAACGGATTCCCTTTTGGCGGTTTGAAGGGCTTCTATGCCATTTGCGTAATATTCCAGGGCTTTTTCATAGTCACCCCGTTCATCAAAAACCGACCCTAAATTCCCCAATAAAAGTCCTTTGAGATTGGCTGGTGTATGGTCTTGGTTCTTTTCTACTACCGCCAGCCCCTTGTCGAGCCAATCGATAGCTTCCGAAAAGCGGCTGTTTTCGGTTGCTACCAGTCCCAGGCTGTTATAAGCCTTGGCGGTCAGCGCCAGATCCGAAACGGAATGTTCATTCAGTGTTTCAAGAACTTTCCGGGCGAAGTCTTCGGCTTGTACAAATTCGCTGAGCTGAAAGTAGTTGGTACTTATAAGGTTGTAGCATGCGGCAGCCCGCTTCCAGTAGCTGCCGGCTTCATAAAGTTCGGCAGCTTTTTTAAGGGAAGCGTTGGAACTGTCGAAGTGAGCCTTGTTCTGAAGGGCGACACCTTCTTTATAAAGCGACTGTGCTTGCAGGCTGTCGCCGGCGGCCTGACTGTAGGCAGCCGATCCCCAAAGTACCAAGGCTAGGACACAGCATAGTTGTGATAAAGAGATGGAAAAGACCAAAGAGTTGTTCTTTTTCATAGCTGTGCCCCGATTTTGCGCGAAATGTCCTACTGCGCCACACTGCAACTAATACAATAAACAGCTGAATAGAAACTATTCCCCGAAAAGTGAATTTACAAAAAGTTCGCGGTCGAAAACCTGCAGGTCTTCGATTTGTTCGCCTACCCCGATATACTTAACCGGCACATCCAGCTCATTGGATACGCCGATGACGATGCCGCCTTTGGCGGTGCCGTCCAGCTTGGTCAAAGCCAACCCGGTAATATCGACAAAAGAAGTAAAAGCTTTGGCCTGCTGCATGGCATTTTGCCCGGTAGAGGCGTCGAGCACCAGCAGCACTTCGTGGGGAGCTCCTTCTACTACTTTACCCATCACTCGTTTAATTTTGGCAAGCTCGTCCATCAGTGATTTCTTGTTGTGGAGGCGTCCGGCGGTGTCGACAAGGGCCACGTCCGCTCCGCGGGCTTTGGCGGCTTCAACGGTATCGTAGGCTACGGCAGCGGGGTCTGCGTTCTGCCCCTGCTGTATGAGCGGGACCTCCGCCCGTTCGCTCCAGATCTTGAGTTGGTCGACGGCAGCGGCGCGGAAGGTGTCGGCCGCCCCGAGCATCACTTTTTTGCCCGCCTTCTTGTAAAGGTGGGCCAGCTTGCCGATGGTGGTGGTCTTCCCGACTCCGTTTACGCCGACTACCATGATGATGTGCGGTTTCTGCGGGAAGTCGGCGTCGAATTCAGCCGGCTTGTCGGGGGCGTGGTCTTTGAGCAGGGCGATGATCTCATCCCGGAGAATCCGGTTGAGCTCGCTGCTGTTCAGGTATTTGTCTTCCGCCACCCTCGCTTCTATGCGGTCGATGATCTCCAGGGTGGTTTTCACGCCCACGTCGGAAGTGATCAGGATCTCCTCCAGCTTATCCAATACGGCGGCATCGACGGTATCCTTGCCGGCAATGGCTTTGCCAAGTTTCTCCATGATGCCGGTGCGGCTCTTCTCGACGCCCTTCTCGACCTTTTCCTTTTTCTTTAAACCAATTTTTTCAAGCAGTCCCATGCAGATACCTAATTAAAATCTAAACCTTTGCGTATTTCGTTGAAACGGTGAAAATAATCAATGAAGGAGAAAAACATAAGGTATAATGAGATCCCCATGAAAAAGAGCTGCAGTCCGGTCATCTCCGGGAAAAAGAAAGCCGACATCCAGTAGGCCGCCAGGGCATTGACGCTCCACTTGCCCGACATCACTGCCATGGCCACCTTTCCCCGGATATGCTGGATATAAAGCGAGCCGGAGAGTATGAGGACGTCCCGGGCTATTTCCAGGATAAAAAACCAGAGCGGGATCAAACCGATATAGACGGCATAGAGAAAGAGCAGGAAAGCGGTCAGCTTGTCGGCTACCGGGTCCAGCACCTTGCCCCATTCCGATACCTCGTCGAAATGCCGGGCTAAAAATCCGTCCAGGTAGTCCGAAAGAATTCCGTAGACGATCAGGGCGACAATCACCCAGGTGACCTGCTGTCCGTTGGTATAGTGCAAATAGCAGACGGGGACAGCAATAAAAATCCGTGTGAAAGAGACGAGGTTTGACCAGGTAAACAGTTTTTGTGAAACCGTTACTTTCCTTCCGTCTATGTTGGAGGTGGAGTTCAAAAGGCCGGATGCGATTACATTTACATAAAGATACCTTACCTTCAATCTTCAATAAGATAACAACTTAAGGCATTGTTCCCATGAGTGATTCCGATAAGCTTCTTGAAGAAACCGTCAGCTCCGAAGAAGTATTCGACGGAGCGTTGCTGCATGTATTCAAGGATGAGGCACGACTTCCCGACGGAACGACCTCAACACGCGAATATATTCGCCACCCGGGTGCCTCGGCCGTGCTGCCCGTATTCGAAACTGGAGAGGTGATGATGGTAGAGCAGTTTCGCTATCCGCTGAAGCAGACCTTCCTGGAGGTGCCGGCCGGAAAGATCGATCCCGGAGAGACGCCCGAAAGTACGGCGCGGCGCGAGATCAGGGAAGAGGCGGGACTGGAGCTGGGTTCGTTGCACTACCTGGGCCCTTTTCATCCCAGTATCGGCTATACCGACGAGGCCATTCACCTTTACGTAGCGTGGGATCTGACGGTCTATAAGCAGGCAGCCGATCCCGACGAATTTCTGATTCGAAAAAAGCTCCCATTCAAAGAGGTGGTAAGCAGGATACATGCCGGAGAGATTACCGACGGCAAGACGATGGTGAATGTGCTGCGGGCCTGGGAGTGGTGGCAGCAGGACGGTCCCTTCGAGATATCCTGATCCGCGAAACCCTTAGGTGATAATCTCTTCCCGCACCGCCAGGTCGTAGATAGATTTGTGCAGGTCGGAGTCAGTTATTTCTTCCCTGTTGATAAGCTCTTCCACTTCGTCGCCTCTCAGCAGCAAGATGCAGCCCATACGGTTGAGGGCCTCGTCAAAGTTCCTTGGGTCGGACATAGACAGTTTCTTCAAGTCTATGCCGTCGGGACTCTTCTTCAGGTTGACGAGGCAGTAGAAGTTGTCGTCTTTCTCATCTCCAAAGCCGAAAACTTCCAGCTTGGTATCTTCTTTCTTTAACATATCGGAAAATTAAATCTGTTTTGAAGGTTTCATCGTAAAGTATTGCAGATGGCCCCGTTAACCGGACGTCATCATACTATGGTTAAGATGAGTGACTCCAGGGCTCCCGGGCTAAGCGTCCGGGGGTCTCTTTTATTCGTACCGGTCCAGAAAGTCACGCGCCTTCACCAGTTCGACCACATCGTCTGTCTTTCGGTCCACTATCGCAACCTGAAACAGGCTGATGATAGCCTGGCTGTTCAGGCATTCGAGGGCCTCTTCCAGGGTTTCACACTCTTCCTGCTCGCTAACCAGGTCGTTGATGCCCTGCACTACATAGCGGAAAGAGCCACTCTTGGCAGATGGTGTTCCCGCCTCGGACGGTTCGTTGAAGTATTCCCGGAGGGCTTCCTCCGTAACATACCACTGGACTCCCAGCTTACGCGCCCGGATCTTCCCCTCACGTAGGTAGGCGCGAATAGTCATCTTGCTGAGCCCCAGTTGCCGGTGGAGGTCTTCAACAGAATAAAGGGTAAGGTTGCCGACTTTCCTGGGCATGGCGCACAAAAAGAAAATTTTATTGAAGGTT
>CAYWDK010000057.1:0-11937 GCA_964457025.1 uncultured Balneolaceae bacterium | reverse complement strand
CCGAAGTACCGGTATCCCCGCCCACGCGGGTATTCTCGATCTTCACCACGTCGATACCCAGCCGCTGCGTGGCCAGTGACTCCACCCGGTCCATGAGAACATCCAGCGCTACGTCGGCAGCCGACGTCCCGGTACCGGAAGAAGCGACAACCTGTTTCCACGAATCGAGTGCATAGAAAGGCTGCCCGAAGAGCGTGTAACTGATGATGTTCTCCAATTCCATCGGCGGATTGCTCTCGTATTTGAAGCGGGGGTCCTCAACCGTATTCTCTATTACGTACCAGATCTTGATCGGCTCTTCGGGCTGTGGCGGCTCGTAAAGCGTGCGGATATTGATCTGCGGATTGGTAGGCTCGCCGGTAAAGGTCAGCTGGCCCTGTTCCAGCACAAAACGCTTGCCCAGGGGACGCGCATAGCCGCCGGAAGAGTTGAGCGTACCGAATACCTGCAGGTCTTTGCCCTCTTCCTTGAGGAGGTCTACCTGCCCGTCCAGCTCCACTTCCAGTTCGAGATAGCGCTGGTTACGTACAAAAAACCGGCGGTTGAACGAGACGTCCATATCCAAAGAGAGCGAATCGTAGACTGCAAAACTGTAATCCGCCGGATTCAGTTCGGGATCGAGCTCCACATTCTCCACCGACTTCTCGCCAAAGTTGCGCAGTTGGATAAAGCCGCTGCGGAAAGAGAGCGTACCGGTTACTCTGGGCCGGGTGACTGTTCCTCCAATACGGCTATTAAGGTCTATGATGGCGCTGTAGTCGGAGGTGTTGGCCGCCCTGAAGTTGCTGGCCTGCACGCGGATATTGACATCACCGGGCACCAGCTGTTCCAGAGCCACAATTCCCTGAGCCTGAAGCCTGCCGCTTCCGCTCTTCATGCTGAATTCGGAAAGCCGGATTCTATCCGCTTCGAAAATTGCCGTAGACCGGATCTCGTCCAAACGGATGCCGGCCTGTACCACACGCAACGAGCCTCTGCTAAGGCGCAGCTCTCCTTCGGTTTTCAGGTCGTTGGAGTAGCCTGAGATGATCAGCCGCCCGTCGAGCTGTCCCTGAATATCACGCACCCTGTTTCTGTTGACAAAATCATTGATGGCAGCAAGGTTAAAGCGGTTGGTCACTATATCAACCATTATCTGGTCGCTTTCGGTGGGGGCCGATACCCTGAGTGTTTTCATATCGATACGGAACGGCAAGTCGGCCGTGATCCGGGCGGCCTGTTGTCGCAACGAACTTACAGAAGCATCCAGGTTCAAGGTAGACCGCTCATGGATGTAGCTTAAATTGGCGGTGACGGAATCGACTTCTATACCCGAAAGCACCGGTTCGAACAGATCAAGCCTGGCCGTGAACTCTGGATCGCCGGCATTACCCGAAAGGATGCCGTCAAACAGGAAGATCCCTTCCGTATTCTGGATACCGGCATCCCTCAGTATGCCTCTGAAGTTGCTTAAAGCTACGCGGTTAACCTTGAGGCGGCCCTCTACCGGCCGCTCAAAAAAGCTTTCCCCGAAAGTGGAAGGGTCGCCCAGCTCGAAAGGCAGGCGGGCTTCACCCGTCACAATTTCCCTGCCTCCATCCTCAAGTTGCAGGTTCCCGTTGAAGGTCTCGTCTTTGATATTCCCTTTCAGCTTCAATGCCTCAAGCTCGGTGCCTTTATAAGTTGGAGCCAGAATTGTCAGGTCGCCGGAAGCCGTTATATCGGACCGGTCTTTATCGATATAGAGGTTACCGGAAAGAATGCCTTCAAAGTAGGCCTCTCCCAGCAGTGTCTGCTGTATCACTCCCAGATCGAGGTCTCGTCCTCTAAGGAAGCCCTTCTGTCGTACCGAATCGGCAAAGGGGACGGCGAATTCGAGATAAGCGCCGTCGCCGGAGGCCATCCGGGCTGTATCAATACTTACCGACCGGTTAGCCATCAACAGTCGGGTCTCGAAAGGCTGTACCAGCGAGAGTGTGCGCAGTGAACTTTCTATATCGTATCGCTCGGTCAGGATGTTTACAGTATCCTGATCCATCCGGTAGGTCCCGGAATGCGTGATAACCCCTTCGCCGGTACCTCGGAATACCATTTCAAAATTGCCGTTCGTTTGCTCGTCCGTAATTTTCCCCCGTGTCTTGAGATTCATATCCTGTAAAAGCACGGTAGAAAAACGGGGAGAGCCAAGGTTGAAATTGACGCTGTATTCCGGCTCGCGCTTTATCCAGGCATCAATGTTGCCTTCTACACTACTGGCTTTAAACCAGCTTCCGTACAGTACATTGGTAAATGAAAGCGTGCCGATAAACCGCAATGTTTCATCTTGTCGGGGTACCAGCTCACCCAGCAAGGAACCTTCGGCCCGCAGTTCGGAAGTACCAATGATGGGTGCAAGTGCGCCGGCGTCTTCCAGCTGCAGGTCCAGGTTAAGGACATTTTCCCTGTCATAGAAACGGACGAGGTGCAGACGTGCGTCAAAATTTCCGGTCGCTATCGTGCTGTTAAGCGTTACGTCACGGACGGTCGCCACCGTATCCTGCACCTCGACATCTGCCACAAAACGGCGGATGAATTCCCCGTTAATCACCGAAGAATCAATGCGAACAGTGGAGGTAAGGGCGAGAGAAGCGAGGCTGTTTCCACTACCCTCCCCCTCTATGACACCCTTGAGACTCGAAGTCAAAGAGTCGGTCCATACTATTTCGGAAAGGTCCAGGTTATCGCTTCGGAGTTCATAGCTAAATTGCGGCACCGATTGCCACTCCCTGGCTTCCGCCCGTAACCTTAGCCTGCTTTTATCAATCAGTAGCTGCGTATTGGTGCTTATAAATGCCTGGCTGACCTTTCCCCTTAACTGTGCACTTCGAATGCTCTGCCCGGCTATCCGGCTCTCACCCAATTTGAGGTCATAGTCCCACGCCCTGGATCCGGGATAGAAACCACGTCCTTTAGCCTGCAGCTGAAGCGCCACACTCCCTGAATACTTTTCGTCTCCCAGCCAACTGCCCGGATTGATATTCCGGGCATCCAGTGCCAATTCTACCGACGGGAGGTTTTTCCATATATCGTCAACCTTTATTTCCCCCTCTGCTCTTTGGTTCCCCCTGCGGGCGGTCATCTTATACTCAAGTCGTCCGGCACCGTAGGTAAAGTCGGATGAGAGACTGCTGATGTTGTAATCACCGGCCAGCACCCTTCCTGCCGACAGCGTGCCCCGGAGTTCTCCCGTGCGGTAATCGGCCAGAGGGACATTACCCCGGGCTTTGAACTGTAGCATATTTGCCACCGGCAGGCTCGCATCTTGCATCAACTCACTAAGCGAAAGCCTTTCGACAGAAAGATCCATTGCTGTCAGTACCAGTGAAGAGTCCCATTCGATGTCTCCCGCAACCTTCAAGTCACGGATGCCATCGGTCTCAAGGTTCATGCCCAGCCTGAATGCCTTAAGATTACCCTGTAAACTGATATCGGAGCTGAAATTCTGTTTGAGGGGGACCGAATCCATAAAGGCCAGCAGGTCCTGCCAGGCCAGAGGTTCGGTTTTCAGGCTCAGTGACGCCGTGGTATCTGCCGTATTGAAGGTACCCGATGACTGAATCACCGACTGCCCGGTTGCCACAAGAAGGCGATCGAGCGTAACGGTCTGTCCACTGGCCCGGGCCGATGTCTGCAAACGTACCGATTCATTCAGCCGGGTATTGAGCAACTGAAGCGCAAAATCTCTTAGCTGTATATCGAAGTCATCCCCATAAAAGCCTAATGAGCTTTCTATACTGATCTGATCCGCTACAAATGCAGAATCCTTTCCAAGTGAAGCGAGGCGGGCATCCACCCTTCCCCGGATCACACTAAGGTTTCCAATCCGAAATTGGAAAGGCTCGGCAACAGAGGGTGCAACCGAATCTGCAGCAGCGGGCGCGGTCCATTCCGTAACATTCCACTCACCACTCTTTTCCCTGAGCCTTGCAAAGGGGCCGCTGACCTTCACTTCGGTTATCTCAAAAACCGGCTTGAACCAGCTTAGCAAATCATAGCGCACAGACAGTGTGTCAACCGATGCCAGGGTATCCCCTCCGTTTTCAACCAGCCGTATGCCGCTGAAGCCAGCCTCCTGCCAGAGATCTCCCTCCAGCCTGTCAATAATCAGAGTAGAAGAAAGTCGCTCGTTCGCCGCAGACACAATGCTGTTTTTCACCCAATTTTGGACGGGAGAAGTCATAAGGGAAAGACGCAACAGGCCCAGGATCACAACAATCACGCCTGCGAGGTATAAAAATCTGCGAATAAATCTCCAGATCCTGCTTCCGCTATGTTTTTGCTTTTCTGTCATCAGAATGCCTGTCCGATACTAAAGTGAATTCCGATCCGGTCCCAGGCCGACCCATACCGCACCCCCTGGTAGATATTCAGATCCTCATCCGTCGGGTTCAGCTTGTAAGCGATGTCGATTCTCAGCGGACCGATAGGCGACTGATACCTAAATCCTCCTCCCACTCCAAACTGAAAAGGCCGGTCCCCCAAGGTATCAAAGTTACGCCAGACCTGTCCCCCGTCCAGGAATACGGCCATCCCAAAGCCGTTTATCAGCTGGTTCAGGCTTTGACGTATTTCCACATTAAAACCCAGCATGGCCTGACCTCCTTCCGGAATATAATCAACAAAACGGGTGGTATCGGTGTAGGTGCCGCCAATTTGACGGACACTGTCCTGGCGGGTCCGGGCCTGCTTGGGGCCCAGGTTGTGCCGGTACCATCCCCTAACCGAACTGGTTCCCCCCAAATAAAAGCGAACCTCTCCCGGCAAGGAATCAGAAGCTACATTGAACAGTCCCCCGGCCTGCACCCGCGTGGCCAGCGTGGTAGACTGCGTCAGCTGTGTATACTTTCGAATGTCAATCGACGCCTTTTGAAACTGGAAAGTGGCAAAACCGAAAAAGCCCGAGAACTCTAAATAAGGCTGAATGACCCACCCTCTCTGCCGGCGGCCGAATCCCTCGTTGTAGTAGCCTGTAAACTGCAGTGAAGAGAGGTCATATTGAAAAGCCGTATCGGGAAGGCTGGCGTCCAACTGCTTGGAGAGTTCCTTGTTCTTGGTAAAACGATAGGAGGCGGAGCCCGTAACCCTTTCGCTATACCTGTAAATAAAACTATTGGTGATACCGCCGCTTAAAAGCTCGAAGTTTCTTTCCAGCAGATGTTGGGCAAAGGGAGAGATCACGATACTGCTCTTGGTATTGTAAATGTAGGGAAAGAGGTAATCCACTCCCAGGGTCTGTTCGATAAAAGAGGCACGTGCCGTTGCCGTGAATTTGTGGCCTTTGTCAAAAGCGTTACGGTGAGTCCAGCCCACCTGGCCTCTCAAATACTCTTCCGTACCGAAACCGATGGCTGCCTGGACCGAGCGAAGGGAGTTCTCCCGAACCCTGAGCTGCAAGTCGAGGCTGGAATCCCGTTCCTGTTCCGGTATACTGATCGTCGCAAAACGAAAGAGGTGGTGGTTGAAAACTTCTTTCTGTGCATTCTGCAACTCGTCCAGACTGTAACGTTCACCCTGTCTGAGGCCGGTCTCCTTCAACACATAGCTTTCTGAAACCGACTCCAGTCCTTCCACTTCAATATTGTCGATATAGGTCAGCGGACCCGTATCGCAGCGGATGACCAGGTCGGCTGCCAGCCGGGCGGTATCTATCTCTACATCGATGCTGACCGACGCATAAGCAAAACCGAGATTTTTCAAGGCGTCTTCCAGCTGTCCGATCACTTCGGGCTCGCGAATCCGCTCGTATCTCCGGCCCTCGCGAAACGGCTGGCGCCGGCTGGCACGGCTGAATTCCTGGCTGTTGCGGATATAGTCGATATTTTGAGGGGCTGTAGTAATATCGAACTCCCGGTTCCGTATCCTCACGGGTGCGTTCTCGTCAATTACAAACACCACTTCTTTTTTCCAGCTTTTATTGCCCTCTTCCACCCTGTAGTTCACCGATACGTTAATAAAACCCCGCCGCAAGTAATAGTTGCGAATGCGGATCACGTCTTTCCTGACTTCCAGCTCATTGAATTCATGGCCGGTCCTTTTCCAAAACCTGAGCTTATCCAGAAAGGTCGGAGAGGTCGTCGCTATCTGTTCCTCCAGGATTACGTCAGCGAAAGTTTCATTTCCTTCGAAATCTACTTTCCATACCTGGTCGGGGATGTCATCGGCAATCCTGCTTTCCGGTGCCCTTGCCTGTATACTCAAAGGCAAGAAGAGAGCCGCCCCAAAGCAGCTTAACAGGCAAATTATCAGAGAAAGTCGTAACCGCACCGGGCAGGAGATATTTGGTTTATAGTGTTCTTTTCTTTGAAAATAGAATAAAAATAACAACTATAAATGAAAGGGCTTAATAGAATCTCAAAAAATGATATCTGGTAATATTTACCGCACAACATTACATTTTCCCCTTTGTGATTCAACTTTTCTATATTGACAGCTTGAAATAAAAACGTGGCTTTGTAATGAAAATATTCGTCTGCAGACCTGCTTCCATAATACGGCTGCTCTCCCTGTTACTGATTTCCCTGATGCTGGCAGAATGCTCGTCTTCGGACAAGTTCACCGGTTTTTCTTATGATCCGGAAGGCGCCACCATCACTTCCGACAAGGAGATCAACCCCCAGCACAAAAGGACCATAGGCGTAGCTGAAGAAGGAATATGGATATCCAATGAGTTTGCAGGGGCGCGCATGAACGACTTTTATAAAGCCGGTGATTCGCTGTACAGTATTACCATCCGGCCCGAAAACCACCCCGTCAACAACAGTCCCTGGTATGCTTTCAAAGTGTGGGCCGATACCCAAAAAACTGTGAGTCTTGAAATCCGTTACGAGCACGGTGAGCACCGCTACTGGCCGGAGCTTAGCCATGACGGATCCGGCTGGCACTCTATCGACTCCTCCGCCTACCGGCCCGATACCCTGGCCGGCACCGCCACCCTGACTCTCGATGTGGGTCCCGATACCCTGTGGGTGAGCGCGCAGGAGCTCCTCACGCAGGACCATTATTCCGCATGGGCCGATTCACTGGCTCAGAAACCATTTGTCCGACAGACCACCGCGGGCTATTCGCACCAGGGAAGGGCGATCAGCCGCCTTGAAATATCGGAAGCAAATAAAAAGGAGTCACGCGGCGTCATTATCATCGTTTCCCGGCTCCATCCGCCCGAGACAACGGGCTATATGGCAGCCCTCACTTTTTTAGAGCAGCTTTCCGCAGACAGCGAACTTGCCCGCCGATTCCGGTCGAAATTCGAAGTCATTGCTTATCCTTTTGCCAATCCGGATGGCGTTGAGAATGGCCATTGGCGGCATAATGCGGGCGGTGTGGACCTGAACCGAGACTGGCAGGACTTCAATCAGCCCGAGCCCCGTGCTATCAAAGAAAATATTCTTCGATATATGGAAGCGGACTCCCTGCGCAGGGTTTTTTACGGGATCGACTTCCATTCCACCGACGAAAACATCTTTTATCCCATCAACCGGGAGATTGAGACTTTCCCTGATGATTTCACCTATCGATGGCTCGATGCGCTCATGGCTTCTTTTCCCGAACACCCTTTTGAGGTAGAGTCTTTCGACACCAGCTCTCCCATTACCAAAAACTGGATTTATCACACTTTCGGGGCCGATGCGCTCACCTACGAAGTCAACGACCGGTCAGACCGGCGGATGCTGGAAACCATTTCCAGCCGGGCGGCAGAACTATTTATGAGACAAATGCTGAATGAAATGGAAAAATTGCCTAAAGAAAATTAATATATGTTTGATATTAAAGTTTGCTAGAAAAGGACGGTAGCATGGAAAACAGAAAATTAAACGAATATGAACGTATCCTTCACGAGCTGGTGCTCAACTGGAAGCTGAGGCTGGTGACCAGTGCATTGCTTACCATGCTGGGGATGGCATTCCTGATAAGCACTGCGAGCAGCTATTTCGTAGATCTCACCATACTGGACCGCACCATCGTTGGCGTGGCCGTATTCGTAGTTATGATCCCGGTCTACCTGATCATTGCAGACCTTCCCAAATTTAATGAACAGACCATGGCTTCCATGCTGAATGACCTGGTGCCCGAATTCAACGAACAGGCCCACCTGGTGCTTCAGCCAGAAGAAGAACTCAGCGAGGAAGAGCTTGCAAAGAGAAAGGAAGTCGAATCGCTGCTCAAACAGGAAAAGCTGTACCGCGTACTGCCCAACAAGCCGCTTAAACAGGGTTTCCTCCTGATGCTTATCTGCCTGAGCCTGACGGCCGGCAGCCTTTACTTTGTTGAATATTTTTAGGTCTTCATTGTTGCTTTATGTTGTTACCTTATTGTAGCGATTCGAAGATCACCTGATACAGATGTAATTTTTCAGATCAATGGCTCATTCTCAACACCACGGGCACCATCACCACCATCACGGTGAAAACCAGACCGAAGGGCGCCTGTGGATCTCCATATTTCTGAACCTGGGGATAACCCTGGCAGAGTTCATAGGCGGTATCGTCTCGGGCAGCCTTTCGCTGTTATCCGACGCCCTACACAACCTCAACGATACCACTTCCCTCGGTATCAGCCTGGCAGCACGCAAGATTTCCAAAAAAGATGCCAACAAGGAGAAAACCTTCGGCTATAAGCGCGCCGAAATTATCGGGGCTTTTATCAATCTCATTACTCTCGTCATCATTGCGCTCTACCTGGTGAAGGAGGGTATTGAGCGGTTTTACAATCCTCAGCCTATAGACGGTATGGTGATGTTTGTAGTTGCCGTAGTCGGTTTGATAGGAAACTTCGTCACCGCCCTTCTGCTCTACCGCAGCTCGCAGGAAAACATCAATATCCGGAGTGCTTATATCCATATCCTCTCCGACGGGCTTTCATCCGTAGGCGTCATTATTGCCGGTTACCTTATCCTGCAGTACCAGCTGTTTGTTGTAGATACCATCCTTACCCTCCTCATTGCAGGCTATATTCTCTGGCAAAGCTACTATATGCTGCGCGAAACCATTGATATCCTGATGGAAAGCACCCCTTCCGAAATTAAGATTCCGGAGGTAACCTCCGCTATGCAGCAGGTTGCCGGAGTGCTTGACGTACACCATCTGCACGTGTGGCGGCTGGATGAGAATAACATCCTGCTGGAAAGCCACGTGGTTATTGACGAGCAGGATATGAACGATATGGAAGCCATTAAATCGTCGCTCAAAGAACTGCTCGGCAGCAGATTCCAGATCCACCACTCCACCCTGGAGTTTGAGTTTGAGCCCTGCGACGAGCATGTGGCAAGCCCCTGCAACTAAGTAATCAAAACACAGAGCCTAAATCATGCGAGACGGTTTCCCAACTTTGTTGCTGAACTTCATTGTAATAGCAACGGTTTCTTTCTTTATCTCTTCCTGCCAAAACGGTCCCAAAGTAATCAATGACCTTAGTGACAATTCCTTTACGCTGATCAACCAGGACAGTGCCAGGGTACAATTCCCGGCTGACTTCGAAGGTGACATCCTGGTAGTAGGCTTTATCTACACCCACTGCCCCGATATCTGCCCCGTCATCACAGCCAAGCTCAGTAACCTCAACAAAGAGCTGGGCCCTGCTTCCGGCATCCACTTTGCTGAGATAACTTTTGACCCCGGCCGTGACAGCCCATCGGTGCTTAAGCGTTATATGAACGACTTCCGGCTTGACTCCACCAGGTTTACGATGCTGACCGGTGACTCCTCTACGGTCGACTCCGTGCTCGCCAAGATGGACATCATGGCCAAAATGGTGAATCGGCAGACCAATGAGGAAGGCAACATCACCTACCTGATGAACCATACCAACCGCATCCTGGTAATGGACTCTGAAGGAAGGGTCCGTTTCGAATACCCGGGAAGCGCCGTGCCGGTTAAGAACATCATTGAAGACATCAATAAGCTCAGATAAGTTATACTTATGAAAAGGTATATGGCTGTTCTTTTTTTCACCCTGCTTTTTGTAATCAGTGCGTGTTCCCCAAAAGAAAAGAAGGCGGCCCTTTCAGGCTCTCTTGAAATTTCCCAAGCCTGGGCACGCCCGGCATCCCAGGGTGCCAATAGTGCCGCCTATTTTCTGATTCATAACGGTACTTCAGAAAGCGATACGCTTCTGGCAATCCGAACAGAAGGATTCAACAAGGCGGAAGTCCACGAATCCTACACAACCGAAGAGGGACTCTCCGGGATGAGGCCGGCCGGAGAACTCACTGTCGCCTCCGGAGACAGTCTGCTGCTGCAGCCCGGAGGCTTCCATGTCATGATGATGGAGGCTGTCCGGGATTTTTCTGAAGGCGGTTCCGTAGACATTGAGCTGCAATTCTCCCGGTCCGGAAGGCACTCCCTGCTGATTCCTGTCCGCCGGTTCTAACCGGTAAGTAAGCCTTCCTTGGACCGCGATAGTGCCGGCCTCTCTATAAACCTCCGCTTTTAGACAGTAATCCCGGGAAGCCTGATGCACTTTTAGGAAAGTCCGGCTTACTAAGTATCTTTGTGTAGTTTATTCTGCCAGGCAAATTTTACTCAACATCACGGTTATGCCGGTATCCCGATTTATTTTTCTACTCATTTCAGTCCTTGTCATATCCTGTTCATCCCAAAAGGATGGAGACGACATTACTCCTGCACCGCAGCAGCCTTCTCCGATCGACACCAGCAGTACTGCAACTTCCCTCGGAGACAGGAACCTCAACCGCCTACACACATCCGCCGGGCAACTCATTTATGTACCGGTTTACTCACACATCTACCAGAGAAACCAGCAAAAAACTTTCAACCTGACAGCCACACTCAGCTTTAGGAATGCCGACCTTAGCCGGCCGATCATCCTGACCGGGATTCTCTATTACGACTCACAGGGGCAACTGGTAAAAAACTACCTCGAATCGCCCAAACAAATCGGCCCGCTTGCTTCTACATCCTTTGTGGTTGAAGAGGATGATCTGCGCGGTGGAGTAGGTGCCAACTTTATTGTGGAATGGGAATCGGAACAGGAGGTATCGCCTCCTGTTGTTGAAGCCGTAATGATAAGCACGACCCAGCAGCAGGGACTTTCTTTTATCAGTACCGGCAGGGTTTTGGAAGAAAAGCAATAACCGTCCGACCAAAGCGTCATGAAATTTGCAGTTACACTCCCCTTTCTGGATGAACTTGTTGCACTTTTTGTAATAAGTGTAGGAATCGCCTACTTGTGTTACCGCATCAAGCTGGTACCCATTGTCGGTTTTCTAATCGCAGGTGTACTTATCGGCCCCTCTGCCCTGGGTCTGGTACAAGACCAGGAGCTGGTCAATATTCTTGGTGAAGTGGGAGTTATATTACTGCTGTTCTCCATCGGTATCGAATTCAGCCTCGACAAGCTCTCCCGTATCCGGAAAGCCATATTCGTGGGCGGAGGCCTTCAGGTGGTGCTCACCGCGGCCGCGGTAACCGGAATATTGATGTCTTTCGGAATCTCATGGCAGATTGGCCTTTTTACCGGCTGCCTTGTCGCACTCAGCAGTACTGCTATCATATTGGGACTGCTCAGCCAGGAGGATCAGACCGACACCCCGTCGGGTCAGCTTTCGCTGGCAGTTCTCATATTCCAGGACCTTGCCATTATTGCCATGGTGCTGTTGGTCCCCCTTCTGGCCGGTGATAGCGGAAAGGGCTCGGGAGTATTGTTGGCACTGGGAAAGGCAGTGCTGATCATTCTTTTGGTGATCCTGCTTGCAAGGCGTATCGTTCCCTGGATACTCAAGCATGTGGCCCAGACACGCAGGCAGGAACTCTTCCTGCTTACCGTAGTAGCCATCTGCTTCGGAACGGCCGCATTAACCAGCATGGCCGGTGTCAGCCTGGCTCTCGGAGCATTCCTGGCTGGACTTGTGGTAAGCGAGAGTCATTTCAGTGAACAGGCCTTGAGCGAGATACTGCCACTCCG
>CAYWDK010000056.1:5481-11937 GCA_964457025.1 uncultured Balneolaceae bacterium | reverse complement strand
ATTTGGGTGAACTTTATCTCATTAGTTAGTACAATTTTATCATGAAATGCGTTTGTTGCTTAATTCGTTAACAGTTTACGACTAAGGTAAAAATCACTAACTTAACACTCACAAGCTAACGGCCATCCAAAACTGAAGGTGAACATTGAGTAAGATTAAGATGGACATATTGGGGCTTTCGACAAGTCCCAGCAGTGGAGGTGCCTACGCCCTTATACTGAACGAAGTACAGGGCAACCGCAGGCTCCCCATTATTATCGGTACATTCGAAGCCCAGGCCATCGCCCTGGAACTGGAGCACATCAAGCCGCCGCGCCCCATGACGCACGACCTGCTTAAGAATGCGGTCCAGCTCTTTGGCGCCGACATCAACCAGGTGTTTATCAATGATCTGAGCGAAGGGACCTTTTTTGCACAGATTATTTATAGCCAGAACGGGGAAGAGATGGAACAGGATGCGCGGCCAAGCGATGCCATCGCACTGGCGGTTCGTTTTAATGCTCCCATCTATGTAGCCGATAAGATTCTGGACGAGGCCGGCATCATATCCGAAGAAGAGGGAGGTGAGGTACAGGTGTCATCAGGCCAGAAAGCCGAAGAGAAACCGGCGGAATTGACCAAGCTCGAGAAACTGGAACGCGAACTTCAAACAGCGATTGAAACCGAGAATTACGAAAAGGCCGCGCGGCTCAGGGACGAAATTCAAAAATTGAAAGGATAGGTACCTTGCAGACGGGCAGCTATCCATTTGTCAATCTACCCTTCCCAAAACTGTTTCAAATCTATCTTTCCGATTTCGGTGAGGTGGCTTCTTTCTATGAGGCCAATCCTTTTGACGAGAAAGCGATAAAGAAATATGCGAAACAGAAGCCTGCTTTGGCCGGCCGTAAGGAGAAGGTCGATGCCCTGCGCGCTATCAACCGCCAATATGAGCCCGCCCAGCCCACAATCGACAACCTTGACCGACTTGAGCAGGAAGACACTCTTGCTATAGTCACCGGCCAGCAGCTGGGTGTGTACGGAGGCCCTCTTTACACGTTCCTGAAGACCCTCACCACCATTCACCTGGCCCGGCGGATGGAGAAGCTTCTGAAAAGGCCGGTCGTGCCCGTCTTTTGGCTGGCGGATGAGGATCACGACTACGACGAGATCCGCTCGGTTACGGTTCTGAATGAGGATGATCCCGTTACCTTTTCACTGCCATCCAAAGGCGGCAGTCTGCCGCCCGTCTCGCAGATGACTTTCGAAGAGTCCCTCACAAAATTGAGAGGTGATTTGAAGGAAGCACAGTACGAAACCGACTTCTCCCCGCGTCTGTGGGAGCTGTTGGATGCCGGCTATGCCAAGGGCGAGCGTTTTGACAGGGCTTTCGGCACGCTCTTTATGAAGCTCTTTTCCAAGTACGGGCTGGTACTTGCGGGCAGTAACGACAAGGCGGTAAAGGAACTGTCGCGGGAATGTATGAAGTCGGCCATCCAGCAGGCCGACGGAATCAGGCAGGCGTTGCAACAGCAGACCGATGCCCTCAGAAGAGAGTTTTCTCAGCAGGTAACGCTTTACGATTCCAATCTTTTCTACCTTGGTGATGAAGCCAGGCAAAAGATCAGTCGCAATGGCAACGGCTGGCACACCGACTCCGGGAGGAAATGGGATACCGGAGATTTGATTGAAGAAATTGAAAGTTCTCCTGAAAAATTTTCGCCGAATGTGTTTTTGCGGCCGGTCCTGCAGGATGTATTGCTGCCGACACTCGGCTATGTGGGCGGCCCGGGCGAGATTTCCTACTACGGACAGATGAAAGAGATGTACAAAGAGTTCGATATGCAGATGCCGGTCATATTTCCGCGACTCAGCGCCACCTTCATCGAGCCGGCCATCGACAGGATTATGGGCGAACTCCCTTTTGAGCTGCACGACTACGGGCAGCGTATCGAAGACTTGGAATCGCAATTCGTAGAGCAAAGGGGAGAGGTCGATATCGAAAGCATCTTCAGCGAGTGGAAACAGAAGTCGAAGGAGATATCCGAAGAACCTGTTGAACAGATCGCTGAAATCGATCCGACCCTGGAGAAATCCGCTGATAAAGTAGCCACCGTATTCCAAAACGAACTCGACCGGTTGAAAGGCAAGGTTTATCGTGCCGTAAAAGACCATGAGCAGACCCAGCTCAGCCGGATTAGGCGTATACAGAATCACCTTTTCCCGGGACGTAGCCTGCAGGAGCGGAAATTGGCGGGGATCTATTATATGAACAAATACGACGTAGACATCTGGGACCGCCTGCTTGAATCTCTCGACGAGAACGAGAATTTTAACGAGCACAAGCTGGTTTATCTCTAATCCGCTGCTGAAGTAATTGTTATGGATATGGGCAATAGTACCGAAAAAGAGATCCTTCGCGATGAGCTGATGGAGCGCAGAAAAGCGCTACCTGAGCACACCTACCTGGAATACTCATCCCGTATCATTTCAAGCCTTACTTCATTGCAGGAGTATAGCCAGGCAGGAACCGTTCACTGCTACGTCTCTCTTAACGATCGCAATGAAGTAAACACCCTCCCGCTCATCAAAGAACTTTGCGAGAATGAAAAAAAACTGGTCGTGCCGGTTACCGATTTCGAGACCGGGAAACTTCACGGGATCTACTTGGACGATTATGAATCTCTTAAAGAAAATAAGTGGGGAGTGAAGGAGCCTGAGGGAGGAAAGCAGGCTTCCCCATCCGACTACGACCTGGTGGTTGTCCCGATGGTAGGCGGCGATCGCCACGGCAACCGCATCGGTTACGGCAAGGGCTTTTACGATCGCTTTCTGTCCTCGGTCGACTGCCCCAAAATAGGTCTGCTTTTCGAGGCCTGCTTGCTGGACCACGTGCCTTCCCAATCGTTTGATATACCGATGGACCTGCTCATCACCGAGAACGCCGTCATCCGTCCCTAAAACAACTTACCTCACGGCAGAGGCCAGCGTGTCGTTGTGTTTCAGGATATAGCGGCGCAGCGAAAAGCCCAATTCGGACTGGTCGCTAAAGCCTGCTTTTCTTGCCGCCTCGTCGAACCACGACTGCGGCTGATCCGGCTGTGTGGCAAAATCAATTATATCCTTATAGAATCCCAGCGTATAGATATCCACATCGCTTCCGAAGACGGTCTCGAAGATTACATTGCCTGCAAGGCC
The DNA here is from genome assembly GCA_964457025.1 of uncultured Balneolaceae bacterium. Taxonomy (GTDB): domain Bacteria; phylum Bacteroidota; class Rhodothermia; order Balneolales; family Balneolaceae; genus CAYWDK01. Next base: position 8,760 of record CAYWDK010000056.1, on the reverse strand, counting down.
GATGTTGTGGTAGTAGCCGTTTTCCATCTGCCGCTGTTTCAATAAATCACTGTAGCTTCCCTTCTTGGCGTGAAACATCTCGATATGGTAGAGGCCGTTGTTGGCTCCGGCAGACTTCAGGCTGTCCCAGCCTACAGTGCTCTTAACCACAAAATCATGCTGAAAGTGGACCCGCGAGCCGTAGTCCGGCACCTTCAGGCCGGTATGGGGACGTAGCATCATCAGGTCCCAGTGGTCGCCTTGGCTGTGGCGCATGATCAGAAGGTTGCCGTTTGTCTCCGTTCGTTCCTGCTTAAGCTGCTCGATCAGTCCCGGCAGTTCGCCCGGCGCTGCCCGTAATAGGGTGGTGGTGTATTGATGCGGGCCGGTATTTTGGGCTATAAGTGTTTGGGTGGTGATAAATGAGAATAGAACGACTGATAACGGCAGGAAAAATTTTTTCATGGTCACTGGAATTATATGAGTAAGTGATTTCAATTTAACACTGTATTCAGGAAGTGCAAGAATATCCAATTTATTTGGCCTGAACCCTTTCATTCTGAAACATCAGCACTTATCTTGCGTAGTACCGTTCGTGACATGACAAAAGGAAAAGCAGTCAACAAGGGCACAACTAATTCGACACACTATGGCTGACCACACCAAAGAACGCATATCCCACCGGTCGCTCGACTCCCTGATGGAGTTTGAAGACCATGAGCTACGCAACACCATGCGGGAGTTCCTGCAGGAGGAGCAGAAAGCCAATACCAACATCTGGAACTTTGCCACCATCGCAGGTATCGCTATGTTTTTTGTAGCCATGATTTTCCTGATCCAGACCATCGGCCTTGCTATCGGTCCTGACCTGACCGGGCTTATGGATGTGATGCCGCTCATCGGCGGCGTGCTGGTGACGCTGGTCGGTTTCGGTTTCTTGGTCGGTGACCGCAAGAAGCAGAAAGAAGAGGAGAAAAAGAGCAAGCAGAAAAAGCGCAAATACGACTTCGAATTCGACTACGACCCGGATGCCGATGTGGACTACGACAGCAGCTTCGGCCTTGACAACGATCTGGACAGTCGCTCCAAGGGGCGCTCAGCTTCGAGCTCAAAGAGCCGTAACCTGGACTCTTTTGCCCTGCGCCAATCCAAGAAACTCTACAAATCACGCAGTGACCGCAAGTGGGCCGGCGTCTGCGGCGGACTTGCAAAATATTTCGGTATCAGCTCTACGGTGATTCGCTTGCTCTTCATCATCACTTTCTTTGCCGGTTCGGGTACCTCGCTGCTCGTCTACCTGGCCCTGGCTATCGCTCTGGACAAAGAGCCGCCCGAGCTGATGGATGATTTTAACTATTGACCCATAGGAGAGGGGAGCCTGGTAGAGGCTTCCCTTTTTTATTTGTACTCAAACCGGTCAGACCGGTAATCCGGCTAAATCCCACTTCGATGAATAGCCCAGCTTTACTATATTCGAGGCGAAAAGCGCAACCGATTAACCAGCCAGGCAACCGTGTTCATAACATTTGAAGGCATAGACGGCAGCGGAAAATCCACACAGATCAAACTGCTTCGCGAAAAGCTTCTCGAAGAAGGCTATGAAGTAGAGGTGTTTCGCGAACCCGGCGGCACCGACATTTCCGAACAGATCCGCCATATCCTGCTCAACTCCAAGTCGGTAATTGATCCTGTTACCGAACTCCTGCTTTTTTCCGCGGCGCGTTCCCAGCTGATTACCGAAAAGGTGCTTCCCCTGCTTGAAAAAGGGACTGTAGTGATACTGGACCGATTTTACGACTCAACTACCGCCTACCAGGGATACGGACGCAAAGCAGTATCGCTCGAACACATCCGGGAGCTCAACGAGATGGCCAGCCACGGCCGTGAGCCCGACCTTACACTCTATCTGCGCATCAGCCTCGAAGAGGCGAAAAAGAGAACGGAATCCTTACAGAAAGACCGAATGGAGATCTCCGGAGACGAATTTTTCAGCCGGGTGATCGAAGGCTATGACAAGCTGGCCCAAAGCGAGGAGCGTTTTGTGACTATTGAATCGTCTGCTGATCTTCATGCAACTCATGCAACGGTGTGGAAGCAGGTTGAAGCTCATCTGAAACAGAAGTAAAGCCGAATTTCGGTTTAATCCAGTAGAAGAGGGCGGGCAGCAAGAGAAGGTCCGCCAGCAGGGCAAAGAAGACCGTCAGGCCTACCAGCAAGCCCATATAGACCGTGGATGAGAACACACTCGTAAGCAGTGTGCCGAAGCCGCCCAGCAGTATCAGGCTGGTGACGATAATCGCCTTTCCCGTCTTTCTCGTGGTTAGTCGCACGGCCTCTTCCAGCGAACGCCCGCGCTTCATCTCTATCCGCAGGCGTGCCATATAGTGGATGGAGTCATCCACCGCAATACCAAATGCGATAGTGAAAATCACTGCCGTGGAAGATTTGATATCGATACCGGTGAATCCCATAATACCTGCCACCATAATCAAGGGGAGGATATTCGGTATCAACGAGATAAAGACCATACGTATATTTCGGAAGAGGAACGCCATGATTGCCGAAATGAGCACAAAAGCCAGCAAAATGCTTTTGAAAAGCGAGTTGACAATTTTCCCGTTGAGGTCGGCGCTCAGTATGGTAGAGCCGGTTAGAATGGTTTCAGATTCAGGGAAATGTTCGGCCAGATAGGTCCGAACGGAATCACGGATCTGACTGATTCGGTAGGAGCCGGCGTCCTGAACCTGGGCTGAGACGCGAATACGCTGGTAGCCGAAATCGGCGGCGCGTTCCAGGAAGTCGGTATCGCTTATTTCTAGCAGCAGCAGGTACTGTGCGATAAGCTGTTCGTTTTGAGGCAGGGCTTGCCCGGCTGCCTGTTCCGGTGCCATCGCCTCATGCACTTCCTTGAGCAGGGTATTAAAGGAGGTCAGCCGTTCCACCTCGGGGAAGGTGCGCATATAGTTTGTAAAGTCTTCCAGCTTTTGCACGAACTGCGGGTCGGTGATGCCGTTTTCCCGGCCGGTGTCTATGATAAACTCCATGGGGAAGGGCGGCGCCAGGTTTTGCGAAAAGAAGCGGGCGTCTTGTATGGGTTCGGTCTCTTCACTCAGCTCATCAAACACCTTGCCGTTTACTTTTAATATCGAAATACCGCTGCCGATCAGCAGGCAAAATACAATGCTTCCGATAAGGATCTCTTTGTAATAGATACGGTTGAAATCGGAAAGTTCTTTGAGCCTCCGATCAAAGAATCGGAAAATTCCGGCGCTTTTGTCTTTGAAGACCCGGTTGATGCGC
>CAYWDK010000056.1:4273-5381 GCA_964457025.1 uncultured Balneolaceae bacterium | reverse complement strand
CGGCAATAGCAGCTGCAGAGTCGGTAATGGCTTTCAGGTCGGAGAGTACTTCCGGCGAAAAGAGCGAGTCGCTGCGGAAGCCCACCATAATAATATTGTCGTCCCGCCCAAACTCCTCTTCCAGCCGCTGGTAATCCCTTATGGTAGGATCATCTTCCGGAAAAAAGTTCTCCAGGTTGAAATCGCTTTTGATCTGGAGAGCGGGAAAAAAAGCCGCCAGGGCGATTAGCCCGAACAAAAGCAAAACGCTCTTGGGACGTGAAAGTATGAATTCGGCTAATCGGTTCACTTGATAAAATGCTGTTACTGAGGTCTTCAGGAATGTGCCCTAAACCCGAAGTCCGGTCAGGGAATTCCCTGAATTTCAAAAATAGGCGGCAATTTTCAGGTAGCTGAAGCTGTTTCCGGCAAACTCCCGGAAGCTGAAGTGCCCGTAAAGTGGTTCGGTTTCCTCGCCGCCGAAAAACTGCGAGCCGGCCGCAAGCTCGAAGGAGTCGATGCCGGTATAGCTTATTTCCGGATGGATCCAGAAGTCATCGCCCTCAAAATTATACCTGCCGAAGAGGGAAACATTCATTTTGTCACGCAAGAAGTTTCGCCGAAGGGAGAGGGTAGTATAATAGAAGTCCTTTTCCTGGAGTATGGTAGAATCGTAGTCAAAGATATGCTCATTTATGAATTGGCCGTTTACCGTTACGTCCCAAATTTCATATTGGAGTCCGATCATCGAGATAAGCCAGGGGCGCTCCTTTACAAAACCGTCCTGGTTGGCGGCGAAGGCCTGCGCTATCTGCAGTTGCTCCGGCAGGGTAGGATTCTGCAGGCTCAGGCGCCGCAAGGCATCGGAGAGATAGTCGAAGCTCCTGCGGCTGTAAAAAGCCGATTCGGAGGTAAGCAACAGCTTGTCGGTAAGCTGCAGCGTCCCCGAGTACATGCCTATGAGACCCTGGGTGTACTTCTCGGTGAGATTCAGAAAAAAACCGTTTTCGATGTCGGCCTGAATGTCTTTCCGGTAAACCGGTGTGGGATGGTGCCAGTAGAGCAGGCCTATATCGAGATCATATTTCAGGCTGGATCGGAAAGCGAAACGTGCCGCCAGCTGCATCTC